>DATLDA010000105.1:0-10837 GCA_035526135.1 Flavitalea sp.
TTATACTGCGAATAATGCAGTAGATGAGGATATAAAGACCTATTGGAGTGCAGCGTCAGGAAACAAGGGCGAATGGATACAGACAGACCTTGGTGCCACGAGTACCATCCGGGCAGTTCAATTGAATTATGCTGACCAGGATCTTGATTCGGCTTTTCTTGGTAAAATGAAAAATACTTATACGCAATACAAATTATTTTATTCTTCGGATGGTAAAAGCTGGAAGATACTGGTTGATAAAAGCACAAACAAAAAAGACGTGCCGCACGATTATATTGAACTGAGGCAGCCTGTTCAGGCGCGCTATATTAAGCTAGAAAATATTCATATGCCAGGAGGAAAATTTGCACTCAGCGGGTTTCGGGTCTTTGGTAAGGGGCCGGGCGCGGTGCCCGGTATGGTGAAGCAATTTATTGTGTTGCGAACGCAAAAAGACAAACGCAGTGCGTGGTTGAAATGGATACCTGTTGACAATGCCTATGCTTACAACATTTATACAGGGATTGCGCCGGATAAATTGTACAACTGCATCATGGTAATGGGTGGCAATGATTATTACTTCAAGGCAATGGACCGTAACCTGACATATTATTTTCAGATCGAAGCGATCAATGAAAACGGTGTTTCTAAACGTACTGAAGTGATGAAGGTTGAATGAGGATTTCCTCGTGGTTTACCGTCTTTTCCCCACAAAAACTACCGTAGTCTTAAGACTACGGTAGTCTGTCTTAAATTTTCAATATAAATTCTTAAAAGTCCTTCCCGAAATTCTTTATGTGGCACAAAATTCAATGCATTTTTAAAATCACCAATTACATACTCGTTTGATAGTGAATATGAATAATGAGAGTGAAATTGATAAAAAGAATTTTTCCCATCTTTTACCGTTTTTTCATCGCTTATCTTACGGTAGTCTTAAGACTACGGTAGTCCTATTTCTTTTTGTCCCATAAATGTCGCACCCATTACCGGGAATAGCCGCCCAACTAATTGCAATTTTATGAGCCTCAGTCCGTTCAAGTAACCTATGAAACAGGTTGTGAGATCCGTACTCTGCTTTCTGATCCTTTCAGGATACGTGGCAGGCGTATCAGCACAATCAAAACAACCACTCGCCCACAAAGGAATACTCGATTTACGCAATACGGATCTTACAGGAAAACCCTTACATCTTTCTGGTGAGTGGAAATTTTTCTGGAAACAATTACTTCCACCTGATAGTGCATTAAAAAAGAGCGAAGTTTTTGTGAATTATCCGCTGCTGTGGAACAAGATGAAAATAAATGGATCCGGGTTATCGTCTAAGGGTTTCGCAACTTATTCGCTTACGATTTTATTGCCTGCGCAAAAACCCCGGCTTGCCCTCAGCATCCCGGATGTATACAGCTCTTATAAATTCTTTGTCAATGGTGTGCTTCATCTACAAAACGGAGAGCCTGCAGCAGACAAAAAAAAAGCAATACCCTTCTGGACAACAAGAACCCTGAACCTCCCCTCAAATACCGATACGTTGCAGCTGGTACTGCAGGTCGCCAATTACTGGCATAACAAAGGGGGTACGTATAAGCCCATGGTACTGGGAACCCGTGAAGCAGTGGTGACCCAATATTACCGGGACGTGGCATATGACCTGATGCTTGCAGGGTGTTTGTTTATGGGAGGACTTTTCTTTTTAGGATTATTCGTTTTTGGAAGGCATGACAAAACAATTCTCTTCTTTTCCCTTTTTTGCATCACCTACAGTTACCGCATGGTGGGAACTGATTTGTATGTATTGCACGCTTTGTTTCCATCACTGGACTGGTTCCTGACGATTCGCCTCGAATATATAACGCTTGTTGTATCAATCGGGCTGTTCGGGCATTATACCCGTTTATTATATCCGAGGGATGTACGTCCTGTTGTAATGAAAATCCTTATAGCAATCTGTACGGTCTATTCATTTTTGATCGTTGCAATCCCACCGTTTTTCTTTACACATTTGCTAAATATTTTTCTGGCTGTTGGCTTTGCATATACCGCGTATGGCATATATGTGTATGTAAGAGCCCTGAGGCATAAAAGACCCGGTTCACTATTTGCGCTTTTAAGCAGTGGCGTAATGTTTCTTCTTTTCCTCGCTACCAACCTTCAATATTTTGGAGTGATCAACCCCGTGAAAGGATATATTTTTTTAGGATACATTGCTTTCTTCTTCCTGCAATCAATGGTGTTGTCGCACAGGTTCTCTGATAAACTAAAAAAATCAGCGGCCGATGCGCAACAGGCTTTAAAAGCAAAATCTGTTTTCCTTTCAAACATGTCACACGAGATCCGTACTCCATTGAACTCGGTCATTGGAATGGCTCACCTGCTTCAGCGGAGTAAACCCAGGCCCGACCAGGAAGAAAATCTCGAAGTCCTGATGTTTGCAGCAGATAACCTCCTTTCCATCGTCAATAATATATTAGACTACAACAAAATTGAGGAAGGAAAAATACAATTTGAGAAAATCGCGATTGATCTAGGTGCAATTGCAGGAAATATAATGGCCGGTTTGCAAAACATGGCCACTGAAAAACGGATCGCGCTACATACGCATATCGACTCGTTGTTAACGCATAAAGTGATCGCTGATCCCACTCGTACAGCGCAGGTGATGAATAACCTTGTACACAACGCGATCAAATTTACAACATCAGGAAGCGTGGTATTAGACATTCGGGTCGATGACAAAAGTGATCGTTCGATCAGGTTGACATTTACCGTTACTGACACCGGAATTGGAATTCCTTACCATAAGCAACAAGTCATCTTTGAGCGATTCACACAGGCGGATACGTCAACTTCGAGAAAATACGGCGGTACAGGACTTGGCCTTGCCATCAGCAAAAAAATTCTGCAACTCCAGGGAGTAGAACTCAAATTGAAAAGCAATCCGGGAGAGGGATCCTGCTTTTATTTCACACAGACTTTCGAATTATCTCCAGATAAGATCAGTGGTTTAAAAAGAGAAAAAAATACTTATTCCGATCATTCGAAACTTTTCCGTGGCATTTCTATTCTATTGGTGGAAGACAATCCCATGAATGTCCTTGTTGCGCAAACTTTTCTTGAAAGATGCGGCGCACAAATAGATGTTGCCTCCAACGGTATTGAAGCATTGGGAAAATTTAACCGCGATAAACATCACATGGTATTGATGGATCTTGATATGCCTGAAATGGATGGTTATGAAACTACCCGTCAATTAAGAAACCGGGGGGAAACCTTGCCAGTGATCGCACTGACGGCCAGTGTGCCAAACGAGGTCGAAAAAGAAGTATACGCGGCAGGGCTGACAAATATTATCGTGAAGCCTTTCAATCCCGATGATCTTTTCCGGGTGCTTTTGTTGTATACAAATTAATCTACCCAAAAATTACCGGATCAGGGAAAGCTTTATACAAACGCCTACCAGGTTATCACGACTTCCTGATATTACAAATCTTTTTCTGGTAACAATGGGTCCTACAAAAGCTCCGAAAACCGCAAAGGGCACCATTGTTAATCCTGCGAGTTTGAAACTTTTCCATACCTTATTTCCCTCGTCTTCCGTTTCATACGCAAGCTGTCCCAAACCGTATCCCGCAGCAAAACCAAGGACCGCTCCATATCCCATCCCGGTTAAAAAGGAATTTCTTTTCACATACACCACGGCGATCTTGTTAATCGGAAGAAAAGAGGGAGGTGTATAGTCCACACTGCGCCGGTTTGTATTTTTTGAATATGAAATATCATGATCATAAATGGTAATGATGCGCCCCTTCAGCACACGTCCGTCAAACAGATAAAAAGTGATCTTATTATATTCGAGCGGTACGCTGCTGGCGGAAAGAGAATCCGTCTGGCGAATTAAACTGTCTGACTGACCAAAGGACACGAAGGTGATTAACAATGCGATAAACAAGAACGGACTTCTCATGAAAGGAAGTTGACATCTGAATTTACAAAAAAATGTCTTCATTAGGTTATTAGTTTAACTGAAAACATATTTGTTCAAACCTACATCCAATCCCTTTTTTCTAAAGGAGCGCCTGAATCACGTATTACTTAGTCAAAGTCAGGTATCGTAAATTTTAATTCTGAAATAGTATAATTATTTAACCTTTTAATTTGTGTTTCGGCGAAGATTTTCGCGTGCTTGTGTTTATTTTGCTGACGTTTATATTTTAACCCAACTCCACACACATGAGAAAATTTTTGATCATTGCCGCTAGCAGCATTTTTTTGATTTCCTGCGTCAGCTCAAAAAAATACAGGGCTGAGCAGGAACGGTATGCTTTGTTAAATGGAACATATATCCAACTACAGGGAAGTTTAAAAAATTGCGAAGATGAAAAAGCTGCAGCAAACAGGGATAAAGCCGGCTTGCAGACTGAAGTTGAAAATTTGAATCGGCATATTGCACTTTTGAAAGAAAACAATACACAGGCGTTAAAACAATTACAGGACTTGTCGGTGATAAGTTCGGCACAGGCGGCAAGCATAAATAAATCACTTGAAAACATTGGTGCGAAAGATGCCTACATACAAGATCTTCAATCAGCTATGGCAAGGAAGGATTCGCTGAATATGGCCTTGGTCATGAACCTGAAAGGTGCTGTTGGTAACCTCGATGATGAGGATATCAATATCCGGGTTGATAAAGGTGTCGTGTATATAGATATCTCTGATAAATTGCTTTTCAAGAGCGGAAGTTATGAAGTGGCGCCGGCGGCAAAAGGTGTTTTGGAAAAAGTAGCCGCTGTATTAAAAAACCAACCCGGGATGGAATTCATGGTTGAAGGTCATACGGACAATGTTCCCTTTCGCAAAGGAGTGTTACAGGATAATTGGGACCTGAGTGTTAAGCGCTCTACCGCAGTAGTCAGATTATTACAAACACAACATGGGCTCGACCCGTCGCATATAGCCGCTGCCGGAAGAAGTGAATACAAACCGTTGACATCGAATGATACAGCAGAAGGACGGGCCATTAACCGAAGAACAAGAATTTTGATCCTTCCTCAGCTTGACCAGTTTTTTAAATTGCTCGAAAGAGATAAAAAATAAATAAAATCACTTTGGAAATGCGGAAGAAAAAATGGAAGGGCTGATAATTAAAAAAGAAAATATTTATTTTTGTTTTCTGCATCCGGATCAAAAAAACTTTACTAACTTTCTGTAAGCAACTTTTTCTAATAAATATTTACTGAAAAAGTCACCGCACCTTCTGAGATCCATCAACTTTTTAAACCTTATTCATCGGGGTTCTAACTGAACACGCTGTTTTTTGTATCAGTAAAGACGCTTCATTCACGATAACCCATGAATTCTTAGATAACCAGAAAAGGCAGACCCCGTAAGGTGTGCCTTTTTTTATTTTACCCCGGCATCGGCATACTTTTTATGTTTTCTCCCGCATGAGTCTTTCAGCGTACAAAAAGAAAAGATCTTTCAACAAAACACCGGAACCGGAAGGAGACAAGGCCGGTAAGAAAGGAAGCGAACTCATCTTCGTAGTTCAAAAGCACAATGCTTCACATCTTCATTATGATTTTAGATTGGAATTGAAAGGAACACTCAAAAGTTGGGCAGTTCCAAAGGGCCCTTCGATGAATCCGGACGACAAAAGACTGGCGATGCTGGTTGAGGATCATCCATTCGATTACAAAGATTTTGAAGGCATCATCCCCAAAGGGAATTACGGAGCAGGACAGGTTATTATTTGGGATGAAGGAACTTATGAGCCGGCACAGGAAGCTGCTTCGAAAGAAGCGAGAGAAAAAATACTTCTGAAAGAATTCTACAGTGGATCCCTCCGAATCCGTCTGAATGGAAAAAAATTGAAAGGTGAGTTCGCGCTCGTAAAATCTTCAAACCGCGAAGAAAATGCATGGTTATTGATCAAAAAAACGGACAGCTATTCAAGCGAAACGGATATAACAAAAAAAGATAAATCAGTCATATCAGGAAAAACTATCGAAGATATCCGGGCCGATATAAATTCAAAGCAATGGCAGAGCAACCGAAAATCAAACGGAGAGTTGAAAGAACCCGCTAAAAACATTTCCAAAAGCAAAAAAATTACAGAAGAACAAAGCCCCGTTGCCGGAATAAACTATCCTGCTAGTATTAAAAGAATATTGGCTGGTATCACAAAGAAAAAGAAAACTCCATTCCCCGAGGATCTTCGACCGATGCTTGCAACGCTCATCGATAAACCATTCGACGACCCTGAATGGATATATGAAGTGAAATGGGATGGATATCGTGCTCTTGCTTATTTGAATAAAGGAAAAGTTGAATTGCGTTCGAGAAATAATAATGATTTCAATCAAAAATATTATCCGGTCGTTGAGGCTTTGAAGCAATGGCCTGTTCATGCAGTTGTCGATGGTGAGTTGGTAGTGATAAATGAAAAAGGTCTTTCCGAATTTGGCAATCTTCAAAACTGGAAAAGTGAATCGGATGGTGATCTGATGTTTTACGTATTTGATATCCTGTGGCTACAGGGCGTTGAACTTTTGGATCTCCCTCTGCTTGAACGAAGGAAAATCCTGTCGGAAATTTCACCGCCTGAAGGAATAATCCGTTTGAGCGAAAGTTTTGATGCAAGCGGCACAGAATTTTTCTCCGTTGCAGATAAATTGGGACTTGAGGGGATCATTGCAAAAAAATCGGACAGTCCCTATATACCTGACAGCAGAACGAAATTCTGGTTAAAAATAAAAACGGAGCAACGTCATGAGGCGGTTATCGCAGGATATACGAGAAATGAAGACAGCAACAAGAAATTCAGTGCACTGATTCTGGGATTGTATGAAAATAAACAACTGGTTTTTATCGGTCAGGTGGGTACCGGATTCACGGATAAGATGCAGGAGGAAATTCTAAAAAAACTCAAACCGCTGGTAACAAAAGAATGTCCTTTCCCGGAAGAACCGATCATTAATAAACCTACCAGGTTCAGACCTAAACCTCCCAAGGCGGCGGTCGTATGGTTACGGCCGGAACTCGTATGCGAAGTAAAATATCAGGAACTTACCGCGGACCGCATCATGCGCCATCCGTCGTTTCAGGGATTACGTGATGATAAAGACCCTTTAGATGTACAGCTGCAAAAAGCACAAGTTGCAACGGACGGACTTGTTGAAGAAAGCGATAAAAATTCCCCCAGAAGTGATTCTAAAGAAATTTCTTCCGAAAAAAAAGTTTCTCCACAAAAGAAACAACGAAAAAGCATTCAGCCTGATAGTGAAAATGCGGGATCGGTTACCAATCAATTCTCTGCGAAGGATAAATCTGAAAGAGACACGCTGTTGAATCCACAAGAGGAAACTCAAACAAAGAAAATTGATGAAAGGGAAATAAAGTTCACGAACACTTCTAAGATTTACTGGCCTAAAGAAAAGATCTCCAAAAGAGATATGATCAATTATTATTATCAGGTAGCTCCATATATGCTTCCTTACATGAAGGACCGGCCGCAATCATTGAATCGCTATCCGAATGGAATCATGGGTGAGAGTTTTTATCAGAAAAATGTGGCAGGCAAAGTGCCCGCGTGGATAAAAACACATGATTATGAAAATACAACCAGGGACGGCAATAAAACATTTTATGTCTGTACCGATGAAGCCTCCCTTCTTTATATTGCCAATCTCGGGTGTATAGAAATGAATCCATGGCATAGTCGTACAGACACACCGGATAATCCCGACTGGTGCGTCATTGATCTGGATCCCGATACGAATTCTTTCGAACAAGTCATGGAAGCCGCTCATGTCGTCAGAAAAATTCTTGAAGCAGTTGATCTCCCTTCTTATCCAAAAACATCGGGTTCAACCGGTATTCATATTTATATTCCGCTCGGGGCTGAATATACTTATGAACAATCGAAACAGCTTGCAGAACTGATCGTAACATTTGCGCATGAAGAAATGAAGTCTTTCACCAGTCTCGAACGAACACCAGCCAAAAGAAAAGGAAAAATCTATTTGGATTTTCTTCAAAACAGGGCCATACAAACAATTGCAGCTCCTTATTCACTCAGACCGAAATCCGGTGCAACAGCCAGCGCGCCACTTCATTGGGATGAAGTAAAAAAAGGTTTGAAAATGCAAAACTTTACGATCCATAATATGGTGGAAAGAATCCGCAGTGAAGGAGATTTGTTTGATGGCGTGTTGGGAAAAGGCATTGACCTTGAAAAAGTACTCGAAAAGTTTCAGAACATTTAGATTTCATCATTCAGACCGTTGAAAGAGCGCAGTAAAGCAGTTTTTTCTGTGCATAAATCGCACGAATCTGTCGAATGCCGTTCGTAAATTGCATCTATGCGCGATTACCTCAGTGATTTGAATGAACCCCAGCGGGAAGCGGTATTGCATAAGGACGGGCCATTGATGATTGTAGCCGGAGCCGGAAGCGGAAAAACAAAAGTACTGACTACGCGCATCGCACACCTGATGGCGCATTACGGCGTTGATTCATTCAATATTCTTGCACTCACCTTTACCAATAAGGCCGCGAAAGAAATGAAGGAAAGGGTGGAGAAAGTGTTAGAGAACACAGATGCAAGGAATTTGTATATCGGGACTTTTCATAGTGTGTTTGCCCGAATCTTACGTTCCGAAGGGCCGCGACTCGGATACCCGAGTAATTTTACCATATACGACACGGACGATGCGAAGGGTGTGATAAAATCCGTCGTGAATGAACTTAACCTGGACGACAAGCATTACAAACCGAATATTGTCTACAATCGAATCAGTACAGCAAAAAATGCGCTGGTAAGTCCCGCCGATTATGCTACCGATTATTATATACAGCAGGAGGACATGCGATCCAACCGTCCGGCCATAGCCCAGGTGTACGAAGCGTATGCTAAACGCTGTTTCCGGAATGGGGCAATGGACTTTGATGATCTGCTTTTGAAATTTTATGAATTGCTGAAGAACTTTCCTGATGCTTTGTATAAATACCAGCATAAATTCAAATACATCCTCATTGATGAATACCAGGATACAAATCCGGCTCAATACGAGATCATAAAATTACTGGGGGCTGCTCACGAAAATGTTTGTGTTGTGGGTGATGACGCGCAAAGTATTTATTCATTCCGCGGTGCTACCATTGAAAATATTCTGCAGTTTCAGAAAGATTATGAAGATGTAAAAGTGGTAAAACTCGAACAGAATTACCGTAGCACGCAAAGTATCCTGAATGTTGCAAATGAAGTGATCAGCAATAATAAGGGACAGATTCCAAAAAATTTATGGACGGATAATGCACAGGGTGAAAAGATCCGGTTGGTACGCACAATGACTGACAATGATGAAGGAAAATATGTTGCTGATACCATCCAGGAACAGAAGCTCCGCAATCATTACCGTAACAGCGATTTTGCGATACTGTATCGTACGAATGCCCAAAGCCGTGCTTTTGAAGAAAGCCTGCGACGCATGAACATTCCCTATACGATTTATGGTGGCATCAGTTTTTATCAACGCAAAGAAATCAAAGATTATGTCGCATACCTGCGTGTGATGGTGAACACACGTGATGAAGAAGCATTGAAGCGTATTATAAATTACCCGGCAAGAGGAATTGGTAAAACCAGCATCGACCATATTGTGAAACAGGCGAACGAGCGTGACCTAACAATGTGGGAAGTATTGGAAAGGGTACGTGAATTCAATATTCGGGGTGCAGCCGTTGAAGCCATTGAGAATTTTGTAGTGATGATACAGGGTGCTCAGAGTATGTTGAAAAAACACAATGCCTATGAAGTAGCCATTCACATTGGCAAGCAGACGAACATCGTACGTGAATTGTTCAATGATAAAAGCACGGAAGGTGTTGCACGATACGAAAACATCCAGGAGTTATTGAACTCTATTAAAGAATTTACAGAAACACCGGCAAATGAAGATGGCGAAGTGGGTGATAAAGGACTCGGAGCATATCTTCAACAAATCACTTTATTGACTGACGCGGATGATAAAGACCCCAATGCCGACACGGTAAAACTTATGACGATTCATGCAGCAAAGGGATTGGAGTTCGGATGCGTATTCGCAGCAGGTTTGGAAGAAATGCTATTCCCGAATGCGATGTCAATCAATACACGAGAAGAACTCGAAGAAGAAAGAAGGTTGTTTTACGTAGTGATCACCCGTGCCAAGCACAAGCTGTGGATCACTTATGCAAATACGCGATACAAATTCGGTTCATTAATACAAAATGAACCGAGCCGCTTCATCAATGAATTGCCTGAAACATATCTTGACCGGAGTTTCGCAGGTGGTGGTGCTCGCAACCAGCAGGGCAGTTATTTCGGCACTGCATCAAATGCCTACGAGCGAATGCAAAAGGCAGGCGGCTATTCATCGCCCGCCTCAAATTATTTTCAGAAACCGGAGCCTCCCAAACCTTCTTACGTAGCTCCTAAAAGTCCGACAAAGGTTTTTGAACATACCCCCACTCCTGATTTCTCTCCCAGTGATACCAGTAATTTACACGCCGGACAAAAAGTTGAACATCAGAAATTCGGATTTGGAGAAGTAATGAAGCTGGAAGGATCGGCGCACAATCCGATCGCTACCGTGAAATTTGAACACAATGGTGAAAAGAAGATCATGTTGAACTATGCGAAACTGAGAATAATCGGTAATAAGCCTTGAGGTATGGGGTATGGGGTATCGGGTATCGGGTATGGAGTAGAATGGGTTTTGAAACTAATTTTTAGTCTGATAACTTTTAATATATTTTTTACACTCAAGTACAAATAGCTCATACCTCATACCCCATACCCCATACCTATTATGCTGCG
>DATLDA010000106.1:0-4493 GCA_035526135.1 Flavitalea sp.
CCGATAAAGCAATCAAACATCTCGAACTGCTTGAACGGTCAACCAGAGTAATGGAAAAATATTTCGGCGAGTTTCCTTTTGTAAAGGAAAAGATCGGCATTGCAGAAACTCCGCACCTGGGTATGGAGCACCAGACGATGAATGCATACGGCAACAAATTCACTTATACAAAAGTCCGCGGTGTTGATTTTGACTGGTTGTTGCATCATGAATTTGGTCATGAATGGTGGGCCAACAAAGTCACAGACAAGAATTATGCGGATATGTGGATCCAGGAGGGTATTTGCAGTTTCGGCGATGCATTGTTTACACGTGAATATGAAGGTGAAGAAGCTTATCAGAAAAGAATGGCGAGAACAGCACGCGCTATCCAAAATCGCAAACCTGTAGTTCCTGATGATGATGCGAATTCGGACGATGTATACCAGGGTGATATTTATGGTAAAGGCGCATTTTTCATGCATAGCCTGCGTTACATTATCGGCGACAGTATTTTTTTCCCTACATTAAAAAAACTGGCCACAGATCCAAAGTATACTTACGACAACCTGGTAACTACTAACGATGTTGAACAACTCTTCAGCAGTGCATCCGGTCGAAACCTGAAACCATTTTTCGATATGTATTTAAGAACCGTAAACAAACTAGAGATCGCGGTAAAGCAAAATGGAGATACCAGTTATTTTATTTCTACTTTTTTCCCAATGTCTTTACCACTCGAAATACAGACAGATACCGGAATTCAAAAAGTTGTTTTGGAAAGTAAGCCTGTACTCATCTCCAGCAAGACTTTACCCGTTATCGATCCAAAAACTTTTTATTTGAAAAGAGTGGTGTATGAGTGAAGGCAGTCAGCTGAGGGCAGTCAGCAGTCGGCAGTCGGGAGTTTTTAGTCACAGAATTACCGCATATTACTTGTAAACATTACCGTAGTCTTAAGACTATCGTAGTCTCTGTAGTTTTTTAATCAATACGTACCGCATTTTAACGGCAAACATTACCGTAGTCTTAAGACTACCGTAAACCTGGTAGTTTTTTAATCAAGACGTACCGCATTTTAACGCCAAACATTACCGTAGTCTTAAGACTACCGTAAACCCATCAGCCCTGGCTGCATTTTATTGGAAAACATAGAAGCCGTCTGCATTAGGTATCCCAAAGGAAACTAAATTTGAAATTCATCTGATTCTGAACTATGCTTTTTCTTTTGATGCGATCGCTGACAGCTGATCGCTGACAGCCAGCGTCACTCTATTCTATTCCGTCAGATCGATCCCGCATCCTTTATACCGCACCCCTTTAAAGAATACTTCGACCTGGTAATCATAAATGAAGTCGCTCATTCCATCGCTGCATTTTCCGGGAATGATGAACAGCCTAAATTCTTTCGCGACAATCTCATTTTTTTTGCCGGATTGGAAAGAGGTTGTAACCGCAATAACTGAATCTG
Organism: Flavitalea sp.; assembly: GCA_035526135.1. GTDB lineage: Bacteria > Bacteroidota > Bacteroidia > Chitinophagales > Chitinophagaceae > Flavitalea. The sequence continues at coordinate 1,451 of DATLDA010000106.1, forward strand.
ATTGCCAATCAGACAACCTGAAATTTACGCGTTGCTGATTTCTTAATTCAAGGCTCCAGAAAGGCTCATTACCTACAACAAAAAAATGTACGCCTTCATCTTTTTTCTTTTTCCAGTGTGGATTGTCAGCAGCACGCAGAGATCCCGATGGAAAAGCAGTGTCCGGATTTTTTTCTGCTGCCAGTGAATCGGCATGAGGCGATACTGTTTTCGTAGTATCAGCATTTGCATTTGCTGATTCGTTTTTTTGATCGTTGCAACAGACAAGTAGGATGCACACGATATAAAAGGAAGACCGCATAGAATGATAAAATTTAAATTGTATTTGATCGTGTAAGAGAAAAAAAGACTTTCTCATTTATGAACTGTTTCCCAATTTAAGAAGATAAAAATTCTGCTCTGATTTACAGTCTTTTGAACATTCGTCGAAAACATCAATCGTAATCACAATAAAATAATTGAGTGATTTCCCCTTGTATATTTAACAAAACGGTAATATTTTGTTGAGTACGATCGTTTTGACCTGAACCACTGAAAACTTAAAGGAGAATGCGCCGCAAGAAATTATCTGTACCCGCCGCAGGCATCTGTAGCCTGCTTTTATTATCCCCTGTACTCATCTCGAGTACCAGTAGTAACAAAATGTATAATGCTATACACAGCGGGCCCATTGATAAAAAACCGGCGAACCTCAGAACAGTTCCCTCAAAAAACACAAGACAAATACTTGCTGAAAAAGCTTACCTGATTTATGACAGCATGAACCTGAACCGGGTTGGTCTCAGTAAACAAGCATTTGAATTAGCATACCGTGGCTATTATTCTTTGAAGAAACGAGGAAGAGTTAACAGCTCGATGCTGATGATTTGTGATTTCAGCCAGTCTTCCAGAAGAAGAAGAATGTATGTGATCGATGTAAAGAAAATGGAATTGGTATTACAGACATTCGTAGCACATGGAAAAAATTCAGGCGGTGAATATGCAAGATATTTTTCCAACAATCCTGAATCACATAAAAGCAGTCTTGGCTTTTATATAACAGGACAATCCTATTATGGTGAACATGGCCTGGCGCTAAAAATGAAAGGCATAGAAAGAGGAATTAATTGTAAGGCGGATGCCCGCAATATCGTGATTCATGGATCCGAATATGTTGGATCCGATTATCTCGAAAATCACCAAATCAATGGAAGAAGTTATGGTTGTCCGGCAGTCCCTTCGGAACTGACAGAAACCATTATCAATACTATTAAAAACGGGAGTTGTGTATTTATATACTACCCGTCAAAACACTATCTGGCGAAGTCCACTATTTTAAACGGCTAGTGGATACATAAACTTCAGATGGTTTGAAGGCGAGAAAGCTCAATTTAGGTTCGTACCCTATGATTGGGCTTTTCTTTTTTTTATGAACTACCAGTTCGTTTTATGGTGTTTGGCAATCAGCTGTCAGCGGTCAGCAGTCGCTCCCTGACTAAATACAAATTATTTGAGTAGAGATTTTTTAGAAACAAAATATTTTATACTAATCTAAGTGAGACAGCTGACTGCTGACCGCTGATAGCCAATGGCTGCACTATTGTTGCTTATTCTCTATCCCCACCACATCATCTACACCCTTATTCAAATTTCTTTTATGAATGCTGAACTCATTCACGTAGACTTTCACCATCAGCAAAAAAAGTGAGATGAGAATAGGGCCAAAGATCAGGCCGATGAACCCGAACAGGTTAATTCCAATGATCACTCCAAAGGCAGTGATCAACGGGTGTACATCTCCCAATTTTTTTTGAAGCCAGAATCGAAAAATGTTATCGGTTGTCCCGATTATCAGAAATCCAAAAAGCAACAGGATGACACCTCGCGTTACATCTCCCTGCGCAAAAAATAAAATCCCGATAGGAACATAAGCCACAGCCGCTCCAACAACTGGCAACATAGCTGCAATGCAGGTAATGACGAACCAGAACCATGGTTGCTCGACACCGATCAGTATGTACCCGATTACGCCGACGATCCCTTGTGCGAGTGCGATTAAAGGAATACCGATGGCATTGGAGAGTACCATTCCATTCAGATCTTTCCGCAGCATTGTAATATTTTCATCTTTCAGCGGAACAGATTCGTACAAAGTGGCTTCCATTTTTCTTCCCTGTGTGAGCATAAAAAACAGGATGAAATACATAATTACTACTGATAACAGCGTATTCAGCGTAGCATTAAGGATCTTAGGCAAAGTGGCCGCCACCCATCCCGTTACTTTTTGTGTATTTTCTTCCGTGATGATATCTATGCCGAAACGATTTTCATATTTTGTTACAAATTGCTGAATGCTTTTCATCACTTCCTCCGAATGCGAAATGGCAAAACCAATTTTCGCTGTCATCATATTGATCAGCAAAAATATGGGTAGCAGGATCACTACGAATGATATCAACATGAGTACAGTTGCAGCTAATCCTTTTTTCCACTTGCGCCTGCCCGTGAGGATGAACATATATTTTCGCATCATCACATACAATGTGTAGGCTCCGAGGAATGCAGGCAGAAAAAATTTTAATTCATCGAACAGGATCCAGCCAAGCAGTAAAATAAACAGCAGCAGCAATATCTGGCGGATGATATTATTGGGGATTGTATTCATAATTGTGACAGATTGCAAAAGAAGTGCCTTTGAAATTAAGACCGTTAATCAAAGCTATTTAACCTGCTTTCTTTGATCACACGAAAAGCAGGCTAAATTTTTACCCGTTTCCATTTCCCTTTCCTGAACCAGATGATACCGGCAATGGCAAGGGCTGTCTCTGCAATAGGTATCGCTATGAAAACACCGACAGGTCCCCATTTCAATGTTATCGCGAGGATATAGGCCAGCGGAATCTGAAAGAACCAGAATCCGAAGAGGTTGATGATCGTGGGTGTCATGGTATCCCCGGCGCCATTAAATGCCTGCATCACTACCATACCGTAAGCATAGAATACATAACCCACAGAAATCCACCGCAGGCTTTGTGTCCCATAACGGATAATTGCAGGATCCTTT
>DATLDA010000135.1:0-5619 GCA_035526135.1 Flavitalea sp.
ATGTATTTCCATCCCGGCAAAACGGGAATGCTGCCATCTTCCGGTAATGGATGAAATTTGTCTTCCACATTCACCGGGCCTCTTGGATATAAAAAAGAAATAGTTGCCATTGCACCTCCGCCAACCGTGGGATCAGGTGGAGGATATGCAGATTGACCGGTGAGGTAAGGTTTTTCAAGTTTGTGGGCATATACCGGAACTTCCCATTCTTTTGAAAGTTTTTCAAGTGACCCTACATGATCGAAATGACCATGCGTCAACAAAATAGCAGAAGGCCGAACATCAGGCCAAAATAAATGTTCTGCCATTTTTTTGATTTTCGGCACCGACCATTTAAGTCCTGCATCTACCAGTACCCATTTATTATCAGCCGGGCTATGGATCATATATAGATTTACAAACGTGTCCTTCATGCCCCAGACCCCCGGTGCCACATTGAACCAGTTTACATAAACATCTTTTTCATTTGTTACTTTAATTTTCATATTCAGCTTTTAATAGTTGTGAAGTGTTTTGAATTGCATGATATCATTTATAAAACCATGCCATTACAATTGCTAATAGCTGAGTTGAATTTATTTTAATCATTGATATGTCAATTCGTTTTTAGTTCTTACCTGTCGCTTATTGTCGTTTAAAAGTTGGGTTTCTGAATACGTCAACTAAGAAATAAGAACTTTTAAACTAAGAACTATAATCACATAATGAAATCAAAATTTTATCGTTAACAGAACGTAATATTTTTCAATCTTAATAAAAAAGTTATCAATCCTTCCTACTGTTGAGCTTAGTCTTCAATATTAGTTGGAACGATTGTTGGAATTGATAAACTCTTCTATAATAAAAACAACCCCGATATGACCATTCAGCAATTTCAATGTATGGATGAAATGGAAAAGCTAGCAACAGTGTTGGAATATGGACGGTTGCTTGCTCAAAACCTGCAAGACGAATACCGGGTTTTTCTTTACAGGATAGAATCTTTCTATGTGTCTATGAAATATTATCTGACAAATGACCAGTTGAAGGAGATTGATACATTCTCAGATGTTTACCAGTCAGTACCGCATTCCCGCAAAACTTTCATTTTCATCAATCCGGCTGAAAGGTATTCCCGCTAATTTCAATAGACCCGTAAGAGTTTCATTTCGACTGTCATTCGAGATACTTTCGACCCGCCTGGCCATGATACCCTGGGTAAGAACTTGTTCAGATGTCTAGAACGTGAAGGAAAGTCGAACGAAAGAAACGGGAAAAAGCAACCCATAGTTAAATAGAAACATAGCACAAATAGAAATTCTCACAACGGTCTATGGTTGGTATGAATGAGAAGTAATGCTTAATGATAATGCTTCTATTGTAAAGCGTTGAAGGCTTTAATGATCCTCTCCATTCCCGTTTCAATATTTTTCATGCTATTGGCGAAGGAGATTCGGATACAATCAGGTTCTCCAAAGGCCCGTCCCGTAACAGTGGAAACATGCCACTCATTCAGCAGATACATGCAAAGATCATCTGCATTTTCAATAACGGTATCCTTACATTTTTTTCCAAAATATTTTTTGACAACAGGAAAAATATAAAAAGCACCGTCAGGATCGGGCCAATTCAATCCCGGAACCTTACTTAGCATCTCAATCACTCTTCTTTTTCTATTCTTAAATTCAACAACCATTTCTTTTGTTGTTGAAAGATCGGATGTAAGGGCTGTAATTGCGGCGCGTTGGGTGACGGCACATGTTCCGCTTGTAAACTGACCTTGTAATTTTTCACAGGCCTTTACAACCGATGCATCGGCTGCAATATATCCAAGTCTGTAACCGGTCATCGCAAAGCCTTTGCTAAGGCCATTGATAATAATGATGCGCTCTTTCAGATCCTCGAACTGTGCAATACTTTCGTGTTGCCCTATGAAATTGATATACTCATAAATTTCATCTGAAATGATATATACCTCCGGGAATTTCCTGAAAACAGCTGCAAGAGCCGCAAGTTCTTCCCTTGAATAAAAACCTCCCGTTGGATTGGAAGGGGAAGAAAAGATGAATAGCCGCGTTTTTGAAGAAATTACTTTTTCCAGTTCCCGGGCTGTCAGCTTATAGTTGTTTTCTATTGTAGTCCGGATCAGTTTTACAGTGCCTTCACCCAGCTTCACAATTTCTGAATAAGTTACCCAGTAAGGAGTTGGAATGATCACTTCATCTCCTTTACCGATTGTTGCGAATACTGCATTGGCAAGGCTTTGTTTCGCACCGGTTGATACAATGATATTTTCCGGCTTGTAATCGAGATGATTATCCCTTTTTAATTTTTTGCATACTGCTTCGCGCAGTTCAGGATAACCGGCCACTGGTGGATAATGGCTCCAGTTTTCATCTACTGCGCGCTTCGCCGCTTCTTTGATATGAACAGGGGTATCAAAATCTGGTTCGCCGAGGCTGAGATCTATCACATCAACGCCTCTGGCGCGCAATTCGCGGCCAAGCTTGGCCATCTTCAATGTTTCAGGTTCATTAAAAAGTTGCAGTCGGGCAGATAACTCCATTATCGTTTTTTTGATGGCGCAAAAGTAATGGATTTGCGTTGGGATGAAATGCGTTCGATTAAAGGAGAGAACGTCCGGCTTTCAGGATTCACATTTTATGGAGAACTATTCCTGTAAATATTCAATTATACCGACATTCAAACGGTAGGCACCAATGGCCCCGTACCAACCTTTTGTGTAGATCGTGACAAGCTTTTTTTCTTCGATGGTAAGACCACCCTTGAGAATCACCGATCCGCTGCCGGATTCACGTGCTTCCATCCAGTAATCACCAGGAGGAAAATAAGCAAACTGCTGATCGGAATAAATGGTATTGAAATCGTATGCAGGATAACGTCGAAAGCCGGCAATCTTGATTGTATCCCTTGTTCTCCATTGTACTATATACAGATCGAGCGGAGGCGCATTGGGCGATAAGTTCAGAAAACGAAGACCTGATTGGCCCGAAGGCATCGATTTTTTGAAATCATCTTTTAATAACACATATTTAAGTCGCGCATACTTTAATGTATCGAGTACAAATAATGAATAAGCTTTTCCTGCTTCGAAATATTCATTAAACGAAATGGCCGGCGCTTCTTCGGGTGAAAAACCAATCTCTACTTTCCGATTCCCTTTCTTGACCGGCAGGTATGGATTGGTAAGTGAAGTGTATACAGTGGTAGTCCCAAATCTGAGTGAATCAGTAAGGGGTAACGGCTTATCGTCCATAAAAATTTGCAGGGTTGGAACTTTCGGCGCTGCATGAGTTATTGATAAATAAGCGGATTCTGTTGGAGTGACAACAACACTTTGCTTGGAACATGAGGAAAATATAACCGCCAGTATCCAGCCATAAATAGAAAACCAACACTGCCATTCTGATTTAAAAAAATGTCTATTCATCGGAGCTTTCATATTCAAAACGAAATTCTGAGAGATCAGGAGGAAAATTTCTTTTTCGATTCAACTCGTATTCGTAAAAAACGCCTCCGAGGTTTTTCAGGAATGGAATCCCGATGATTTCATAATCATACTTATCATCATTAAAAACACCATCGCTGTTACAGTAGATGGTGGCACTCAGCATAAATTCAATTTTTTTTTCAAAATCTACTATATAGGCTACGTCTGTAAGAAATCCATAGGCTTCTCCTACCTTATTGAATATACGTAAATGTTTTGGCAGGGTTTCCTTTGCGTCTCCCCAATAGAGAAGTTTGCAGTAAGCATCAGGAAAACTGTCCGGCATGAAAGCGGGCCAGGTACTCTCTGACGGATATTGCGACATGGCACGTCTGAGGAAACGGTAATCTGATTCTGACAACCTGAACCTGTTCTTCAAAGGAACAGATTCCGGAAAAAGAACCGCCTGCAACATATTATGCAGATCTGACAGAATCACCTTATTCTTTTTTGAAAAATCAAAAGGTTTACTTATCAATTGGCCCTTTTCCAGATATCCCTTTCCGAGGAAATCAGCACGCCGGCTGATATTTATCGGATAAGTCCTGGATGGTTCTTCGAAAAGAACCCGCGCGGAAGTATCGAGGAATGAAACGGGGTTCAATTCAAAATTTTGCTGAAGAGAAAGCGGAAGCGACAATCTGTGGAAGATTTCAGTATGCTCATATCCCATCGCCTGCAATCTTTCGCGAATATAAGCGGGGCCGACAAATTCATAGAGCCTGTTGAAAGCGTCATTGTCGCTGACCAGGAATATTTTTCTTATGTATTGGGCTATGGTTGGCCTTCCATCGGAACTCTGCGGGTCATTCAAGACAGCTGTTTGTCCAGAGTTTCCCACACCTGTAATCATACTGGTATGCTTTGTGACATTCCTTCCTGATAATTCATTAAGCTTTTCCAGCGCAAGAAAGGCAACCGGCATTTTAACCGTAGAGGCGGGATAGAAATAAACATCCGGATGAACATTGAAATAATAGGTTTTAAATAATGGTTTGTTCGATTCTGTTCGATCAATAGAAGTATAAATAATCTGAACACGAAACGAATCCCTATTCAAAAGAACATTGCTGAAAAAAGCAGGATACTTTGCGAGTAAATTCTCGATAAACGGATCACCGGACAAAACCTGCTCATCCATTTTTATCAATTTTTTGGAAGTTGAACAGGAAGAAAAACTTACTGCAGAAATCATAATTATTATGAAGAATAATTCCGCTTTGTTGTACTTTTTTTCCATTCCATAAAATTATCAAACACGGGTTTACGAGCCTGCATTATTTTGAAAATGCATTACACTTTTGAGCTGCGTGTATGTTGCGAATAAGTGGCGGATGTAGACGGGAAAATCTTACTGGAAACGCCCTTCCTTTCAACCGTTTTTGCATTCCGTTGTAGGGTGAATACCCTATCTTTGCCAACTCTAAAAAATAAACCACTTCCACAATGAGAGCCCTGGTTAGTATTTTCACTGTTTTACTCATTCTGATCTCCCTGTATCAGTTATCGTTTACCTGGTTTGTAAATAAGCATGAATCAGTGATGGAAGCCCGGGCACGGCAACAGGTAAAAAGAGCTTATCCCCTAACGGCCAACCAAAAATATCCTGCAAGCAATGAAAGCCAGGCCCTCTACCAGGATACTATCGACCGCGCATACCGTTACAGACTAGAAAGATTACTCGACAGTACAAAAGATACCCGCATTACCTGGTGGGGTCAAAGTTATCAGAAAGCAAAAGAAAGTGAACTGTTACTCGGTCTTGATCTTCAGGGAGGAATCAATGTGACCCTTGATGTGGCCCTTGATGGATTAATAAAGGGACTTGCGAACAATCCGAAAGATCCTGAATTGCTGAAGGCGATCCAATTGGCTCAACGCAAAAAACTTTCGAGTGATCAGAATTTCATTGAACTGTTTGGAGACGCATTTACTGAAATAAATCCGAATGCTAAATTATCCCCGCATTTCGCTAATACAGATAAGAATAAATTAAAGATCAATGCTTCAAATAATGAAGTGATCGCTTATATCCGGGATCGGGCGAATGCGGCTATGAGTCAGACATTCCAGGTGTTGAGGAACCGGATCGAGAAGTTCGGCGTATCTCAACCCAATATCAGTCTGGA
>DATLDA010000141.1:0-9214 GCA_035526135.1 Flavitalea sp.
AGTATAACTGCCAAGTGTACTCGAAACCTGTACCGGTTTTTTACAATTAAGAAGCATCCACCCGGTAAACCTGCTCTTCAGGTGATCGGCCGGGCCATTGGGAAGAAAATGCGGATAATCGCCAAAAGCAGTATTGCAATACATCACACCATCCTTATCAAATCCTGCCGGCCAGATACCTAATCTTCTCTCAAAATTGTTTTTCACTGAGATGGCTATCGTGGAAATATGCCAATAATTATTGTCAGCGTCTGTGAATGTGGCGCCATGCCCTGCGCCTCTGGCAAATCCGCCCGGTTTATACGCAAAAGGATTGTGTTGTTGGTTCACAAAAGGCCCCAAAGGTTTTTCTCCAACAGATACGCCATCGGCATATCCGCTGAATTCGGTCCCTGGCGCACCATATTGCAGGTAATATCTTCCGTTATGCTTGGTCATCCAGGCGCCTTCTACAAACGGATCGAGAAAAGTATTATCCAGGTATTCACCGAAACGCTGCCAGCCATATAAACTATCGTTCAGGTGGAATATTTCTTTCTTTTCCCCTATGGGTTGTAAAGTTTTTCGGTCGATTTCTGTTGCATACAGAGGATATAGATTACTGCTGCCCCAATAGAGATAGAGTCGGTTGTCATCGTCAGGAAAGAAAGCCGGATCCCATGCCCCGAGTTGGAAGGGATCCACAGCTTCCTTCCAGCTATTTGATTTGGGATCAGTACTCATCCAGATGGGAAAGTTCTTTTCCTGTGTTGAGCCATATACCAATAGGGTGTCACCCAGAACAAAAACAGCAGGCGCACAGAGGTCATCATACACTTTATGATAGGGTTTGAGAAAATTACGGGATATAAAATGCCAGTCATTCATGTCCTTACTCCACCAATAACCCCACTGATTCGTTGAAAACAAATAAAAATCTCCTTTATAGCGAACAATTACAGGATCCGCTGTGGCACGGTGCCGGCCAGCTTCCGAAAAATTCGGAATGGGAGTATATCCGTAATCAATATTTATCGGATTGCAATAAGTAGCAGCCTGTTGCGCATACGATTGGAAAGCTAGAAATCCGGCAAATAGGGATAAAATCAAGCGTTGCATGGGACACAATTGAGGAAACTAAAGATACCTCGATTATCCATTGTGATCAGTTGCTTATTTCAATTCGCAAGGCCCTCTTCAGGGTTGAAATCAGTCAATAGGTAAGTTATTTGGGAAAAGGGGGAAAATTTTCGCATCTTTGCAGGTTCAGCCTCAGCCTTTTTTCAAAAGTAAAAATTCATTTCAATGTACGTTCAAGTTTGGAACAAATACCTGCCCATCATCAAGATCTTAATGAAGAGAGCGGTAACTGCTGTTCAGACACTCGACATGAATCGTATAGATTTTGAAAGGGCCGGCAGCGGCAGAAAGGCCGGATATAAATTTATTATTGAATTCACAAAAGGGCGGGTAGCAAACGTGATTAGTGGATCTCCCCTGGCAAGTGACCTGGCCCTGGTGATGTTGCAGGATCCTGTTGTGAAAACTTTATTTCAGTCGCAAGATTATAAAATCAGCCTCAATACAAAATTTCAGTTGCGGATTGAACACGTACCTGGTCCCATGGCCGCCCAGGAAGCAACTAATTCAGTCGAGGAAAAACAGGAGACGCAGAATTCCTGATCTGCAGCTATGCAGCACGTTGAATTCTTTCATAAAGATCATTTCGAAAAAAACTACCATAGATCATACGCTCCCGCCGGACTTGACCATTTCATTGATTTTTTCTGGGAAACAGACTTTACGCATTTATGGCAACTCTATCCGGATGGTTTCTCCGATGCACTATTCCCCAATATCGGTTACACATATCTGATTAATCTGGGAACACCCTTCGTGATGCAATTGGGCGAAAAGTCGTTCGATATGAAAACGGATGGTTTTCTTCCCCGACATACCAGCCTCGAATGTTTTCATCAGACCGGTAACCAATTGTTCGGCATAAAATTCAGGATCTCTCCGATAATTTTTGAGAAGAAAATCAATTTCTCCGAATATAAGGGATACATATTTCCGCTTGCGTATCTTCTGGAACGGGACATAATCAATCGTGTAAAAACAGTGCGATCATTTCAGGAACGAGTGGATCTCCTTATTAATTACTATCAGGAAATTGTTAATAAATATTCCGGCTCACTTCGTCATGTTCACGTAGTCCGTGAAATACTCGACGAATGTTTCCGTAAGAACAAGTTTGATACAAGTGTCGAAGAATTTGCGAAAAAGTACAAAGTATCCATCCGTACTTTGCAGCGTTATTTTGAAATGACGACCGGCATTACCTCGAAGAAATCATTACAGATCATGCGGATCCGCAAGGCGACCGCACACCTTGCTACTGCTCCTGAAACTTTTCATTTCAGCTTGTATGGATATTACGATCATAGCCATTTTTACAAACATCTTAAACAATTTTTGCAGAAAAAAACAATAAATGCCCTGCAGCCGCATTTGAAGCTCCTTGCAGGATTACATAAATAGAAATCAAAAATTGAAAATTAAAATTGAAAAATTTTACTGTAATCGCTTTTTGCAATTTTAATTTTGCATTTTACATTTTTAATTAATTCCCTGCCCTTCTTCTTTCTTCTTCAGAAGCAGTGGTTCTTCTTCTTGCCGCAGCAACTGTATTCTTCCCAAAACGATATGTAAAGCTGATATTTGCAACCCTTGTTTCTCTTTCAGCGTGCCACCTTTCTATATAATTATTATAAGTGATTGTAGCTTTTGGAAGATTTGTCCAGAAAATATCAGTCATATTTAACCGAATGGTCGCTTTGTTTTTCCAAAGGCTTTTCTGTACACCTGTCGCTATACCCCATTGTTTCTCAAACACCATGAATCCGTATTGACCACCACTGCTGAAATTACCATTCAGCTCTGTGGTCCATCCTTTTCCCAGTGTAAATGTATTATTGCTGCTCAGATCGAACGCTGGTTTTCCTTTATCCAATTGCGTATTTGCGAGACTACCATTGAAGTGGTTATAATAGAGGCTTCCGTTATTGATCATGTTCCACCACTTGTTGATTCGCACCGGAGCAGCAACCGTCAATCCTACATAATCAGACGTGGTGAGATTAACAGGGATTTGTACCGTTACATTTTCATCCGAGGGGATATTAGGAAAGACATCACGGAAACGGACTATCGCAATATTGGAAACATCTTTTGTATGACTGTAGCCGAGTGTAAAATTCAGGCTCTTCAAGGTATAGCTTAATTCATATGACCAGGTCAGTTCCGGAAGAAGCGCCGGATTACCGGTAGCATAAGTACTTACGTCAATCAAAAATAGGAAAGGATTTAATTGCGAATATCCGGGCCTGTCTATCCGTCGGCTGACGGATAGTCCAATCGTCTGGTCTTTCTTTATATTATAATTGAAAAAGGCACTCGGAAATAATTGAAAATATCCCGAATCCCATTTGATTTCTCCTTTCACCTGGTGAGTAGAAACGTTCGTTTGCTCACCTCGTAAGCCGGCCTGGATATTAAATTTTTTATATTCTCTGCTAAAAGTAAAATATCCCGCGTTGTTATATTCTTTATAGAAGAAACGATTTGTTTTGTTAATATCATTTTGAGGTGTGCCGCTGCTGAGATCAAAGAATTTCGCATCATTATCAGAAGAGACATAACTGCTCTTAATACCCGCTTCAAATTTCGCACCTTTTTTAAGAGGTTGCACAAAATCAATTTTCGCTGTCCTGAGCAGAAGTTTCCCTGCCTGGTCACCTTTCAAAATGTATGATGGTTGCTGCGTGGTGCCATCGAGCCGGTAATAATCGGTTGAAGTCGAAGACAGCGAATTGTTATCGTACTCACCGTAATCGATATCTGCCGTGATCTCCTTCCCAGTTGTATCGAAAGTGTGTTTGAAGTTGACGTTGCCAACTACATTATTGAAGTTGTCATCATTTGTAGCTTTCGTGCGGAATGTAAACGAGTGCTGCTTTTGCTGATTAATCACAATGGAATTGTTATTGTTTAACCTGTCGAAGTGATTGAAATTACCAGAAAGGACAAAGCCCACTATTGTTTTTTTCGTAGGAAAAAAATCTACGCCTAACCGTGCATTATTTGACTTGAAAGGCATTTTCGCATAGTTGTCTTTCAGGTCAGCGCCATTGAATACGCCATTAGAAAAAAAATTCCTGTCTAAAAAAAGATGATTCAGATTTTCACGATAGCCAAAATTATAATTACCGAATACGTTTGTTTTCTTATTCCGGTAGTTGAAAGTGGTGCCTGCGTTTGCTTTCGGGAAAACTCCCTGTCCGTATCCGGCAGTGATGGTTCCGTTATATCCGAGACGTTGATCTTTTTTCATCCGTATATCAATGATACCGGAATTGCCGGCTGCATCATATCGGGCAGAAGGATTTGTAATGATATGAATGCTCTCGATGCTTCCGGAAGGCATGCCACGCAACATGTTTACCAGGTCCGTTCCTGACATAGGGGTGGTCTTTCCGTCGATCATGATCGTTACACCCTGGCGACCCCGCAAGCTCAACACATCATTTGCATCGATCTGGACACCGGGAGAACGTTCCAGTACTTCGAGTGCTGTGCTGCCCGCATTGACAATACTGTTATCAACGTTTACAACAATCCGGTCCGAAAGTTTCTGAATAAAAGGTTTTCTCCCGGTAACGACTACTTCTTTCAGATTGCCAGACGCTTTTTGCAAGCGGATTGCCAGTAAGTCAATCGAGGGTTTTTCTTCACTCACTTCAAACCGGTTACTCGTAAACAAAACATAATTAACCATGGATATTTTTATAAAATAGCCGCCGGTAGGAATATTTTCAAAAAGAATTTCACCGGACTTTTCGGCTACAGCAAATTTCACGAGAGATGAGTCGGAACTTTTCAACAATGCCACCGTAGCATTTTCTAATGGCGTCCCGTTTTCCTGTTGTACGATCATTTTTACCAGTCCCTTTACCTGTCCTCGAACCTGAGTCGTAATGAGTAAAAGAAGAAAAGCCCACAACACATTTTTCATCTTGAATGATTAAAGAAGCAAAATGAAGTGTTTTTACGAAAGGTTTCGTGGATAATATATGAATGCCGGGAAGTAATGTCGGATTTTTACATTGGGTCTGTGGGGTACCTGGCAATAGCAGTATACAGTAGCGGTACAATAGTAATTCCGCCTTTCCTTTTCATGGGACAGCTGATTGCTGACAGCCGACACCCTGCCATCATCGCAACAAAAAAGCTGCCTTGCGGCAGCTCTTAAATCCGTTGTGGGTTGATCAGATAGTTTTCACAGCACCGGATTAGGATAGGTTTCTTAGAAAATTGGATTGCTGGTTTTTTCAGGTTCGGATCTTTGGTTTTACACAAGACGTTGGCTTCTAAATCGGTTTTTCAGTCGGATCTGGATTTGATAAAACGGAATCTGGTTGACCTGGAATTTGGACTTAAGGCTTTTCGTGGATTTGGAATGAAACACTAGTTTGATCATTTCCGTGCTTCTGATGTAAACATCTAAAAAAACTTTGCGGGCGCAGATTTTTTTCGACGATGGGTTATATTTTGGCGATAAATTGGATTTAATAGGAGACTGGAATCTTCTTTAATGTGATACCCGGTTCCCGGAGGCTGTTGGTTTTCGCATATTGCGTATGACAGCAACAAAAATATGCACCGCTATGAGGGCGATCCCCCCATATGCAGTATAGATTACCGGTAGAAAATCGCCTTTTGATTCTCCGGAACGGAGAATGATACCATATAAGGCCCAGCAAATTACCAGTCCGTAAAAGACATTTAGTCTCCGATTCATCACCCAGATCGTGATGATCACAACGAGTCCGATGATCGTAATCGTCCAGTTGATCTCGCTGATCCCCCAGCCATTCCATTGTATAGCTTTAAGGAAAGAAGCGCAATTCGCAACTGTTGCAACGGTTATCCATGCGAAATAAATACTGATAGGAAATTGTGTACAAACTTTTGAAATCATCGACCGGGTCGCATCATGAATACATAAGTTGTTGTGAAGAATTATAAGCATGATCAGTTGAATCGTAATCAGCAATACTGATATGAGCAACCATTCATGTGTCCATGCAAAAAACCATGCGATAGAAGTAAGATTGATGATTACAAAATAGGGCCATGTCTTTACCACTTTTTTATTGGCTGTACTTTTCTCATGGTTCCGGTAAGCCATAATCAGATGATAAGCACAAAAGACAAAGAGAGACACGTAAATCAAGATCCAGATGGAAAAAGTGATAGCTGCAGGTGTAAAAAGTGTCGGGTACTTTCCAGATATTTCGCCGACAGTGAAATCATTAACGAATCGAAACTGAATAAGAAACGATACGACAATATGAAGAATCAATGCAAGAGCATTGTATAAGGAAAATCGTTGATAATAATTCATACAACCACCTGGATGTTTTCGTCAGGTTGGTAAGTTTTTACAGAAGAAGACCGTTAGCGTAATTCCGGGTCATTGAAAGTATCGCCCTGGCTGATGTCACCCGTTTCAAAACCTTTTTTGAACCAATACATGCGTTGGGCCGATGTGCCATGGGTGAAAGCATCAGGTACGACTCGCCCCTGACTTTCACGCTGCAGACGATCATCACCGATTTGATTCGCTGCATTCAATGCTTCATCAATATCCCCTGCTTCTAGAATATTTTTCATCTTCTGGTCGTGATTCGCCCAAACGCCAGCATAGAAATCTGCCTGCAATTCGAGCATCACTGAATATTTATTGTAATCACGTTCGCCGACCTGCCCACGCAATTGCTGCATCTTTTTAGAAGTCCCCATCAGAGTTTGAATATGATGACCAACTTCATGAGCAACGACATATGCCATAGCAAAATCACCTGGAGCCTTAAATCTTGATTGCAATTCCTGATAAAAGGAAAGGTCTATATAAAGTTTTTGATCGCCCGGACAATAGAAGGGACCTGATGCGGCACTCGCATTGCCACAAGCAGATTGAACGCCGTCACGAAATAGGACAAGTGTTGGTTCCGGATAATCCTGCCCTTGTTGTGAAAATATCTTACTCCATACATCTTCTGTATCTGCCAGCACTACTTTTACAAAATTTGCACGTTCATCATCAGCCGCCTGCTCTTCCTGACTAAGAGGCTGGCTTTGACCAGTGCCCGGAGAGATCTGTGGGAGACTACTGGGGTCCCCACCGCCTAAAAAGAAATTTAATAATAATGCGATTACACCGATAATTCCTCCACCAACCGCCATACCCCCGGTTGACATACCACGACGATCATCAACATTAGAACTTTGTCTTCTGCCTTGCCATAACATGAGAATGAATTTTTAGAGATTGTCAAATACACGAGGTCCTACCTCAACAGGATATCTATAAATCACATGCCGGAAGCAATTGTAGATTTTAGATTTGCGATTTCGGATTTAGATAAAGGATGTTTTCTGGCGGGAAACCGTGGGTTGGAAATCTAGCGGAAGGAATTGTAGATTTTAGATTTTGCGATTTCAGATTAGAAAAGGATGTTTATGGCAGAAAGGGATGTTAGGTTTGCGAGATAAAAATTCTAAAATCGCCATTAAAATCTAAAATATTAAAGCGAGTCTTTTCTTGTAGAATCCTTGTGCATAGTCGTGTCAATCTGCACCTTATTGCTGTTTGGATTCAGCACCGTTGAATCCGAGGAATTCCCTGTTGTGGTTTGCGGTGTGTCACAGGCCGCGAAAAAGAGGAACATGCCAATTATATAAATAAATTTCATAACCTGAGAAGCTCTGAGAATTATTATCGAATTTAAAAAGACCATAGACCACGGACGACAGACCATAGTTCTGAATGTAACAGCATCACAAATCTTTTTGCACATTCTATCCTGGTATCCACGTCATTCAGAATACTCCGGATAAAATCCATAGCGCGAAGCGCCAGGTCACACGAGGTGAAACTAATTATGCTGTATCTGCGGCACCTACTTCATTCAAAGTGCCGGTTGCTCAGGTATATCGCCCATCGACCGAAGTCTATGGCTTAATTGAAACATGGACTTTACTGAAAAGTCAAGGCCATGAAAACTATTTATTAGGTACCGAATCTTTTCTTCTCAAGGAATCTTGCGATGCCTGGCTGGTATCAGTTCCAATTCTTCCGGTGCCGCCACTTCCAATGATAGATGTATCACTTTTCGTTCCCGTTTTAGCATCGATGGAAGCGGAGTCGGAACCAGTTCTCCCGTCCCCCGATGTGTAATCTCCACAACTCATAAAAAAAATAGCTGCCAACAAAACAATTCCTGTCTTTTTCATGCCCTAAGATTCGCACGAATGTATTCAACTACCTTACCAGAGTAATTTCCCTCAAATCACAACTTTTCCTGTAGCAGTGCTTCTACGCATAACGTATAGTGTGAGAAAAATTCCTCGATGCGGGTAAAATAAAGCACGTCCTGCATATCCGACTTTTCCGCCTGCCGTGGATAGAACGAGGTCAAAATTGCAAAACAGAAGGCCCATTCTATTGAATACTTATCTTTCCGAAAAAAAATGCGGCTTACATATTCTCTCCTGTTGATCCTTCTGACTATCCAATTAAGGGCACAGAATAACTGGTCTTCCGGAGGAAAGTTGAAACCTGAACAAGCGATCATGGACATCCGGCATTATACCTTGAATCTTGCTGTGGACCCGGTTAAGCAATCAATTGAAGGCAGTACTGTGATCGATTGTATTTTGTCAACTTCTGCATCTGTCTTGTTATTCGACCTCATCAGTTTGTATAAAGTAGAAAGTGTTTTCATAAATGGTAAAGCCCAACGATTCATTCATGAACAGGATTTGATCCGGATTGAACCTGCCGTTCCTTTTCCAGCCGGAAGAATAACCGTTAAGATTGCTTATGCCGGAATGCCTCCTGTGGCAAAAAGGGCACCCTGGGATGGAGGATTTCAATGGGCGAAGGACTCGACAGGAAATGATTGGATCGCGATTACTTGTCAAAATGAAGGAGCAAAAATTTATTTCCCCTGTAAGGATCATCCGTCGGACGAACCGAATGAAGGTGCTGACCTGTTTATAACAGTTCCAACAGGCCTTGTAGTTGCCGGACCAGGCTTATTGCAAAAGGTAACGCGGAAGGGTAGTCGCAGTACCTTTCACTGGAAAACGAATTACACCATTAATACAT
>DATLDA010000149.1:0-3549 GCA_035526135.1 Flavitalea sp.
AGGACATTACGGAAAAGGCCGGTGTCGGAGGAAAGGCAGACTGGACGACAGGTGTGACTATGGCTGATGTTAACGGAGATGGTTTTCTGGATATTTATGTGTCCGTAGTGACAGATCACAAACCGCAATTGGGTTCCTATACAAACACTGTTTTTTTTCCTAACGGTGCCAACCAGCTTTTCATTAATAATCATAATGCAACATTTACCGAAAAGGCTGCAGAATACGGAATTGCACTGAAAGGTTATAATACTCAGGGAGCTTTTTTTGATTATGATCACGATGGAGATCTTGATCTTTTCCAACTTCAGCATTCCATTCACCAGACAGATACTTATGGAGATACATCGCTGCGAAGGAAACCGGCTGAAAATACCGGTGGTAAGTTTTTCAGAAATGACGGCAACCGCTTTACAGATGTTACGCTAACTACAGGAATCTATAGCAGCCCGTTAGGTTATGGGTTAGGCATTACCGTTACAGATTTCAATAATGATGGATGGGATGATGTTTATATCGGCAATGACTTCACCGAATCTGATTACTATTATGTGAATCAGAAAAACGGGAAATTTATTGAAGAGGGAACGCGATCATTCGGACACACTTCTAATTTTTCTATGGGTAACGATGCAGCGGATATAAATCACGATGGGTGGATTGATCTTTTCACACTGGATATGCTGCCACTCGATGAAAAAATATTAAAATCCAGCATGGGTGACGAGCCATTTGATATTTATGCGCATCAACGTTCGCTGGGATACGGATACCAATATGCACGAAACTGCCTGCAACTGAACACCGGACGAGGAAAATATTTCAGTGAGATTGCATTGTATGGCGGTGTTGCAGCAACCGATTGGAGTTGGAGCACCTTGCTCGCGGATTTCGATCTCGATGGTTATACCGACATATTCGTTACTAATGGAATAAAAAAAAGATTAAATGATCTCGATTATATCAAATTTATCTCCGGCAGTGCTATGAGCAAAAATTTGCCGGGCAACAGATCAAATGATAAGGAAATACTAAGCAAACAACCTTCCGGTGCCTGGCATAATTACCTGTTTACCGGGACAGATTCTCTGCGTTTTATTGATAAGTCACGTGAAGCAGGCTTCACAAAAAAAAATCTTTCTCATGGGGCAGCCTACGCAGACTTTGATAATGATGGGGATCTTGATCTGGTAACAAACAATATGAACGAAACAGCCTCTTTATTTCAAAACATGTCACGGGAAAACAATAGGAATGGTTCCAATTATCTGACAGTATCAGTCGGAGGATATAAGGGAAATTCAAAAGCGATCGGTGCGCGGGTGGAGGCGACTGTTAACGGGAGATTATATGCCTATGAAATTCAAGCTACACGTGGTTTTTTATCTTCTGTTGAAACGCGTATTCATGTAGGCCTTGGTACTTCCACTCTGGTCGATACTCTTCGAATCACCTGGCCTGACAATACACAAGAAGTATTAATGAACTTGTCCGTCAACCGGGAAATTGTAATTGAACATAAGGATGGAATTCCATCTGAGTATATTGAACCTGAAAATCTGCTTTCCTTCAATGACCTTACAAGATCTTCAGGAATTAATTTTATGCATATTGAAAACTTTTCTTTTTCAGATTTTAGCAGGCAATGGTTTATTCCTCATCAGTTATCAACTGCCGGGCCACATGCTGCCATTGCTGACGTTAACGGCGATGGGCTTGACGATATTTTCATTGGAGGTGCGAAACTTCAACCATCCATATTATACATTCAGGCATCCAATGGCTCTTTTAATGTGAGCATGCAGGCCGACATTGAATCAGACTCGGCGTGCGAGGACGTTGACGCGTTATTCTTCGATGCGGATAATGATCATGATCCGGATCTATATGTAGTAAGTGGAGGAAATGAATATTTTGGCAAGATGGATCCATTGAAAGACAGGCTTTATCTTAATGATGGGAAAGGAAAGTTCAAAAAGTCTACCGGTATTCCAGATCTTTTCGAAAACAAATCTGTTGTAGCCGCTTCAGACTTCGATCTTGACGGTGATGTGGATCTTTTTGTCGGAGGAAGAGCTGATTCTAAATATTACGGAAAAATTCCACAATCATTTCTTTTGGTAAATGACGGTCATGGAATTTTTTCTATCGGTGCAGACTCAATTGCGAAAGGGCTTTTACGAATTGGTATGGTCACCGATGCAACCTGGGTGGATATAGATAAGGATAAAGACCCTGATCTGGTTGTGATAGGCGAATGGATGCCTCCGCGGATTTATGTGAATACCGGTGGAAAGTTACAGGAGAAAACAGATATGCAATTGCCATCAGGTTGGTACTCCACAGTGGTCTCGTTTGATGCAGATCGTGATGGTGACGAAGATTTGTTGTTAGGAAATTATGGATTGAATTCAAAGTTGACTCCTCCTTCTGGTTTTCCGTTACGAATGTATATTTCAGATCCTGACCAAAATGGAAGTCCGGATCAATTACTCGCCATTACCAAAAACGGTAAATATTATCCTTTTCTTGGGAAGGAAGATCTTGAAAAACAGCTGCCATACCTCAAGAAAAGGTTTTTAAATTATTCAACAATGGCCGGAAAAACGTTGGAGGAAATTTTCGGTGATCGATTAAAAAATGCGGCCCTTTTTGAAGCAGACGACTTTACCTCAGTTATTTTGATCAATGACGGACATGGGAATTTTTTGCGGAAACCCTTGCCGATTAGTCTGCAATGGTCACCTGTTTTTGCTTTCTTACCAGGCGATTTTAATAATGATGGACAAGCTGATTTCATTTCTGGAGGAAATTTTTTCGGAGTGAATCCTTTCGAAGGACGATACGATGCTGCCTTGCCCACCGTATGCATTGGAAACGGAAAAGGAGATTTCGAATGTTATCCATTTTTGCAACAGCCACTTCTCAGCGGCGAGATACGCGATATAAGAACAATACAACTGGCTGGTAAGAGACAAGGTATTTTATTGCTACGGAATAATAACCGTCCTGTATTGTTAGAAATTAATATATCGGAAAGTAAACTTCTGCATTGATGAGAGCATTGTCGCTTTCGGGCAGTTTGTTATTCAGGTATTTTTCATAGGGAAGGGCCACAGGTGTAAGGGAATAGTCTGACAGGTAATGGCGAAGCACCGCATACAAATTCCCGATATTCTTATAGGGTCCTTCGTATTTTCCTATAAGCATTCTTCCGCGGGGCATGGTCTGGAAAAAAATACCCACCTGAGTTCCAGATATCCGGTTAACAGGGATAGCAACAGCAATTTCTATTGAATCATTTCTGTTACGGTTTATAAATGCAATGGGGAAATGTGTGATTGACAGATTTTTTTCTTGTATGAACTGATGCAATTGATTAAAAACTTTCTTCAAGTCAGGATAAAAATTCCTCGCAATGCTGCACGTTTTTGTTGAAACGACTACCGTGTCAACGACTCCTCCAATATGGATTTCGAATCCATAATATTTAGCTGGGTTTTCTACATATTCTTTAAGTGACAAGAGTAACTGACTATCGGAACTATA
>DATLDA010000166.1:0-8831 GCA_035526135.1 Flavitalea sp.
GAAACCAACCTCATCGAATAATGGATGATAAAACAAATTCCCGATGCCTGGCCACAGATAAGGTGCATATCCCCAGCAGATCGCTTCTGCCTGATGCTGCTGAAGTAATAAGGCCACCTTGTCAACGGCGTTCCTATATAACCCATCATCATCACCCAGAATCATAACATAGCCCTCATCGATATGATCCAGCGCAAATTCCCAATGACTGCTCATGGAAAGTGAAACACCGGGATTAATATATTTCACCCGGGCATCATTCACGGAGGAAACGATCTCCTTCGTATTGTCGCTGCTAAAATTATCGCTTACCCAAACCGTATAGGAAGGATGTTGTTGATTGAGGGCGGTCTTCAGCGCCCATATTAATGTGGACGCGCGGTTCCTGGTAGGAATAATGACATGCATCTGCAATGCTGCTGTATTCATTATTATGGGGGAAAAATCAGCTGATACGTTTTAAATAACCTCCGGGTGCAACACTAATCAATAATTTGTGGTCGATGTCTTTTTGAATTTCAAAGGCAGAATTTTTTTTCAGAAATTCATCTACGGCACTTTTCGGATTATCACCCTTTTTCCATGGGCGACCCGGCAAATAATTGTCGGGCATATATTCTACGATTGTATCAAAAACTACCAGGTAAGAATCCTTTGTAACAAAAGGCGCATATAAATTCAGTTCCTGTAATACATGCTGATGCGTATGATTTGAATCAAGGCAAACCATTACTGACTTTTTTCCCTTAGCAAATTCAGCAACCTGTTTCATCATAGCGGTATCGACGGAAGAACCTTCCAGCATTTTTATTCTTTTGTACATCGGGTGATTTTCTATGGCCTCCCGGTTGTGCTGCCTGATATCTATATCGATTCCTAAAACAAGTCCTTTGCCAATCAACTCGAACAAGGAAGCATAATAAACGAGTGACCCTCCATGGGCTATGCCTGTCTCAATCAAGAGGTCTGGTTGGATCTGCCAGATCAATTCCTGCATCGCAATCATATCCTGTGGATATTGTATCACAGGCCGTCCCATCCAGGAAAAATTATAGGAATACTGTGCTTTATTTGATTCGGTATTGAATTTTTCTGCAGCATTCAGCAGCTCAGTCTGCTGTTCGTATGAATTGATCCGGGCCACACGTTCTGCTTCAAATTCTTTTATCGGATTGCTCATGGTATAAAAAAGTGATTGAATGAATCCTTTAACCGGCGCAAAAGTACGGCACCCGGAGATCAGAACGTGAAAATTTAAACTGGAATTTCATATGCTGATTGGAATAAAAACTGGTATGAAGAGAGCTCGTTAAATAATGCCGATGGCTATTTCGGAATGCGAGTACCAAAACCAACACTGGGACCGGAAGGGCGGATCCAGTACTCGCCATAGGTAAGTAAATTTTCTTTCAATACTATATGTTCCCAATTGGTGATAACCGGCCCGGAAGTAAAGTTGATGGTAAATTTTAATTTTGTTTTAGCTCCATCAATGAATTCCCATGTCAATGGCGCATTATTATCTGTAATCCCAGTTCCGTTTGGATTGAATTGCAGCGATTCATTCGCCAGGTATTCTACATCTCCCGGTGTACCACCTCGCTGGTAATGATGCAAGACATCCATATGTACATAACGGATCTCCTGAATTTTCCAGGGATGTGCTGTTAAGAGTTCTTCAGCGGTTTTTTGAATAACCGGTGGGTCGGGAGGAGTATCTTCTTTTGTACAAGATGAGAAAATCACTACCGAAAAGATGAATAGGCCGAATATTTTATTCATAATTGGGGACATTACTATTTAAGCAATTGCTCTTTTTTTTAGTGATTCTAAAACAAAGGCAGACGATAATTTAAAAAGAATTTTTTTTTACTAGGCAACATATGAAATATGGATCAATACACAACACAACAAACGAATGCTAAAATTTCCATGCCATTTGAGAAGAATCAACCTATAATCTTTTTTAACCGTTCATTCTTTCCCCAGAATTGCATGGGTTCGTAATCAGGATAGGAATAAACGCCCGTATTCAGAATTATATGCAAATCCCTTTCAGCGAGGTAAGATTCAACGAATTTTTTAACCGATACGGGTTGATTACTGCTGCAATTGATAATTCCCGTCTCTTGTTGCTGCAGGGCAATCTTCACGATGTTTTCAGCTACCTTTTCTACCGGCAAAAAATCTCTTACCTGTTCTCCCCCACTCATATCAAAGATTTTTTTGTTTTCTTCAATGGCTTTGTCAAGTTGAGCAGCCAATGATTTTGGATGTTGCCCTTTTCCATACATATAAAAAAGCCTTACCCATTTTAAAATCACACGATATTCGTCTGACAACTTCCCAACCGCTTCACGCAATTGATTTTTAGCAATCGCATACGCATTGGCCGGCTTCACTTCCATTTCTTCGGATAGCGCTCCTTCCTGCATACCATATTCTAAACAGGTTCCTGTAATTGTAATATCTTTCAGCCCGTTCGTGATGAGGTTATGCAGAAATAAATAATGGCGCGGAAGATTTATTTCAGTATGAAAAGGAGATTTATAATCCGGCAACCCTTCCCAGGCAAGATGAATCAAAAGGTCAGGCTTTCCGAAAAAAGTATAGTAATCAATCTGGGGATCAAATGTTGCAAGATCGAATGGGATGTATTTTGTGTTTTTGTACCATTCAAAATGACGGGCATTATCCTCTTGCCGTGAGGTCGCAATTACCGTGTGATTATTTACGAGCAACGGAACCAAATATCTTCCGATAAATCCTGTAGCGCCAGTGACAAGAATTGTTTTCATTCAGTCTAAATGAGTTGAAGATCCGGTATCGGCACTACAAACTGTCCATTCCATTCTCGTACATAAGACAATTGTTCCATAATTTCTTCTTTCAGATTCCAGGGAAGTATGATCACAAAATTCGGTTTGTCAGCCTTCAGAAACGTTTCATTGACAACGGGAATATGACTTCCCGGTAAGCATTTATTTTGTTTATGCGGGTTTGCATCCACCACATAGGGCAGCAGGTCCGCTTTGATTCCGCAATAGTTCAATAACGTGTTACCTTTTGCCGCAGCGCCATACGCAGCGACTTTTTTATTATTTCTTTTGAGCTCTACAAGAAAAGCTGTCAGATCCATTTTTACTTTCAATGCCTGTTGTTGAAGATTGCTATAATATCCAAGTGTATTCATTCCCTTCATTTCTTCTTTCTCCAACAAATTTGTCACTGCATCGGTAACCGGTTTTGTGGCATCATCATGATGTTTCACAAAAATCCTAAGGGATCCACCATGTGTTGGTAATTCCTGTACATCAAAGACAGACAATCCTTCGGATTCGAATATTTTTTTTACAGCCGTAAACGATAGGTAAGAAAAATGTTCATGATAGATCGTATCGAATTGGCGGTTGTCTACCAGTTGCATGAGATGGGGAAATTCCATTGTAATTACTCCCTCTGCTTTTAATATGATCTTCATTCCCGTAACAAAATCAACAATATCCGGTACGTGGGCAAGTACATTGTTTCCCAACAACAGATCTGCCATATAGCCTTTCTTTTGTAACTGAATGGCGAGTTCTGATCCAAAAAAATCAACAAGGGTGTCAACGCCTTTGCTGACTGCTTCCTTTGCTGTATTTGCAGTAGGCTCGATACCAAGCACCGGGATCATCTTGTCTTTAAAATACTGGAGCAGATACCCGTCATTTGAGGCAATCTCAATTACGAGTGATTGATTGGTATAATTAAATCGCTCAATCATCATTTCCACATATTTCCTCGAATGTTCAAGCCAGGTAGAAGAATACGAAGAAAAATAAACATAGTCGTGGCTAAAAATGTCGCCGGATGATTTGAATTCATCGATTTGAACGAGAAAACAATTGTGGCACGTGTAGACTTTCAATGGATAAAATAATTCCGGTTGATTAAGATCTTCCGGCCGGATAAAAGAATTTGACGGGGGCGAATTTCCCAGATCAATAAAGACATTTGTCAATTCTGTCTTACAAAATCTACACTTCATATTATAATCCTTTAAAACTGTCTGTTACGAATGGATGCCTGGAATCCCGCTCTGATAATTGTGTAACCGGCAACGGCCAGTTAATGTTTATTACAGGATCGTTGTAAAGTATTCCTGTCTCCGCGGCCGGAGTGTAATAAGCAGTGTGATGATATAACAATTCACTGTTGTTCTCCAATGTCTGGAACCCATGCGCGAATCCTTTCGGTATATACAGCATGTTCTTTTTTTCTGCCGATAAAGTAATGCCATACCATCGAAACAATGTGGGAGAACCTGCCCGCAAGTCTATGATGACGTCATATACCGAGCCGGCAATACATCGGATCAATTTTACTTCCTCATAAGGCGGTAACTGGTAATGCATTCCACGCAGCGTTCCTTTATCGGACGTAACGGAATGATTCATTTGTACCCACGGTGTCGTATGACCAATTTGTATGAATTCCTTTTCGTCATAATAACGTGCAAACCATCCGCGATTATCTTCATAAGGTTCCAAAGCAATGGTATAACTGCCTGCGAGTGGTAAGGGAGTAAAAATCATAATGCCAGAAATTTCTTTATCTGATCGAATGTATAGTTTGCTTTTTGTTCGATCGGTTGACGGTACCAGGCAACAGTCCACGCAATTGCTTCATGGGCGTTCAGCCTCGGTTTCCAGCCCAATTCCTTTTCTGCAAGGCAAATGTCAAGTTTAAGAATGCCGGCTTCATGAGGTGCATTATAATTTACAACAGGCTGCCAGGAACCTATGCCCCATTTTTCAATTGCGATTTCAACAAGTTGTCGTACCGGCAGATGATCGTCCGGTAAAGGCCCGAAATTAAAAGCCTTCGATAACGGTTTGGAGTTATCCTGCAGCGTTGCACCAAGCAATAAATATCCGGTTAATGATTCCAGAACATGTTGCCAGGGGCGAATTGCTTCAGGGTTTCTTATCCTGACCGGTGTTTGCATTTCGAGCGCGCGGATGATATCCGGAACAATGCGGTCTGTATTCCAGTCACCGCCGCCTATAACGTTTCCCGCACGGGCAGTAGCAATTTTTTTTTCCTGTTGGGAAAAAGAAGACTTATTAAAAAAAGAATGGTAAAAAGAATGTGCAACCATTTCTGCACAAGCTTTGCTTGCACTGTATGGATCGTTGCCACCCAGCCTGTCTGTTTCATTATACAATCGCTGGTCTTCCCGGTTTTCATACACTTTATCAGTTGTCACCACCACAGTTGTGCATCGATGCTGTAATCGATCAATAGCCTGCAAGAGGTTCGCTGTGCCTGTCACATTAATGTCAAAAGTTTCAGCAGGTATTTCATACGAACGTCTAACCAACGGCTGAGCAGCCAGGTGAAAAATAAAATCAGGTTGAAAAGCGATTAACTCTTTTTCGAGACGCTCGCGGTCACGGATATCCGCAAAAACAGTCTGGCATAGATTCAATGGCTCAATAATCCTGAATAACCCCTTATCATTATCAGGAGGGAGTGCGTATCCTTTTATCTTTGCTCCTGCCACGTGCAGTAAAGCAATCAGCCACGAACCTTTGAAGCCGGTATGACCTGTGATAAATACTCTCTTGTTATTGTACCAGGCTTGAAGTCGGGATGCCGTTACCAAGTTTTCCATTTTGCCTGGTTATTTTGCCATAACGCTTCCAATTCAATTTTATCACGCATCGCATCCATACATTTCCAGAAGCCATTATGCTGGTATGCCATTAACTGTCCATTAGTGGCAAGAGATTCAAGCGGACGATCTTCCCACATAATTTCATCCTGGTTTCCTTCGAGATATTGAAAGACGTCTGGTTTCAAAACAAAGTACCCGCCATTGATCCAGTTGCCATCTCCTTTCGGTTTTTCCTTGAAATTTTTTACCAATCCCCCTTTCCCAAGATCCATTCCGCCAAAACGGGCTTCGGGTTGAATGGCTGTTACAGTGGCAATCTTTCCATGCAACCGGTGGAAGGAAATCAATTCATTAATATTCACATCAGAAACTCCATCACCATAAGTCAGCATAAAATCTTCGTTGCCTACATATCTCTGAATCCTTTTCAAACGACCGGCTGTTTTAGTAGACAATCCGGTATCCACCAGTGTAACTTTAAATGAATCGGTGTTGGAATTATGAACTTCTACTTTATTGTTCGCAAGATCGAGAGTGATATCAGAATTATGCAGGTAATAGTGCATGAAATATTCCTTGATCAGGTAACCTTTATATCCCAGGCAAATTATAAAATCGTTAAAGCCATAATGGCCATAGATCTTCATAATGTGAAGAAGGATCGGTTGCCCCCCGATATCAACCATGGGCTTTGGCCTTGTATCCGTTTCTTCAGCGATTCGGGTACCGAGTCCACCGGCGAATATCACTACTTTCATATTGTTCAGGTTCGCGCAAAACTAATAAAGAACACGCATTATTCATGTTGTTCCCGAATATAGGTAAGATTGTTCCATCGAAGAGTTCTTCATATCCGGTCAAAGTGGGGAACCGGTGTAACCAGGCCGAAATTTTTTTTATGCAACAACAACAGACGCCATTTCAAGGAAAAGTTCCAGACCTTTTTGCTTCTCGTCATCGAGCTGGTAACTGATACAATGGCGGTAATAATATTCCAGGTCGAAGAGTGCAAATGGGAATTTCTCAACGACCTCCTGTATTTTTTCTATCCCGTTACCATTGGCATTATTGAATTGCAGGATAAATTGCTTATCAAGAGGTTTATTACTTACCCAGGCGGCAAATACAAATGGAAGTCCGGTGAATTTTTTCCAGGCTTCACCAAGATCGTAGATATAAGGTGAAATTTTTCTTTGTTCAAATGCCCGGTCGCCGATCACCAATCCTGCTATAGGTCCTTTAATTGAGTCGCGAAAATCAGGTGTTGCTTGTTTGAATTCAGCCTTTGATTTCCAATATTGCCTCAATAATATTTTCGCAAGTTGTACAGATGTTCGGCTTTGGTAATCCATCATTACAACTTCTACTTGTTCAATCGGCACTTCGGAGAAAATACAAACAGATGCCACAGCCCCGTTGCAACCGATACAATAATCTGAAATTATCGAAGCATTACTGAGTCGGGGAATGACTGTAACAGGTATCAGCCCAAGATCAAGTTTATTCTCTTCAAGCAGGGAGGCAATCGCTGCCGGGTAACCCATCGTTGGTTCGATCAATTCATTAACAGGAGAATGTTCAATGCCATACAACAGGGGCTTTGTATTCAGGTAGTTGACGAATCCGGTTTTTATCTTTCCCAATTGTTTAATTTTACGGCGCAAAGGTAAAGGACGAACACCTATCACATCAACTAAACTTCATGGAACTGACCTCGCTTACAGCCATTTCTCCCATCGACGGCAGGTATCGAAACCAGGTCCATTCACTGGATGAATATTTCTCTGAATACGCGCTTATGAAATATCGTGTGATGGTTGAAGTTGAATACTTTCTTTTCCTGTCAGATAAAAAATTTTTTACTATCCCCGGTGATGTAAAGCGGATGCTGAAAGATCTTTCTGAAAATTTTTCCATCGAAGAAGCATCACGCATCAAAGAGATTGAAAAGACTACCAATCACGATGTAAAAGCTGTAGAATATTTTTTAAAAGAAAAAATTGAAACCGCCGGTGGAGCAGACCTATTAGAATGGATCCATTTCGGGCTCACTTCACAGGACATCAATAATACGGCAGTACCTCTTGCCTGGAAACACGCACTTGAATTCGAATACCTGCCTGCTTTACTGAATCTGAACCGGCAGTTAGAGATCCTTGCAGGTGAATGGAAATCTATTGCAGTATTAGCACATACACACGGACAACCGGCGAGTCCGACCCGACTGGGAAAAGAAATGATGGTATTTGTGGAAAGGATCAGCAACCAGATTGAATTGCTTATTCAGATCCCGATCAGTGCAAAATTTGGTGGGGCAACCGGTAATTTCAATGCACATGTGGCCGCATTTCCAAAAAAAGACTGGGTCGCACTGGCAAACCAGTTTGTTGAAGGTGTGCTTCATCTGCAACGGCAACAATTCACCACCCAAATTGAACATTATGATCATCTTGCTGCCCAATTCGATTCTATGAAAAGGATCAATACGATCCTGATCGATTTTTGTCGCGATATGTGGTCTTATATTTCCATGGATTATTTCAAACAAAGTATTCGGGAAGGCGAAGTGGGCTCTTCAGCCATGCCACACAAAGTAAACCCGATCGACTTTGAAAATGCTGAAGGTAATCTCGGTATCGCTAATGCATTGCTCGAATATCTGGTAAACAAATTGCCGATTTCACGCTTACAACGCGACCTTACAGATTCAACAGTGTTACGGAATATCGGCGTACCGTTTGCACATACATTTCTCGCATTCCGATCTGTTGAAAAAGGGTTATCGAAACTTGTGCTCAATGAAAAAGCCATTGCAGGTGACCTGGAAAGTAACTGGGCCGTGATAGCGGAAGCAATACAGACAATATTACGCCGGGAAAAATTTCCAAAGCCCTATGAAGCATTGAAAGAACTGACGAGGGGCAATTCAAAAATAACGAAGGAAAGCATGCATGCGTTTATCGACGGACTGAGCGTGAATGCCACAATCAAGAATGAATTAAAAAAGATTTCTCCGCATAACTATACCGGAGTTAACCCTGAATTCTGATTCATGAAAACGATTGCCTATTTACTTTGCTGTTTAATGATTTTCTCCTGTCAGGCGCAAAAAAAACACAACACCATTGGGACGTTAAAGGGAAACGCGAACATTGGTCCTTTATGTCCA
>DATLDA010000182.1:0-9082 GCA_035526135.1 Flavitalea sp.
TAAAAAAAATTAAAATTAAAAATTAAAAAGGCAAAAGCTCTCAGATCTGAGCAGTCGGCAGTCGGCAGTCGGCAGTCGGCAGTCAGCAGTCAGCAGTCAGCAGTCAGCAGTCGGCAGTCGGCAGTCGGAAAAAAAATAACAAGCAATAAATCCATCCAATAGTAATTATTAATCAACCGAGATATTGATTTCTATTATGAATCTTTAAATTTTCAATTTTTAATTTTAAATTTTTAATTCTTTCGGATTCATTTAAAATTAAGCACTATACTCAATCCCGCACCGCGGTCAAAATTCGGTTTGATCTTCAGGCTGAGGTCGTCGCTGATATCGAATCCGCGCAGGTGAGCATCGACGGTTGCATCCACCACATTCAGTCCCCAGAAAAGCAGGAAGAACAGAATTGAATAATCCATATTCCTTCGAAACTCATTTCGGTAATTCAGTAAGGAGCCGATTGAATTGGAGGTAGAAAAAAACACATACAGTTTTGGATCCACTCTGTTACGGTAATCGACAGTATCCTTCAGTGCAATCATCTTAGCGGCCTGCCGGGTCTTATTATACCATTTTTTATTATCTAAAAAAGTAAAGACGGGGATGCCGATGGCGGTATATACAAGAGGCACTTTCCAGTATTTTTTATTGTACACCTGTCCCCATCCGGGTATAATCGCTGAACGTAGTGTTGCTTTACGCGGGTTGTGTTTTTTGACTGAATCCTTCCGTATCACCATTGAATCCGCTGAAAGGCGGCTGTGTATCACCACCCCGGAATCGCTTACGATCAGTGAATCTTTTTTCTGACTGAAGGAAAACAAGGCAATAGAACAAATGAAAACGGTCAGAAGAACTCTTATCATGCAGGCTGTTCTTAATTAGCAGATACTCCGATCTGCTCCAATACTTTGTTCAGGTCGTGGATAGAATAATATTCAATGGTTATACTGCCACTGCCTTTTTTATTGTGACTGACCTTCACCTTAGTACTAAAATGAGAAGCTAAATTATCCTCAATTTTCCTGAAGGCCGGAGAGAGAGGAGCTTTTACGGAATCTTTAACACCACCCTGTGATTTATATAACTGCCTTACCAGTTCTTCAGTTTGTCTGACGGATAATCCTTTATTCCTGATTTCATTGAAGATGAACAATTGCTTATCCACCGTATCTACATTCACCAACGCGCGTGCATGT
The DNA here is from genome assembly GCA_035526135.1 of Flavitalea sp. Lineage (GTDB taxonomy): Bacteria > Bacteroidota > Bacteroidia > Chitinophagales > Chitinophagaceae > Flavitalea. The sequence goes on from DATLDA010000182.1 coordinate 1,197, forward strand.
CCCATGCTGATGTCGTTTCTTCTCACAGCAACCTGGATATCGGGAGGCAATCGGAGCAGCCGTATATAATTGGCCACAGTACTTCTTTCTTTCCCCATTCTTTCTGCAACCTGTTCCTGGGTATGATTGAGTTCTTCCATCATTCTTTTATAACTCAATGCAATTTCCATAGCGTTGAGGTCTTCCCGTTGCAGGTTTTCGAGCAATGCCAGTTCAAGCAATTGATGATCATCTGCCTGCCGGATATATGCGGGTATATCTTTAAGCCCCGCTACTTTTGCTGCTCTCCATCTTCTTTCCCCCGAAATCAGTTTATATCGTCCGTTTGCGACGCGCGTCACCGTTATAGGTTGTACCAGATCGTGAATGCGAATAGAAGCAGCAAGTTCCTGTAATGATTGTTCATCAAAATCCCGACGCGGCTGTTTGGGATTCGCATCTATGTCTCCGACACCCACACGTTGCATGGAGGTTACAGCTTCCACGACGGTACTTTTCAAATTGCCGGAAGTTGTTTTCAGATCCGTATCAATACTCTGTAGAAGTGAACGGATTCCTTTTCCCAATGCGTCCTTATTTTGTTTCGGTGTTGACATATCGGCTATCAGCATTCAGCGGTCAGCTGACTGCATCGCTTATTCATTTAATTTATTTTTGTTTCCGACGATTTGAACTAAGGAACTAATAACTTATTCTAATATTCTTTCTTCCTGCCTGATCCTTGTCATATTATTTTTTTGCAGGACTTCCTTGGCCAGGTTCAGGTAATTCACTGCTCCTTTGCTTACGGCATCATACAATATCACGGGTTTTCCTACACTCGGTGCCTCGCTGATTCGGGTATTGCGATGAATGATGGTATTGAAAACCATTTCATCAAAATGCTTTCGAACTTCACTGACCACCTGATTACAAAGACGGAGACGACCGTCATACATAGTCATCAGGATACCTTCTATCTGCAATTGCGGATTCAGCCTGCTTTGTACAATTTTTATCGTATTCAACAATTTGCCTAACCCTTCAAGCGCAAAGAATTCCGTTTGTACCGGTACGATCACAGAATCTGCCGCAGTGAGTGCATTCACCGTAATGAGTCCCAGAGAAGGAGAGCAATCAATTATGATAAAATCATATTCCTCACGCAAGGGTTCAAGGATCTGCTTAAGCACACTTTCACGGTTCGGGTAATTGATCATTTCAATTTCAGCACCCACCAGGTCAATATGAGAAGGGATGAGATCAAGATTAGGGATCTCTGATTTGAGTACCACATCTCTTGCCGGTAATCTGTTCACCATGCAATCATACAGGCTTTGCTGGATATTATGAAGGTCGAACCCGGTGCCTGTCGTACTGTTTGCCTGCGGATCCGCATCAACCAGCAACGTCCGGAATTCAAGCACAGCAAGGCTTGCGGCCAGGTTAATTGCAGAAGTGGTTTTCCCTACCCCGCCTTTCTGATTCGCTACTCCGATTACTCTCGCCATTCGTTTGGTTGAAATTGATTCTCTCTTAGATTGAAATTGTTGTACCGATCGGTAACAGCTGGAGTTTTAACCCGGCATTTTCAAATATTCGGACTGCTTCTTCATGATTGATTTTGATAAAAATGAAAGTATCAAAATGAACACCTATAATCGTGTTACAGCCGATCATCCGGGCACATTCTGCCGCATCCGAAGCGTCCATGGTAAAGTTGTCGCCAATCGGTAAAACCGCAAAATTTAGTTTTGCCCATCTGGGGATTAACTGCATATCGAGTGTGAGTGCGGTATCTCCGCTGTAATAAAAATTTCCATCTTCAGATGTTACTATGAAACCCAGGGGACTACCCCCGTAACTTCCATCAGGTAAACCGGAAGAATGATGGGCAGTCACCGCTTTAACAGTAAAATCGGGAAAAGGCCATTTCCCTCCAGTATTCAAAGGGTGGGTATTGGTGATCCCCTGTTTGATCAGCCATTCATGAATTTCCCAGTTACATATCACTTTAGCATTTGTTCTTGCTGCTATTCTCACGCAATCGGCAATATGATCGATGTGGCCGTGCGAAAGAAGAATGTAATCTGCTTTCACTGTATCCACCTCCACAATGGAATTGGCGAGTTCGTTATAAGTAATAAACGGATCGAATAACAACACCTTATCCTTGATCGCAACAGAAAAACATGAATGGCCAAAATATGTCAGTTGCATACATATTGTTTTGCCGGATAAAGGTGCATCGACTGATAAATTCTATTTTTGATTTTTGCCGGTAGTTTCAATTCGCAAAAATAAGTGTTCAGGCTTCGCCATCAAACCAAAGTCTGGTAATGCTGTTATCACGAAGATGATAGAAGTGTATACAATTATTTCAGGCACAAACAGGAAGGGCAGCAATACACGCGTTGTGGCTGGTCAATATCAAAGTCTTCTTGAGGAAAAAAAAATAACCAGTTCCGTGTTGTCGCTGGAAGAAACAGATGTTAGTTATCGCAGCGCGGACTTTGAAAAAGCAGAAACCTCGGTACTCATCCCATCGAAGAAGTTCATTTTTATAGCGCCAGAATATAATGGAAGTATTCCCGGGATATTGAAAACCATGCTGGACATTTCTGATTATAAAAAAGCCTGGTGGGGGAAAAAAGCCCTGTTGGTGGGCATTTCCACCGGTCGATCTGGCAATGTCAGGGGCCTTGAGCATCTCACCAGTATCCTGAATTATATGAAAGTGATCGTTCATCCCAACAAGTTGCCTATTTCCATTGTAGATAAACTGATTGGCGTACCGGGTAGGATTGAAGACCCCGCTACCTTACTGGCAATGAGAACCCAAGTACAAGAATTCATTGAATTTTAATTTACCTTCTGAAACCTCTTCATGCGTAACCCCGCTTTTCTTTGGATTATCGTCGCGATCCTGCTGGTTCTTGAATTTTATGTGTTCCAGGCAGTGAAAGTAGTAGCGCCCGCATCACCCCGCTGGAGGACGGGCATTTTCATTGCATACTGGACATTCGCATGCATAATTGTGCTGACACTATTATTAATTCCTTATCTGGATTATGGGAACTGGCCGAAGCCGTTGCGGATGTATGTGTTCGCGCTTATCGTTGCGGTATTTTTTTCAAAACTATTGGCATCAGTCTTTATCGCCATTGATGATCTTCGAAGAGGCTCCACCTGGCTGATCACTAAAATATTCAGCATTCCTTCAGTCGAAATAACCCGTGGCACTACAGGCATTACACGGTCTACATTCCTTAGCTGGATGGGTATAGCAGTCGGCAGTACCCTGTTTGGATCGCTGGTTTATGGATTTGTAAATAAATACCGATACCAGGTAAGCAGGATTTCTTTGAAATATAACAACCTGCCGGCATCCTTCCGGGGGTTAAGGATCGTACATATCTCTGATATCCATGCAGGCAGCTTTATGGACCGTAAAGCAGTGGAACGGGGCATTGACAAAATCCTGCAGGAGAAACCCGACATTATCCTTTTTACCGGGGATCTTGTGAATGACCGGCATACTGAAATGGCCGAATACAAGGAATTATTCAAAAGATTACAGGCACCAATGGGGGTCTATTCAACGCTGGGGAATCATGATTACGGTGATTACGTAAAATGGGAAAGCAGGGAAGCAAAGATCGATAATCTGGAAAAACTGAAAGAGATCCAGAAAGAAATGGGGTGGCGTCTTCTGATGAATGAAAATGTTTTGCTGAAAAAAAATGAAGAAAGCATTGCATTGATAGGCATTGAGAACTGGAGTGCAAAAGGCAATTTTCCGAAATACGGAAAATTGGAACAGGCATATGCCGGGACAGAATCAACGGCCTTCAAGATTCTGATGAGTCATGATCCGAGCCATTGGGACGCCCAGGTTACTAAAACGTATCCTGACATTGACCTGATGCTTGCCGGTCACACACATGGAATGCAATTCGGTGTTGAAATACCCGGATTCAAATGGAGTCCGGTTCAGTATGTGTACCCGCAATGGGCTGGATTGTACGAGCAGAAAAATCAAAAATTATATGTGAACCGTGGGTATGGATTTATCGGATACCCGGGGCGGGTTGGGATTTTGCCCGAAATCACTGTTCTGAATCTTGTATGATGCCATTAAACCTGTTATCACCTCATGAGTCATACGGGCACCGGAAGCCGGCCTGTGCACCTTTTCAGAAGCAGCCTGCATGAAAAAAAGCGTATTACCAATTCTACTGTGTGTTACTGTATTCATTTGTATCCAGTCAGAGACAGCTGCCCGTCAAACAAAAATGGATTTACTTTTTTCCGGATCAGATACATCTTCAGTGATTGATTCGCTGATGAAAGAATTTGATGCATTTCTCGACTCACTTACAAAACCTAAGAGTTTTTTCACTGTGAATGTTACGCTCGGAAGCGGACTTTTTTCCTTTGAAAATCAGAATACGGTTTTTCTTGTCACAAAAAAGAAACTGATCCTTTCTCCTTCTGCCGGGTATTATCATAAATCAGGTTTTGGATTTTCAGTTGCTGCCTTTATGATGAGTGATGAAAAAAAATGGACAACATATCAATATGCGTTCAGCCCTTCCTACGATAAGATAGGGAAGTCATATTCTACCGGGATCGCCTATACGCGATATATAAATAAGGATTCACTGAATTTTTATACTACACCGATCCGGAATGAACTGTTTACCTACTTTGCTTATAAGAAATGGTGGTTGAGGCCTTCCATTAGTGTCAGCTACGGATGGGGAAGTAAAACCGCCTATGAGGAACGAAAATTCCAGCGCTATGCTCAAATGCTTGATCATGCCGAAGGGTATTATATCATAATCAGGAATCAGGAGCAGGTGAAAGATCTTTCGATCAATTTTGCGATACGAAAGGATTTCGGCTGGTATGATGTATTTGGACGAAATGATCAGGTAACTATTACACCGGTGCTCCTTTTGAATAGCGGCACTCAGAATTTTGGCTTTAACACTTCCTATAGCTATGTATTGTCATCCGGCTTTCGAATCAATGAAGCTCCCGTGAACAGGCGGTTTACAGACAATACCCGTCTGCGGCCGCAATCACTTAGCTTTGTATTGCGCACCGGTTACATGAAGAAAAACTTTTTACTGCAGCCACAGGTTTTGTTCGATTATTATTTACCAGAGTCAGAGGATCCTTTACATGTTGTATTTTCTGTGTCGGCAGGATTGCATTTTTAATGAGAAGAATTTTAATTCTTTTTTGTCGCGCTGTTAAGACAATTTAACAGCGCACGATGGAGGCTGGCATGTAACTTGAAAATTATTTGGTGAATCAAAAAAACATTCTGACATGAAAACAAAATCCCTTTCTCTACTCACCCTGGCCATTGCTTTTGCCTCCATCAGCTTCGCACAAGGGTTACACGTTGGTGTAAAAGGAGGTGTTAATCTCTTGAAAATTGATGGAAAATCTTTCAACGAAGAATTCCGTCACGGATATAATTTCGGAGGATTTGCAGAAATAAATTTTAATGACAAATGGGGAATTCAACCCGAGGTACTTTTCAATCAGGCCAACACAAGGACCTCAACTCACTTCAATGATATTTATGATGAAGGAGTCAGGGAATTGAAAGATGTAAAATTGAATTACCTCAGCATGCCACTTCTGTTGAATTTCAAACCCTCAAAATTATTGACTATCCAGGCCGGACCACAATTTGGAATTCTATTGAATAAGGACCAGTCTCTTTTGAGCAATGGCAAGGAAGCATTCAAACGCGGGGATTTTGCTATGCTGGCAGGTGCACAATTGAATTTCGGTGGTATAAAAGTTGGAGGCCGGTATGCAGTAGGTTTGTACAATATCAATGATATTGATAATCGTGACAAATGGAAGAACCAGGGTTTTCAATTGTATGCGGGATTCAGGATCTTCTAGTGAACGTTACACACAAAAAATTAAACCTCCCACACAGGAGGTTTTTTTATTTCAATTAGTGTTTGATAATCTTCCGCGTGAATGTTTCCTCTCCGGTTATTATATGCAACAGGTAAGTTCCTGCAGGTAGTTTCGTAACATTATCCATCCGGACGACGTTCGTACCTGCAATGGCTTGTATCTCAGCGTATCTTACGAGCTTACCGCCTGTATCAAATAAATGAATAACAATTTTTTTGTTGTTCGCAACAGTGACACCGATCTGCAGGTTATCGTATACACTCGAATTATAAGTGACTCCCTGCAAAACATCTTCCTTGAGCTTTACAGATAAAATGGTGGAATAAGTTGATTTGCCTTCGACCGTTACCATTCGAAGCCTGTAATATTGTTGGCCGGTTGCAGTAGATTGGTGAAGAAAACTATACGATTTCAACTCATTCACGGCATAAGGGAAAATCCGTTTTACCACCCGGAATAATTTTCCATCCACGGAATGTTCCACTTCAAAATACGCAAACTGCCTGTCGCATATAGCTTTCCAGTTAAGTGTTACATCCTGTTTCAGATAAGAGCAGGAGAAGTTCATCACAGTGCACGGTAATGTCATCATGATATTCACAACAGGACCGAATTCTGAAGTATTATTGGCGAGAGTAGCTGTAGCTGTAAGAGAATCAAGTGAGCCTACGGTTCCATTATACGTTAGCATGAAAAAGAAAAGATTGTTATTAGCAACAGCAACGTTTCCATCAATATTATAGGACCCCGTTCCGGAGGCGAGATCTGAACCACTTCCTTCGATACCGGATCCTAAATATGTTTTTCCTTCACCATAATTCAACATCAATAAGCCATGTTTATTTTCCTGGCCGTCGTTGATAAAGAATTCCACTGTGGCCCCGGCGGGTGCTTTTCCATATACCCCATATACGTTGGTTGAAAGTTTTCTTGCCGAATCGATAATGGGAAAATTCTGAATATTATTCGTGCCAGCGTCAACATCACCATTGTCACTAACGCTGACAGTTGTGGGCCCGCTTGTGCCGTTATAATTTAAATCAATTCCAAGTCCGGTATTATTATATGTTGAATTCCGCGAGATCACATTATTGTAACAAGATCCGGATGGACTGGTAAGGTTCGTGCTTAATACAACACCGGATCCTGAGTTATCATGCAGGCTGTTTTCGAGAATCAGATTATTGATATTTGGTTTTGTGACAACTCCGGTATTTGTAAGTTCTGAACGGTCTAACCAAACACCCGCTTTAAAAATTGAACTGTTATTATTAAATACAAGATTTCTGAACAAAGTGTCTGATTCCGATGATAAACCCACACGGATTCCGGCCTGTGGCGGCTGCGCATCAATTTTAATAGCGCCGGTAATTGTATTCTGTGAAACAAAATTAGAATCTGCGTTGTACCCAAGGTCAATGCCTATCTGTTGCGCATCGGAGATATAATTATTTGTGACAAGGAAGCGAACACATTTCATAAGGTTGATCGCATCATTTATTTTCGTTGCTGCACTGATGGAGGTATTCGTGCCGATATCATAAAACTGATTGTTTGAAACTACCCATCCGGTATTTCCCAATGTGATTGGACTCGGACTGACGTTGTTGTTGTCAACATTCCCATTAAAATAAACGCCGTACGTGCCGGAGTGTGCGATGTAATTATCACTTATCACACCTACCGTGCTGTTGCCAGCAATAAGGACCGAAGTCCCTTTTGTTCTTCTATGGGCTAAAGCCGGATAATTTCCTAACGGATCACAGGAAAAAAAACAGTTGGTGATGGAAGTGTTGATAGTTATTTGAGTATTTGATCTTAATATCTCAAGATCGCCATGACCCGATGCCGTCGATCCATTCACGTGCGTATTTCCAAAGCCGGAAATAGCGATGCCTCTGATAGTGAATCCATTTACATCGATGGAAAGACCATTACCGGTAACTCCGGCTGAA
>DATLDA010000184.1:0-8869 GCA_035526135.1 Flavitalea sp.
CATCGTACAAATGGAGGTCCGTGGTCAATGGTCCATTTCAAAACTTCGTACACCGTACATCTACAACTGCCACGTTCCCGCCTTTTCAAGACATTTTGACTCTGTTACGGCCGTTGGCAAAGTTCTTGACAACGAAGGTTATCTTTGCAGGCTGAAATAAAATTCACCTGGAAGGAATAATTATTATAGCATCCGTTCAAAACTATATATGATGGAAGAGAATACAGTACAGGACCCCGTGAATGAAACTGATGTAGAAAGTTCAGGCGCGCAAATCGATATAGATCAGAAAACAGAGGAAAATAAAAAAGAAGAGGAACTTGTCCGGCTACAGGCTGAAAACAAGGAATTGAAAGATAAATACCTCAGACAGGTTGCTGAATTCGACAATTTCAGAAAAAGAAATGCGAGGGAAAGACTGGAATTGATTCAAACGGCCGGAAAAGAAGTGATCGTTCAATTGTTGGTAATTCTTGATGACATGGATCGCGCCGAAAAGCAAGTGGGGAGTGCCGACACTGAAACCACGCTGCAGGGTGTTCAACTTGTTTTTGCCAAACTTAGAAATATTCTACAGGCGAAGGGGTTAAAAGCTATGACAACAGTCGGGAATGACTTTGACCCCGATATGCACGAGGCGATCACAGAAATTCCTGCCCCCAACCCTGCTTTGGTAGGAAAAGTGGTGGATGAGTTGGAAAAAGGCTATTACCTTAATGACAAGATCATTCGCTTTGCCAAAGTGGTCGTTGGCAAATAATGTAAATAAAATTCCGAAGGAGTGATATGAGTAAGAGAGATTATTATGATATTCTTGGTGTGGCAAAGGATGCTTCTCCCGATGAGTTGAAAAAGGCATACCGGAAGGTTGCCATGCAATTTCATCCTGACCGTAATCCCGGGGACAAAGCAGCTGAAGAGAAATTCAAGGAAGCAGCCGAAGCTTATGAAATATTAAGTGATTCTGATAAGAAATCCCAATACGATCGTTTCGGACATGCTGGTGTAAGTGGCAATGGCAGAGGAGGATTTGGCGGGGGTGGAGCAAATATGGAAGATATCTTCAGCCAGTTTGGAGATATTTTCGGTGAGGATATTTTCGGAAATTTTTTTGGCGGCCAGGGCCAGCGGCGGCAGGGACAAAGAACGCGTGGTGCACGTGGCAGTAATCTGCGGATCAAGTTAAAATTGAGTTTTGAGGAAATAGCCCGGAGTACCAACAAACAGATCAAGGTTAAAAAATATATCCCCTGTACAACTTGTAACGGGAGCGGAGCAAAAGATAAAAACAGTGTGCAAACCTGTGGTACCTGCGGCGGAAGCGGCCAGGTGAGAAAGGTCAGCAATACTTTCCTCGGACAGATGCAAACAGTTACAACGTGTCCGGCCTGTAGCGGTGAAGGATCTACTGTGACGCATAAATGCTCTTCGTGCAAAGGGGAAGGAAGGATTTATAGTGAAGAGACGGTTTCACTTGATATTCCTGCAGGGGTACAGGAAGGCATGCAACTGAGTGTAAGCGGCCGCGGTAATGCAGGCGAACGCGGCGGAGCAGCAGGTGATCTGATCATTCTCATTGAAGAGGAACAACATAAAGAACTGCATCGCGACGGAATGAATGTTGCCTTTGAACTGCATCTCTCTTTCACAGATGCGGTATTTGGAACACAGGTAGAAGTTCCGACGATCGATGGAAGGGCCAAAATAAAAATACCACCCGGCACACAAAGCGGTAAAGTTTTCCGGTTGAAAGGAAAAGGTTTTCCGGCAGTCAACTCATACGAAAAAGGCGACCAACTGATCTATGTAAACGTTTGGATCCCCACCCAGTTTTCTTCAGAAGAAAAAAGTATGCTGGAAAAATTAAGTCATTCCCCCAACTTCAAACCGCAACCCGAAAAATCTGATAAAAGCTTTTTTGAAAAAGTAAGGGAGATGTTTAGTTAGCTTTGAGCTTTGCGAGGTATGAGCTATGAGCAGTAGGCAGTAGGCAGTCGGCTTTTAAATATCTGCCATCGATCTGCAATTTCTTACATCGTACACCGTACATCGTACATCGTACATAACTACACATCCTGCATCGTACACCGTACATCGTACATCGTACATAACTACACATCCTGCATCGTACACCGTACATCACTGCACATCCTGTATTATATAAAGTACACCGTATATCGTACATCCTGAAAGATATCCCGTAGATAAGCCGTATATATCCTGTATATGTCCCGTAGATAAGCCGTCCTTATAGATACGGTTTAACTACAGCTTATATATAGGTTAGCTTCGGCTTATTATCGGTTAAAGCTAATAGGTGCTATTAATGTAGATGGCCACGACCCTCTTCTTCCCATGAAATACATAGAAATCTTCTTTCATCCATCCCACCTATCCCCGACCGACTTGTCCACATACGATTATTAGATTGGGCAGCGTTTTAATCTAAATCCCAATGTGAAAAACCTTTCCAGGGCAGTACTTCTGCTGATCGGAATCATTCCAATTGTTTTTTTATTTGCGTTCTTAGAAGCAAAGAGCAGGGAGAAGATCACTATTTCACCCTCCCCACAAGTAAGACTTCGTATTGTTGAATCGGATCCGGAAACAGGACTGCCGGTTTTAAGAAGCCATCATAATAAGCTTATTCATACACGTGATATATCTCCTCTTATTGTTCTCGCCATTGTAAATCAACTGGAAGAAGCTGAAATATTTATGAAAGAATCTGAAGTGACAGTCATCGCGGGAAAAGAGCCCAATAATTTTGTTCTATTTTTTCAAATGAATGGTGTGAAACGAGATGAGGAAATAATATCGAAACTACCGGCACTCGCGCATGCGCTTTCTGCTAATGCCTTGAATCACCAGCCGGTTGTAATTAAAGTTATTGATGAGAAAAAAGAAATCGTGAAAGTCGTGATGTGATTTTAGAATTTAAATTAGTTCTCGCAAAGTAAGCAAAGACACAAAGAAGTTCCTTCGCTCAGGACCACGTCTAAAATCGCAATCTAAAATCTAAAATACAGCCTACTGCCTGCTTCTCCTCCCCCTGTTCTTCGCATAAATTTTCTTTGCCTTATCAACCATCACGAGAAATTCCTTTTGGAGTGAATCTTCTTTGTTATAAGATCTGGATGCAAGGAACTGGACATCCGACCAGGAAAGCCTTCTCACGTTTTTGGAATTTTTTAATAAAGAAGCATACATAGCTACCGATGAAGCAAACCGGTAACAATCGGAAAGTTCATCAAAAGGGAGATAGCTGAAAGTGGCCCGGTAACCAGATTGCTTTCTGACAGAATCACCCGGTAGCGAATAATGAACTGTTATATCGGCCACCGTTTCTCCATCAATTAGATCTTCCCGGCGATCTGGCGCGGGGATACATTCAAACAAGGCCAGCATGGAATGTCCTGACCCTACTTCGCCTCCTTCCACTTCACTGAGCGTATCTGCAATTGCTTTGCGTTTATTATCAAATCCGATGAGCCGGTATTCTTTGATCAAACGCGGATTAAAGCGAATACTGAGATAAGCATCATCTGCTACGGTATACAATGTTTGCGTTAATTCCTTTACCAGCACTTTCTCTGCCTCCTGTTCATTATCGAGGTATGCAAAATTCCCATTGCCTTTTTTTGCAAGCACTTCCAGCTTACTGTCTTTATAATTTCCCATCCCTACGCCAAGACAAGTAAGATAAATACCCGACTGTTGATGATAAGTTATGAGTTTCTCAAGGTCTTCTTCACTCGATTGTCCGACGTTGAAATCGCCATCGGTTGCAAGGATCACCCGGTTATTACCATTCCTGATAAACTGGCTTTTCGCCAGCCGGTAGGCAGATCGTATTCCGGATTCTCCCGGGGTTGATCCACCGGGATTGAGGTCTTCTATTGATTTGCGGATCTTTACCTTTTCTTTTCCCGAAGTGGGTTTCAACCAAACACCAATTGTACTTCCATATACAACTATAGACACTGTATCTTTTTCTCTGAGGTTGTCAACGAGCAATTTAAATGCAGCTTTGAGTAATGGCAGCCTGTTAGGCATATCCATTGATCCGGAAACATCAATAAGGAAAACAAGATTGCTTGGCGGAATTTTCGAAGAATCTATTTTACGCGCATTCATTTGTACAAACAGCAGCTGTGCTTCCGGATTCCAGGGACAATCTGATATCTGTGAAGTGAAACCAAAAACACTATCACGGGGAGGACTTGTATAGCCGAAATTGAAATAGTTCAATAATTCTTCAGTTCGGACGGCATCAGGTGGCACTTCTGTATTCATATTTAAAAACCGCCTGATATTACTGTAAGAAGCACGGTCGGTATGAATGGCAAAACCTGTTTCAGGATATTTTTTTGCAGTTACGAATTCATTTTCCACGAGAGCACTGTATGTTTCCATTCCTGCATCCAACCGGGCAGGATCTTCCATCCGGAAATCCCTGGTAAAAGAAAGCAACCTGTTCTTCTGAACATTAGCAGAAGAATAAAGGATTTTTAATATAATGGAATGAAAGCGCGCTGCATCAATGCGGGTAGAATAACTAACGTATCCATCGACAGACACAGTAATGGAATCATACGGTTTGGGAGTCGGGATGCCAAAACCGCCGGAACTTCCCGAATAATAGAGGTAGCCATTTGAATGCAAAACAATTTTTGCATTCGGTAAGGGTGTATTCTTTTCATCCTTTATTTCGCCGCGTAAATAAAATTGAGCCGGAGCGGATGAAAACAAAACAAGAGCAAAACATATGGCTGCAAACGTTTTCAATGTATCTGCGTAAAAATTACTCGCTTATTCGCTGAAATGCAAGTGGGGGCACCGGATATTGTCGCCTATTCTGCAAGTTTGTATAACGCTCCCAGATTTCTGCCGAGTCCGTCGTAATCGAGGCCGTATCCGACTACAAATTTATCGGGTATGGTAAAGCCGAGATAATCGATCCGGATACGATACACCATCGCGGCAGGTTTATGAAGGAGAGCCACAATCTTCAGTGAGGAAGGTTGCTGGTGTTCCAACTGCGGAAGAAAATGATGAAGTGTCTTTCCCGTATCAACAATGTCTTCAATGATGATGACGTCTCTGCCATAAAGATCGAGGTCAAGACCGATTGCTGTAACAACATGTCCGGTAGAACGCGTTCCCTTGTAAGATGCGAGTTTGATGAAACAGATTTCGGCTTCGATCGTAAGCCTTTTGAAGAGATCCGACGCGAACATAAAAGCGCCGTTAAGAATTGCTATGAAAAGCGGCCGTTTACCAGCATAGTCTGAATTGATTTGTTCTGCGACACGCTGCACCTGTTCATCGATTTCTTTTTCACTTAGGTATGGTTCAAACTTTTTGTCATGTACATGAATCAGGCTCATACTCAGTTTTTATAAATCACCAGCTCCTGGCCTGGTTTAAGACCAAAGCCGGGAAGATTATTCCAACTCCTGATACTATCTATATCCACTGCATATTTTTTTGAAATACTGTATAAGGTTTCTTTCAACCGTACGGTATGGAGCACTCTTTCATTTCTGACTGGATCCTCAGGAACAGATTCTCGCGTGGATGATGTAGACACCTCTATTGCAAGTTTCGGCCGCGATGGCGCGTCCTTTTGAAGAAAAAGTTTTTCGCCGGCTGCAGGATCGAGTAGTGTTTGGAGATGATTCAATTCAAGCAGGCTGTGCAGGCGGATACCTTCTGCCTGTGCGATATCATACAGACTTTCGCCTTGTTGAACAATATGAAATTCATTCACGCCGGCCTTTCTTTTACGCTGAAGAAAAACCAACTGGTCGCGTAGCAGTATATCTTCTCCCTTCAGGTCATTAAAATCAAGAATCCGGGATAATGATACATCAAAGGTTTGCGCAATTGAAAGTAACGACGAACCCTGCCTGGCGAATACCACCCTGGTATTGTTGATATAAAATTCCCCATCCGGATATTTTACGGGCTTGATCACTTCTGTTACTTTGCCATCGATCGCAATCACTTCACCAGCCGGAACTGTTGTCGGTAAAACTCCCAATTGCCCTCCGGCAATATCTTCCTGTGAAGCATCCATCCTGTTCAGCGCTATCAGCGAATACTGATTGAGGTTATATTCTTCAATGAGCCGAATAATAATTTCAGAATATTTGACATTGGTCGCATATCCTGCTTTTTTCAACCCGTATGCCCAGGCTTTATAATCAGTGGGATCAAAATTGAAGAGGAACGCATACCGTGCACTGTTCCGAAGAAAGTTCGAATGGTCAACATACGAATCTGCCGGGGAAGCATAGCTTCTGAAACATTCGCCTCGCGCGTCGTCGTCATGATACACTTTATTGCCCGTCCATTCTGACTTGCATTTGATACCAAAATGGTTTTTTGATTTTAATACCAAATCACTTTTACCCGCATATGTTTCATGGATCCCCTGGGCTAGCTTAATCGACGCCGGCACACCGCTTCGTTTCATTTCGCTCATGGCAATTTCTTTATAGGATCGGATATATTCATAGATATCCGATTTGGGCTGCGCCAAAGAGAAAAAAGAAATCAATAGGCAAATGGAAAACAAAGATGTTATTTTCATCAGTGTATTTTTGAATGCTGTCGTTACTCCAGCCACATTTCATTTTTTCCGGAAGAGAAATAATCCATCTCTTACCGTAAGCATGACCCTGTCTACACTGTGATCGTTTAACACATATTCGTTAAATGCCTGGATCGCCTTTGCATTCTTTCCCGTGACCGGTTCTTCCAACACCTCTCCATGAAATAATACATTGTCTGCCAGAATAACTCCCCCTTTTCGTACACGTGGCAATACCAGTTGGTAATAGGCCTTATAATTGATCTTATCGGCATCGATAAAAACGAGGTCCCAGCTTTCATCAAGGGTCTGTATAATTTGTAACGCATTACCGACATGTAAAATTATCTTTTCATGTTCAATTGACCTACTGAAATTTGCTTTTGCAATCGCTGCAGTCTCTTCCCGGATCTCAATTGTATGTAATTCGCCATCATTTAGTAAACCTTTAGCCATACAAAGTGCACTATAGCCTGTAAAAGTGCCGATTTCGAGTATGCGTCGGGGTTTTAATAAAATGCTAAATATTTCCAAAAATTTTCCCTGAAGATGTCCGCTGAGCATTTGCGGGTCGGTATGATGCGCACGAGTGTATTCTGCAACCGATTTAATTAATTCGTCTTCCGCACTTGTAAAACGCTGTGCGTACTCTTCTGCAAGGGGATTGATGAGGGGCATGGCACAAGGTAATTGCTTTTCACGGAGGTATTGGGTACGGGCTATGGGCTATGAGGTATGGGGTATGAGGTAGGATGTATGGAATAAATGAATGTAATGAGAGACCCGTAGTAGAATTTTATTGCAAGGCAACATCATTCTATTTTATTAATGTTTAAAAGAAAAAATATTTGCTACCCCATACCTCATACCCCATTCTAGAAATTCGGCTCAAGTGGATTCTTGGAATAGAATTGTAATACATGTTGTACTACTTCTTCCGCAGTGTCTGCAACTTTCAGTAATTCCATATCCTCCGGTGAAATATTTCCTGCTTTAAGCAACATAGTATTATTTAACCAGGCAATCAGACCGCCCCAGTATTCAGAACCTACAAGAATCAGTGGAACCTGTGCCATTTTCCCGGTTTGAATCAGTGTGGCTACTTCAAAAAATTCATCCATCGTTCCGAAACCTCCGGGCATCATCACAAAGCCCTGAGAATATTTTGTGAACATAGTTTTCCTCACGAAAAAATATTCAAATTGTAAATTTCCTTCACGGTCAATAAATGGATTCGAATTTTGTTCAAAGGGTAATTCAATATTCAATCCTACTGATTTGCCGTTACCGAGCTGCGCACCCTTGTTTGCCGCTTCCATAATTCCGGGTCCGCCGCCCGAAATAATTCCGAATCCTTCTTCCGATAAACGTTTTGCGATTTGTACCGACAACTCATAATATGGATCAGACGGTTTAGTTCTTGCTGAACCAAAGATCGAAATACACGGACCGATTTTGGAGAGCGCTTCAAACCCATCTACAAATTCTGCCATTATTTTAAAAATCTGCCAACTTGAATGCGCCTTGGATTCTGACCACCGCCGCTGCCGTGACATTCTGATGGTATCGTTCATCTGAAGTAGTTTAGTTTTTTAAGGGCCTGATTGATTTCCTGAAAGGTCATGTTCAATCCGGAGATAACGAATGCCATCCGATCGTTTAGAACGACCCCGGATGGCATTGTGTAATTAGAGAACGGCAAACCGGTTACTTTAGTTTGCAGCCTCAGGATTTTTTTGATATAGTTAACAGCCCCAGGAAAGTGATGATACCATTATAGATGAGGATTTCATAACCCAATCGGAAATTGCCGAAAACAGCACGCGAAGTTGACCTGACAGAATCAATATAATTGCCCTCAAGATTCAGCTGCTTTTGGTACCAGTCAATATTATCTATGAAGTCGATTCCGAAAATAATGAGTGGCGCCGCAAGACAAACATATAACGCAAGCTTATCGTTGATCCGTCTTTTTGTAAGAATTCCGAAAGCAAATAAGCCAAGCAGAGGACCATAAGTGAATCCCGCAACTTTCAGTATCACATCAATGATCGATTTATTATCCATCTGCTTGAATAGAAGAACGACAATAAAAAAAATGGCAGCGAAAATAAAATGTACCGTAAGCCGGATCCGCTTTCGGTATTTCTCGTCCCACAACTCGCGTCGTTTGAGACCCAGCATATCTATACAAAAGGAAGATGTCAAGGCAGTCAATGCGCCGTCGGCACTGGGGAACAATGCAGATATCAGCCCTATGATAAAAATTAT
>DATLDA010000192.1:0-11136 GCA_035526135.1 Flavitalea sp.
GTGTACTGTCGCCTTTTTTACAAGAGAAATTGAAAATAACGAGTGAAAAGAGAAGGCTGCAAAGAATTTTGTTTTTCATATGAATACCGGAGTTTTTATGAATACCTACAACGGGAAATGTGGTTTTTTAGTGTTGCAGACTTCCTGATAACTTACGATTCCGCTAATCACTGAAAAATATACCTGTCTGCCAGCCATTTCAGCTTATCCATGCATGTGGGCCAATGAAATGTTGTTAAAAAAATTTAAAAAGATCACCTCGTAAATAGGCTGCCAGGTGCGTATCTATTTTTACTTGATGAACGAAAACACACTTATGCCGTTTGGCAAATACAAAGGACAGAAACTGGCAAATGTGCCTGCCGGTTACTTATTATGGTTATATGATACACAGAAATGCGGGATCGCCCTTCGCGAATATATCCGTGAGGCGTTGCCTTTTCTTCGTGTGCAATACAGCAGAAGACCTTACCAGCAGGTTTCAATGGACAGGTTTATAGGAAGGTAATAATGAGTCTCTTTGTGAAACACATTCTGTTTCACGGAAAGGTTGTACACATTTTGCAGATTCCCGTCTGCCGTTTATATTTTTGGTGAATGCCGTACTACTACGTCACTGTAAAATTGAAAAATGGAAATATTCTATCGGGCATCCGGGAGATGGATAATTTGGATATAGATTATGCCTGGCAGTATTTCCGTAACCGTGCCATAACGCGATTTGGAGACTTTTCTATTACAGCCTTTGAAGTGATGATGCTGTCGAAGCATTCAAATCAGGTAAAAGCTTACATCCGTAAAGAAAAAAAACCGCCACGGATAGAAGGATGGGGCGATCAGTTTCAATGAATGAATTTGAACTCATTCATTTTTGATTCATATTTTTTATGGAATATTTTGCTGCATTCATCTTACATTTTAGCTAATGATATTCATTTACCTAATATGTAAGAATGGCAGACTTTGCCTGTAAACAAATCAGTAATACTGCACCGAGGGTGAAGAAGGTACAACATTCCACCAAAGTAGACCTGACACCCATGGTTGATCTGGGCTTTCTTCTTATTACATTCTTCATCTTTACTACCACTATCAGCGAACCAACTGCCCTTAAGCTTATTGTTCCAAAAGATTCAATTGACTCGATGAAAGTAAAAGAAAAAGCCTCATTAACGATCCTTGCAAGTGAAAATGATGATCTATATTATTATGAGGCAGGACTTCATAGCGAAGGAAGGAATCTTCACAGTACGAACTATCGGAATATCACTAAAATTCTTCATACACAGAAAAATTTACTTCACTCCGGATATTTTATGGTGATTATTAAACCGAGCCCGGCATCCACATACAAAAACACTGTCGATTTGCTTGATGAAATGCTGATCAACGATGTAAAACGATATGCTATATCAGACATGACAAATGAAGAACTAAACCTCATTTCAGCAAGTCCAAAACAAAAATGAACTTATCCGTTATCTATTTATTAAGTATCGGAATAAATAACTCAATAGTTGTTCCTTTACCTGTCTCGCCTTTTGCTGTTACAAACCCTTTATGATTTTCTGCTACTTTGCGTACGATGGAAAGTCCCAAACCTGTACCCTTGTATTCCGCATTTCCGTGTAACCGGGTAAATAAATTGAAGATCTTTTCTGCATCCTTATTGTCGAAACCAATTCCATTATCAGTTATTTTCAGAAGATAAAATTGTTCGTCTTTCTCCGGAGTTACTGTGGGGATTTCCCGGCCGGAAATGACTTCACTAATGATGGAAATTTCAGGAGACTGATTTGGTTTATGAAATTTTAATGAATTTGCAATTACATTTTGGACAGCTTGTTGCAACTGGCGCCGGTGTCCCTGGAGTACAGGTAGGTTTCCTACACTTATTTTCGCTTTCCTTTCTTCTATTTCCAGATCCAGGTCATGAAGCACCTGTTGCACTAATTCATTCATATTTACTGACTCCATTGTTTTGGGGCGCATGCTGAGCAGTGAATAAGAAAGGAGATCGTCAATCAAGGAGTTCATTCTTTTCGCAGCCTGGTCCATCCGGCTGAAATATCTGGATTCTTCTTCTGAGAATTTCACTCCGAGGCTCGATTGAATTCTGTCAGCGAAAAACTGGATCTTTCTGATCGGTTCTTTCAGATCATGGGAAGCAGCAAAAGCAAATTCTTCAAGATTTTTATTAGAACGGGCAAGTTCGTGGTTGATATGTATTAGTTTCTGATTCGCCTCCAGAATATCTTCTGTTTGTTCTTTCACCCGCACTTGTAAGTCTTCTTCAAACAATTTATGTTCATGTATATCAGTACTCGTTCCTATCCACATCTGAATTTTTCCTTCCTCATCTTTTTGTGGAATCGCCCTGCTCATTTGCCAACGATAATCTCCATCCTTGTTCCTGAAACGGTGGTGAAATAAAAAATCCTCGCCTGTTTCAATTGCATGGCGCCATAGTTCAATATTTTTCTCTCTTTCCTCCGGATGTACAATATCGATCCAACCACCATTTAATAATTGTTCTTCATTCAAGCCGGAGTAATTGTATACGGCGTCATTGAAATAATTTAGGTTTCCGTTATTATCACTTGACCATACAAACTGTGGCATGGAATCGGCAAGTAAACGGAAACGGCTTTCTGAAACCTGTATCTTCCTACCTACCAAGACTTGTTCTGTCACTTCGTTGGCGACCGCCATTATTCCGGAAATGGTGCCGTCTTCTTCGTGATACGCTTCGTATACAAAATTCAAAAAAACGGTTTCGATACTACCATTTCTCGGGAGATTCACGGGCAAACCATACGCCCGGTAAGTTTTGCCGGTTTTGAAAACATCCATCAGCAGTGTTTCAAATCCCTGTCCCCTGGCTTCAGGCAATCCATCAAAGATGGGTTTGTCCAGAATCTCATCCGAGCTTTTCCCCCATATTTCAAACATCCGTTCATTTGCAGTTTCCACTATAAAATCCGGCCCCCGAAAAATGCACATGGCCACCGGAGCCTGGTGAATAATTTTGTGAAGATTTGAAACACTTTTTTCAAGTTTAATAGCACTCAGCACTTTCTGGGTGGTTTCGGTACAGGTTACAAGTATTCCCCCCTGATTTCCAAAATCATCCAGGACAGCACTGTAACTGTACGTCCAGTACACATCCTCAATTTTTCCATTACGATAAATAGGGACCAATTGATCTTCCCTCCAGGTAGCCTCACCAGTAATCTGGACCTGCCGGATTAATGGATAAATAATATCCCAGATCTCCGGCCAGCATTCCTTGGCTTTTTGTCCAAGAGCGGAAGGATGTTTGCCTTCATTACCCAATGAAGGGCGGTAAGCATCATTATAAAATTGGATCATATCAGCGCCCCACCACAAAAACATCGGAAACCTTGACCTGAGTAGATTGCTAACGGTTGTTCTAAGGCTTTGCTGCCATTCCTCCGGATTACCCAGTGCTGTAGTTGACCAGTCAAATTTGCGAGTGAGTTCGCCCATTTCTCCTCCGCCCTCGAGAAAAGGAAATGCTATTCGTGTACGTATAATTTCCACATCAAATAATTATATAGTGAAGTTGATGAATGTAGTTGATTTTATCCTCAATGTGTAAAGAATATCGCGATAATCGGATAGCTGAACCGATAAGATTTTACCCGCTATCTTTATACGCATTCTGACTTAAGTAACAGAAGAGGCTATGAAACGATTCTTCCGCCGGATACCTTTCTCTGTCAAACTGCTGCTTATAGGCCTGATCCCGTTGGCCTTTACCATTTATCTGACTATACAATTATTTGAGGAAAAACAGGTCAAAGTAGCCATTCTGGAAGGCTACATTGAAAGAATTCATCAAATAAGAAATATTTCATCGCTGATAGATGAGATGCAACATGAAAGTAAGCTGAGTTTTGATGTAGTCCTCCGCAGTGCCAGCAAAGAAAATCTATTTCAACAAAGAAAAAAGACTGATGAAGCGTTAAAAAAATTTAGCCTTAGCAGTGACGAATTATCGGAGGGCTCACAGGGTTACTCCAATGTTCACAAATTGCCTGACATCCGTAGCCGGCTTGATAATGGAAAAGCCGGTTCAAATGACATCATCCGTTACTATTCCAACACTATTTTTTGGTTGAATACACTGACAAGTATTTCGATTTCAAAAAATAACCCCCTGCAGCCAGCGCTGAATGATCTGCGTGCACAGAAGTTGCTTGCTGAAATCATTACTTATCTCAGCATTATTCGCACTAATATTTACAACGTTCTTTACACACAGAAATTCATGACCGAAATCTTGCGGGGAACGGAAGATGCATATAACATTTGCAAATCTTATGAAAACGAATTTTTAGCCAAAGCTTCCCCCACGGTAATCACGGACTATAAAAAAATCTTGCTTACAACTGAATATAAACCAACTGCCGAATACCTGGACCGGGTTTTTTCAACAATGAAATTCGATAGTACCTATAATGCAGATGAATGGTGGAACATTTCCGATAAAGGAATAGCAAGACTCTCCGGACTACAACATACCATCTGGAACAATGCCATTGGAATTGCCAATTCAATATATGATAAGGAAGTAAAAAATAAAAACAGGACTTTGATTTTATTAAGCCTGATCATTATCCTGGTATGTTTTATCATTTCTTATGCGATCTACTCAATCACACGTATGCTGCGCGAATTAAAATATGCTGCTGAAAAGATTTCGAGGGGAATGACGGGTACCGTATTTAACGACTTTGCGAATGATGCTATCGGCAGCCTGGCGGATTCCATTTCCAGAATCGACCATAATTATCAGCAACTGGCCATTGCTGCCGATGCAATTGGAAGAAAAAATTTTGATGTACCTGTTCATTCCCGCAGTGACCAGGATGTATTGGGAAACGCAATCCTTCAAATGAAGAAAGAGTTACAAAAGTTCACGAATGATATGGAATCACTGGTAGCAGAAAGAACCGAGGAACTTCGAAAGTCTAATGAGAGCCTGCAGGAATTTGCACACGTTGCAAGTCATGACCTGAAAGAACCATTGCGGAAGATTCGTACATTCAGCAGCCGCATCGAAGAAGAAAATTTTAATGAGTTATCAGATAGTTCAAAAGGTTATTTGAAAAAAGTGCAGGACGCGTCACAACGCATGTTCAACATGGTTGAAGGAATCCTGGAATATTCCGGGTTGAATGGAGAACAAGATGAGGTGGAAATGGTAGATCTGAATCTGATCATTAAAGCAATTGTTAGCGACCTGGAAATTGTGATCAGGGAGAAAAAGGTTACCATCAATACCAATCAATTACCTGTTGTCCCCGGCATACCTGTTCTTCTTCACCAACTCTTTTTCAATCTTATAAGTAACGCAATTAAATTTTCTACGCCGGACTCGTTCCCTTTGATTGAGATTAAATCAAAATTCGTGCATGAAGAAGAAAAAATCCCACCGCTTGAAGCAAAGAAAAAATATTCCTGCATTGAAATAAAGGACAATGGCATTGGTTTCAATGCCGCACAGACTCACAAAATTTTTGAGTTGTTTACCCGTTTGAATAACCGTTCCTTGTATGAAGGCACCGGATTGGGATTGTCTCTCTGTAAAAAAATTACAGAGCGGCATCAGGGTATTATTTATGCAACCGGTGAAAAAGGAAAGGGAGCGTCGTTCTTTGTAGTACTTCCGGTTAGGGATATGAATGATTAACCGGCGGTTTCAAATGACTTCATTATGCGGTCTTTTCCTTGACATTTTTCTTGATCATGTTGGCAAGCGATTCACTATCGAAGGGTTTTTTGATATAATCATCCGCAGAAAACCGGGAATAATCAATATCATATCCTGTATCGCCAACCATAAGCATAACAGGTGTATTGTCTTTGGATAAGTGCTGTTTTATTTCGTTTACAAGGTCTCCGTCTTTGTCATTTTCAATATCAATCAATATAGCATCCGGCTGAAAATCATCAATGATCTCCATCACACGATCCTTTGTTTTTATGGTTTTGGCAACCAGATTTCTTTGGCTTAATACACGTTTCACGAGGTCAAGCAAATCATCGTCGCGGTTGATTACTAAAACTTTGTTCATCTTAATTCTTCCCTCTGAAATTTAAGTCGGTAATGGCCAATACATTTCTAGTTGAAATTTGTATGCCACTGTTGTTCCAACATTACTCCCAGGCACATATGGTTAGCTGAAAGCCAGTTACGATGGAAGACTCTACCTTTACAACTGTAGAACAAGCGGGGTATTCAAATGAAACTGGAAAATCACAAACAAAAATTAGTTCCCTTTCGAACCTTTTTATGGCGGGTCGCCCGGTATACTCTTGTGGCGTTGCTCCTGATTGTATTTTCAGTAATTATGGGTACAGCAGGCTATGTCGGTTTTGCACATCTGAGTTGGCTCGATAGTTTTTACATGGCATGTATGATTCTTACCGGAATGGGACCGGTTGTTGAAATGAAAACGGCAAGCGCCAAAATATTTTCATCACTTTATGCTTTATACAGCGGGATTGCATTCTTAAGCATTACTGCTGTCTTCTTTGCGCCAATCGTTCACCGGGTTTTGCACATCCTTCAAGTGGAAAATGATTAATCCTGTAATCTTTCAATTCACACCGATCTTAAAAATAATTTTCTGTTAATCGGATTTAGATCAATAAATTTAATGATCCGTCTCATCATCATCCCGTGCCCTGGATTGAGAACATGTCAAAAGGCACTATCCATACTAAACTACAGCTCACCATTTCCGCCAGAGCACACGCTCCACCACTACGTAAATCCCATTCATCAAACTTTTTCTTTAATCTGTTAAAACATCAATATGAAACTACTCTTATTGGCAGGAACACTTTTCCTCGTATCCCTTTCAACAAATGCTTTTCCTTTTAGATCTGCATTTTCCACGACCACTCTCACCATCGACATTTGCAAAGACAAAGATTTTATCAGGATCGTCAATGACGTATTTACAATTCAGGCGCGCATCATTGAAACAAATTCCACAAGTTTGATGGCAAAGTCGGTTGCTGGTACCATCAATGAAACTGAAAAAAAATTGCTTGCTGCCAAACTCGGATATAGCAGTTATACCATCATGAATAAATGCCTTGACGGCATCGGCATGTCTGTTTCCGCGTTGAAGAATAAGTATACGATATTAAATAATCAATCATCAGCAGACCTTTTGATCACGACTTCAATTGATAATTTAATCACTGAAGGAAAAATTTCTGGTCTGAATACAGGAGGAACTAACAATGTATGCCTCACCCAGCTTTTCAAAGATATCTGTAGTTGTATCCAGGCTGGCGGATATTGTACCTTACTAAGTGATTGCGTGAAAGCAGCGTACGTGAAATATAATACTTGTAAAACGCAACCTCCGCCAAGATGATTTTATTTACGGTGTGCGATGTTTGTTTATATGTTCCATGAGCATCAGGCACTTTAAAGTAACTGCACAGGCGCTCTGGTGTGGTGATAACACATTCATCGGATGTACAGGAGACGCGAGTGTTCCCGATAGACTTCTGTCGCGATAACTCGTGTCAATGGATTAATAGAAAGCGCATGCAACGAAGTAAATTTAAGTCCGAGTTTTTCTAATCACCATTTTGCACTGGATGCATACCATATATTTTGGTAAAGAACCATTTTACAAACTGATGTTCATAACCGGTATTAATTGACAGCGAAGATCATAATCTGTTTCAATTTTTACTCTGGTCTGAATGTAGAAGTTTACACCTGAAACCATTTGAACAACCGTCTTGGCATCACTTTTTCTAAAAGGTTTATTTGCTGAGTGCTTATTACAGATTTGCATTCTTTCAGAGTGATTCCAACCATCCAGGGAAATAATGCAGTCGTTGTATGATCATAGTCGTGGAAATCTTTAGAAATTCTAACAAAAGATCGCTGCAGAATCAGGCAAGCGTGTTCCTGCCTGGGTTCCAATTTCAGGATAATCCCATACAAGGCAGGTGCATACTTAACATACATCTTGTTAAATACCTCGATATCTTTCTTTCGATTCTGTTCCAGAGCTTTTTCAACCATCAAAAAATATTTTTAATAATATAAAACTGAAAAGGCTCGTTCGACGGGTAGGGGTTAAAAACGGGCGTCTGTTTCAGCATAACTAAAGATCAATCAGGATCCGGTATAAATCATTATAGCTTTATTAGGAATCTATATACAATTCACACTTTTAATTGAAATTTGTAAAGGAAATAGCTGTTGAGTACAGAGAAATTTCATCTCATTAACTAATACCTGCACACGGCAATTCTCAGCCGGACATGCCGGCAGGATCTATCATTAAAACCAATGCCCTGCAGTTGAGACGGGTTTACTTCAGCAAAAATGGGAGAATGATTTTTTTCCAGATCGCATAGCCTGTTGGTTTCATATGCAACCTGTCCGGTAAGTATAGTTCTTCACGCATTTTTCCCTTCGCATCAAGCATGGGATTGTATACATCAATGAATTGTGCTTTACGTTGTGTTTTTATGAAAGTTCTGATAGCAGCATTTGCCACTTTTACTTTACCCTGTATCCTTTCGCGTGAGGGACTGGGTTTCATCGAAACAAAACTGATAATCGCATCGGGAAGATTTATTCTGATCATTCCGAAAAGTGTCTTAAATCTTTTTACGACTTCCGCCGACGTAACTGTGTCGGATGAAGCCAGATCATTCTCACCACAGTAGATAACAACTTGTTTTGGTTGATAGGGAAGAATGATGTCATATACATAACGAATCACATCTACGAGTGTGGATCCGCCGAAGGCATTGTTTACTATTGAGTAACCGGGAAAGTCTGCATTTACTCCTGTCCACATAGTAAACGAAGAACTTCCGGTAAATAAAATGGGGTGTTCCGGAATCTTTTGTGTCGAGTCTCTTGTTTTGAAATTTTTAATATCATTCCAGAATGGAGGAGCTGTTTGGGCAAAGAGTCCGGAATTTAAATTGAAAAATAAAAAAATAATAAAAAGATATTTTATCATGGGATCAAATAAAGGTTACAGGAATTTGCTGAACAACGGGTCATATCATCAAGGATTGATACAAATGTAAACCTGCCCGGCGAAAATGCGGTAATTGAACAAACAAAAAAGCCGGCAATGCCGGCTCAATAAAGTAGAACAAACAAATTTAGCTGTCAGGCAATTGAAATCATCTTCGGACCTTTTTTCTTTGCTTCTTCCTTTTTCGGAATTATCAACTGAAGGATTCCGTTTTCATACCTCGCATTGATCTGTTCCTCATCGACCACGTCCTTAGGCAGGGTAAACTTCCTCTGGAATGAGAAATAGCTGAACTCCTTTCTGGAATAGGTCTCCCCTTCCTTGTTCTCCCGTTCGTGATTACTTTCTGCGCTGATAGTGAGGGTATTTCCTTCCAACAGAATATTAAAATCTTTTTTCTCCATTCCGGGCGCAGCCATTTCAACTTCAAAATTTTCATTTGTTTCCTTGATATTGACTGCCGGCAATGTGGTACCGCTGTCAGAAAAATTGGTTGATCTCCAATCAAACAGGTTGCGATTCAGGAAATCGTCAAATAAATCCGGCACAGCCTGGTAACTGTTGCCATTTCTTTTCAGTAGTGACATAATTACCTCCTTTTGAATTTTTTTAAAAATTGTTCGGGTTATCAGAGCACCTACATCAATGCATATGCCCAAGATATCTCCCCTGAAAAAAACTGAAAAAAATTCGGCCGGGAACTGAAAAAAATTCAGGGACTCTGTAAAAATTTCAGTGTGTCGGTGTGGTCGGAATGGATGAGTAGAATCGGGTTATACAAAAAATTCGAGGCAATCAATTCCGGAATGTATACACCATTCCGGGAAGAATCGTTTTGTTCATGTATTGCAGGTTAAAAGAAACTTTCCCCTTATTCTGTTCCTGATATTTCAATTTTGCATACCGGTGGAAATTATTGACGATTTGCAGACCGGATAAATATCCAATTCCTGCCCCGATCAATACATCGGAAGCCCAATGCCTGTTCTCTGTCAAACGGCTGAGGCTGATCAGGGAAGCCGCAGTGTAGGCAAAAATGGGCACCATGGGTCGGTCACGGTACTCTTTGGCAAATACCGTCGCTGCAGCAAAGGCGGCTGTCGCATGTCCGGAAGGAAAGGAATTATGAGCATCAAGTGGAGGTCGATTTCCCTTGCCATCTTTTTTGAACTGATAAAAAGGTCCATGAAAACTGTTATGAGGTTTCCCTTCTTCATCTAAAATAACGGGTCGTTGGCGACCGGCAAGAAATTTCAGCGATGTGGAGATCAAGGCAGAAGTAATATAGGCATGACTGGCCAATAAGGCAGTAGTCTTAATTTTTTCTGCTTTGAAAATCATTCCGTAAGCAGTTAAGGCGCCCAGGGTGATGATTTCATAACTTCCCCCTGTATTGGTGATGTACCTGCTGGTGTGTTGCAGAAAACTGTTCCCTTCAGTTATTTCAACTGCTCCCTTTTGAATTGGCTTGTCCGCAAAGTACAGTGCCGTTCCAAGTATTACAGCTTTACCAACCTTTGACCAATCTTTCTTTTTTGCCCACAATGGAGACGTGAACTGCTGTTTAATATTACTTCCGAGCAATAGAAAGTAGCTATGGAAAGTTATTTTAGTTATTTCATTATAATTCTCTTGTTGAATGTTATTCGGAGGTTTGATAGTATCTGCCATTCTTACACTATCAAGTTTTCTGATAAGCGTATCTGATTGTGCATTTGAAATAAAGGGAAAAGTGAAAACGAATACGGCGAAAAGTAATTCTTTTGCTTTCATTATCTGAGGTATGAATGTTAAATACTTTACACGTCATTATGAAAAAATTATGCCGCGAATCCAAATTGCCAACTGCAAACATCTACAGAATTACTACAGAATGACTTTAGAATTATCCCTCTATTTTCTGAAACAAATCAGGGCTCTGTGGGAAAAATTGCATTTTCCGCGAGTCATCTGAAATGTGTAATCGCTTTCCCCTGTTACTTTTTTTTCTGATTGAATTATCATGTGAGTGCTATACCCGAAATGGTATGGAACATAAAAATGATTGCGAAACAATGTTACGCGGGGAGAAGAG
>DATLDA010000204.1:0-13289 GCA_035526135.1 Flavitalea sp.
TATCGGTGCCGCGGTCGGGTTCAAGGAAATTAAAACCGGAGACACACTTTGTGATGAAGATCATCCTATCGTACTGGAGAATATGTTTATTCCCGAGCCTGTAATTTCAGTTGCTGTGGAACCCAAAGCACAGGCCGACGTTGACAGGATGGGTATGGCCATTGGCAAGCTGGTAGAAGAAGATCCTACACTGCGTGTAAAAACCGATGAAGAAACAGGTCAGACCATTCTCAGTGGAATGGGTGAATTACACCTGGAGATCATTGTGGATCGGATGCGCAGGGAATTCAAGGTGGAAGTAAATCAGGGCGCACCACAGGTGGCGTATAAAGAAGCATTCGGACAAAGTATCGAACACCGTGAAGTATTGAAAAAGCAGACTGGTGGTCGTGGTAAGTTTGCAGACATCGTATTCGAATTCGGACCCGCAGATAAAGAATGGCTTACAGAAAATCCGGGAAAACATTTCCAGTTTATCAATGATATTTTCGGAGGATCAATTCCGCGTGAATTTATACCTGCAATCAGTAAAGGGTTCGAACAGGCAATGACAACCGGTGTACTGGCTAGTTACCCCGTAGAAAATGTGAAGGTTCGCATTTTTGATGGCAGTTATCACCAGGTTGACTCTGATGCCATGTCGTTTGAATTATGTGCGAAATCAGGTTTTCGTGAAGCCGCACGCAAAGCAAAACCGGTATTGCTTGAGCCTATTATGAAAGTAGAAGTGATTACCCCGGACCAATACATGGGTGATGTAACAGGTGACTTGAACCGCCGTCGTGGTATGCTGGAAGGTATGGATAGCCGTGCAGGCGCACAAGTGATTAAAGCAAAAGTACCACTGAGTGAAATGTTCGGTTATGTAACACAGTTACGTTCGCTCTCATCTGGTCGTGCCACATCAACTATGGAATTCTCCCACTACTCCCCGGCGCCGAATAACATTGCCGAAGAAGTCATAGCAAAAGTGAGAGGTAAGGCGAAAGCGGAACATTGATGAGAAATTTTAGATTTCAGATTCGCGATTTTAGATTTAGAAATACACAAATTGTATAAGTGTTGTAGTTCCAAATCTAAAATCGCAAATTAAAATCTGAAATCAAAAAAATTATCGCTGCTCAGCAATACGTCTTGGTCCGCCATCATCAGGGCATTTTAAAAAGCCTAAATCTACGGTTCCATCAAGGTAATTGCTATTGATCTGAGATGCAGTTATAATAATATCATTTACTGAATAATCATGGCAACATCCGCCGATTACATCATTAGCGATCTGAAGAAACTGGCTCACGGTCATCTGTGCAAAGGGTCCGCTTCCAATCAGCATATCACCCAATAAAACGGGTGAACTTCCAAAGTTTTGATCATATGCATCGAATCCCACACTGAGTGTTAAGGAAACAACATGACCTACAAGAGTATTTTTTATTCCGACAGGGTCAATGCTCGTAGCGCCCAGTACTGCGGGCTTTCCACCGGTTGGTAATAAATTGGTAATAGCCTGTGCGGATGTAAGGGTAATTGTATTTCCATCCCTGCATCCAATCATCAGACTCCATGGGAAGGCATTCGCAAAATTTGCGTGTAAATAGGTTCCCGGGTTGTTTCCCTCCGGAGTTGAGCCCCAGCCGCCTGGCGATTGTGTTCTTAACTGACCACAACTTGTAGTTATAGCTGTTTCACTAATCACTTCACGATCACTTCCCGTAATTGGGGAGTTTTTCTGACATGACAATAGTAAAAAACCGGCTACGGTTGCAGAGATTACGAGGTACTTTTTCATAAGTTGTTTTGTTTTCGTTAGGATAGTTTGTACACTAGAAGTGCAAAAATGTAACCAAAATCAGAAAAATTGATTGAATTAAGTAGTGATTTACTACAATAAAATTGTGTCTTTTCAGAGTTGCAATTTTCGAAAGTTCATCTAGTGGAACAAGTCCTTCAGAGGTAAAATTTAATGGAGGTCTAGTATAAAAACCCTTTCTTTATTTTCAATAAAATTCAATTGCATTAATTTGCCGTTCCGTTACATCAATAAATCTTTATGAAAATAATTTCAGTCATTGTAAGCAGTTTCATTTTAATCATTGTATGTCCTGAATTAACGGCCCAATCCATCAAATGGGCAAAAGACGGAAACAGTTATTACCGAATGGAAGGTGGGGAAGTTGCTCAATACAAATTGCCGGGAAACATGAAATCAATAGCGATCAGTAAAAAGCAATTAACACCTGAAGGACAGACGAAACAACTTACACTCCGCTCATACCAGTTTGCACCGGCAGGATCAAAACTTCTTATTTATACGAATTCAAAAAAAGTATGGCGGCTCGATACCAGGGGTGATTACTGGTTGCTGGATTCATCTACAGGAATATTGAAACAGTTAGGAAAATCAAGACCGCCTTCTTCTCTGATGTTCGCTAAGCTTTCCCCTGATGGATCGAAAGTAGCTTATGTCAGTGATTACAATCTGTATGTGGAAGATCTTTCGGAAAATAAAATCACCCCCCTAACGGTGGATGGCAACCGAAAATTCATCAATGGCACTTTCGACTGGGCCTATGAAGAAGAATTTTTTTGCCGCGATGGCTTTCGCTGGAGTCCTGACGGTAAACATATTGCTTTCTGGCAGATCGATGCACGCAAAGTGAAGGATTATCTGATGATTAATAATACAGATTCAGCTTATCCCGTGGCTGTACCGGTCGAATATCCTGTTGCCGGTGAGTTACCTTCTCCCGCACGGATTGGCGTGATAAATGTATCAACCGGAAAGATTACATGGATGGAAATTCCTTACAATACACAGCAGGGTTCTTACATTCCACGCATGGAGTGGGCCGGGACAGAAGAAATCATTGTACAGCATTTGAACCGGAAACAAAATGAAAGTACACTGCTGATTTGTAATGTGAGTACCGGAAAATCGAATGCCATATACTCAGAGAAGGATGCTGCCTGGATCGACATACTACCTTTATGGGACCAGGATTATTCGAGCGGAGGATGGGACTGGCTAAATGGGGGCAAAGAATTTTTATGGGCCAGTGAGAAAGACGGATGGCGGCATCTTTACCGGATCTCCAAAGATGGTAAAAAAGAAACGCTTATAACAAAAGGTAATTATGACGTTATGGATATTTCATCCATCGATGAAAAAAGCGGGTATGTATATTTCTTTGCATCTCCCCTCAATGCTACTCAGAAATATCTGTACAGGGTAAAACTCGATGGCAAAGGAAAGGAGGAAAGGTTATCGCCGATAAATCAGCCGGGATACCACGGTTACAATGTTTCTCCAACAGGAAAATTTGCCTCACATTCATTTTCGAATCATTCTGTTCCGGCGGTTAATGAATGGATATCGCTGCCCGATCATAAAGGATTGAATGGTGAAAATAAAGTGAATGAAGCCATATCTAAATCAGCAAACGTGCCATCAAACGTTGAATTTTTCACAGTAAAAACAGCGGATGGAGTTGAAATGGATGCATGGATGGTAAGGCCCGTGAATTTCGACAGCACTAAAAAATATCCGGTTTTATTTTATGTATATACAGAACCATGGGGTCAGGAAGTAAAGGATCAGTACGGCATCGCAGGCAATTTCCTGTACCAGGGAGACCTGGCGAAAGAAGGATATTTCTATATCGCAATAGACAACCGGGGAACTCCGGTTCCTAAAGGCCGTGCATGGAGAAAAAGTGTTTACCGGAAGATCGGCCTGGTTAATATCAGCGACCAGGCCATGGCCGCTAAAGAAATTTTAAAATGGCCTTTTCTCGATACTTCACGTGTTGCTGTCTGGGGATGGAGTGGTGGTGGAAGCGCTACATTGAATTTGATGTTTCAATACCCCGACATTTATAAAACCGGCATTTCCGTAGCCGCCGTAGGAAATCAATTGACATATGACAACATTTATCAGGAGCGATATATGGGACTTCCCGAAGAAAATAAAGAAGATTTTTTAAAGGGTTCTCCTATCACCTATGCAAAAAACCTGAAGGGGCATTTATTGTATATACACGGTACCGGGGACGATAATGTGCATTATCAGAATGCGGAATTATTATTGAATGAACTGGTAAAGTATAACCGGCAGTTCCAGTTCATGCCTTATCCCAACCGTACACACGGTATTTCTGAAGGGGAAGGTACTTTTCGACACCTGTCAACCCTGTATACCAATTTCTTACGGACATATTGTCCTCCGGGAGGTCGTTAGGGAAATCGAGAATATGAAATTCGGATTAAATCAAATGTTTCCTCGTTCGTGACTTGTTCGTGACTCGTTCGGGAATACACGCTGTTCCTGCAGACAAATGCCGACGAATTCCCGAACAAAATGCGAACGAGGCCGATCTGAAACAAGGTGATTTACTGCTTGCATGCTAACTGCTTAACTAAAAAAAAGTTCAAAAATCTGATCTTTAATCTTTGCCGGTTTCATTGAACCCCTTACCTTTGCACTCCCATTCGAAAAATGGGAATTTGACTATGTCTCAACGAATCAGGATCAAATTGCAGTCTTACGATCACAACCTGGTAGATAAATCTGCCGAAAAGATCGTGAAAACAGTACGGAGTACAGGCGCTGTGGTTACAGGACCTATTCCTTTACCTACCCGTAAAAAGATCTTTACTGTATTGCGTTCTCCCCATGTAAACAAGAAAAGCCGTGAGCAATTTCAATTAGCAACACACAAAAGGCTGCTCGACATTTACACGTCCTCTTCACGCACAGTAGATGCGCTGAGTAAACTTGATTTGCCTAGCGGTGTAGATGTAGAAATCAAAGCCTGATTAATGTCCTGCAAGGACATGATCAATAAGTTCTTTTTATCCATCTCCCAAAATCCGTAAGGAAGAAAGGAGCGCTGGAAGTTAGCAAGTAAATTCTCCTTAGGAGATGACATATGAACTAGCCGTTCGGGGTTAGTTTACTACCGGTACTTCTATTGTCCGCCTGAGTTTTTTAAGCGGATGAGTACTCCACTGAAATTGAGTGGACTGAAAGAAAAGGTCGGTGGCAAACGGGGATTGAAGTCTTGATGTTTCTTTCATCAGTACTGTCTCTTCAACCACGAAGGCACAAATTATTTAAGATGAAAGGTATCATTGGAAAAAAGATCGGCATGACCAGTGTCTTCAGCCCCGATGGAAAGCAAACTTCCTGCACCATCATAGAAGCCGGCCCCTGTGTTGTAACGCAGGTGAAGACTACAGAAGCAGACGGCTACAGCGCACTCCAACTTGCTTTTGGTGACAAAAAAGAAAAGCACTCCAACGCAGCACAAAACAATCACTTTACGAAGGCAAATACAGGTCCCAAAAAATTCGTAAAGGAATTTCGCAACTATTCTCCCGAAAAAAATATTGGTGAAGCAATTACAGTTGACATTTTCACAGAAGGTGAAAAAGTTGATGTTGTAGGCACTTCCAAAGGAAAAGGTTTCCAGGGTGTTGTAAAGCGCCACGGTTTTCATGGTGTTGGCGGACAATCGCATGGTCAGCATGACAGATCAAGAGCACCCGGTTCTATCGGTAACTCCTCTGATGCATCTCGTGTTTTCAAAGGCATGCGTATGGCAGGCAGAATGGGCGGAGACCGTGTTAAAGTAAGGAGCCTGAAAGTGGTAAAAATTTTTCCTGAAAAAAATTATATCCTGGTAAGCGGATCAGTCCCGGGTCATCTTGGTTCATTCGTACTCATCCAGAAATAACAATTAATCTTTTCGAAAAATGCAGGCAGAAGTATTAAATATAAAAGGTGAGAAAACCGGCAGATCGGTTGAACTTCCTGATGAAATTTTCGGGATCGAACCCAATAATCACGTTATCTATCTTGCCGTGAAACAATTCCTTGCAGCGCAGCGGCAGGGAACGCACAAAGTGAAGACAAGACTAGAAGTAAAAGGTTCAAGCAAAAAACTTCATCGGCAGAAAGGCACTGGCGGTTCCCGTAAAGGAAATATTCGTAACCCGTTATACAAAGGCGGAGGCTCGATATTCGGACCGAAGCCCCGTGATTACGACTTCAAACTCAATTACAAAGTAAAAGGACTGGCAAAATGTTCAGCGCTCTCCCATAAAGTAAAGGAGAACAACCTGGTTGTTGTTGAAGATGTCCGGCTCGATGCGCCGAAAACCCGTGAAGTAATCAGCATTCTCAAAAGTTTCAAAGTCGACAACAAAAAAGTGTTGGTGCTTACCGGAGAAGAGAATGAGAATTTTTACTTGTCGATGAGAAATATTCCAAATGTTCGAAGCTATCAGTTCCACGACATGAATACATATGATATTGTGAATTCGGGGATGGTACTTGTTACAGAAAGTGCAGTGAAAATGATCGCTGAAGATGTAAAAGAACTGAACGCAAATTAATCGATGCGGTCGCCGCATGCAAACTGAATATCATGAAGCTAACAGAAGTATTAATCAAGCCGATTGTTACCGAGAAGAGCAACAAACTCACTGACCAGCGTCGAACCTATGCTTTTCGTGTGAACAAAAAAGCAAACAAGCTTGAGATAAAGAAAGCCGTGGAAGATTTTTATGGGATCACTGTGGTAGATGTGAATACGGTGGTAGTACCCGGTAAAACGAAATCGAAATTCACAAAAAGCGGTTTCATATCCGGTCGTAAGCCCTCTTTTAAGAAAGCTTATATCAGCATTGCTGAAGGAGAAACGATCGATCTGTACGCAAATATCTGATCAACATAATTGAATGGCCCGTCA
This sequence comes from Flavitalea sp., assembly GCA_035526135.1. Classification (GTDB taxonomy): domain Bacteria; phylum Bacteroidota; class Bacteroidia; order Chitinophagales; family Chitinophagaceae; genus Flavitalea. The sequence goes on from DATLDA010000204.1 coordinate 6,750, forward strand.
AACGCCGCAAAGATTGACAATTAAAAAAGAATAAGTTTCAACAATGGCACTGAAAAAATACAAACCGATCACAGCAGGCACCCGGTGGAGAATCGGGAATGCTTATGCAGAGATCACAGCGGATACACCTGAAAAAACGTTGTTAGAATCGTCTTCGATTACCGGAGGAAGAAATGCACAGGGCCGGCGGGCAATGCGTTACAGAGGCGGTGGAAATAAAAAAATGTATCGCATCATCGATTTCAAAAGAAATAAAAAAGAAGTAGCAGGAACTGTTGCGACCATTGAATACGATCCGAACCGTACAGCATTCATTGCCTTGTTACATTATAGTGATGGGGAGAAAAGGTACATTCTTGCACCACAGGGTTTACAGGTAGGTTCTAAAGTCATTGCCGGCGATGCAGTAGCACCGGAGATCGGCAATGCATTACAGATGAAAAATATGCCTCTGGGTACGAACGTGCATAATATTGAAATGCAACCCGGCCAGGGGGGAAAACTTGTTCGCAGTGCAGGTACATCAGCGCAGCTCACAAATAAGGAAGATAAATATGCTGTATTGAAAATGCCTTCCGGTGAATTAAGAAAGGTTTTGATCAATTGTTATGCGACCGTTGGCGTTGTGAGCAACAGCGATCACAATCTCGAGACAATGGGTAAAGCGGGACGTAATCGTCACCGCGGTATTCGTCCGCGTACACGTGGTGTTGCTATGAACCCTGTGGATCATCCGATGGGTGGTGGTGAAGGAAAAGCATCCGGAGGTCATCCGAGATCACGGACCGGCAAGTATGCAAAAGGTTTGAAAACGCGTACACGTGGTAAAGGGAGCGACAAATTGATCATTCAAACAAAGAAAGGAAAGAAGATTTCGCAATAAATAGTTATATCTAAATTCAAAATAACAGATGGCTCGTTCAATTAAAAAAGGTCCTTACGTTGCCTCTAAACTGGAAACAAAAGTGCTCTCTATCAATGATGGTAAATCAAAGAAAGGCGTAATCAAAACATGGAGCCGCCGTTCAACGATCATACCTGAATTTGTAGGTCACACTTTTGCCGTGCACAATGGCAACAAGTTTATACCGGTGTATGTAACGGAATTTATGGTGGGACATAAATTAGGAGAATTTGCTCCCACACGCAATTTCAAAGGGCACTCAAGTAAAAAAGTAGTATAAAATACTTCATAGTTCAAATTCCTAACTGGATTTTTTGAACTGTGAATCAGGAACTAAGACCTTTCATATGGAAGCAATAGCTAAACTCAGAAATTACCCCACTTCACCGCGCCGGATGCGTTTGCTCGCGGATGAAATACGGGGAATGGAAGTAGAAAGAGCGCTTGCACTGCTCGAGCATCATCCGCAGCATTCTGCGACACCGTTGTTCAAGCTGGTAAAAAGTGCGATCAACAACTGGGAGCAAAAAAATGAAGGTCAGAGTGCAGCCGATGCAGCGCTGGTGGTGAAAACTATTTTCGTTGACGGAGCAAGAACTTTAAAAAGAATGTTGCCCGCTCCACAGGGTAGAGCCTATCGCTTACGGAAGAGAAGTAATCATGTAACAGTAATCATTGATCAGAGGGGATCTATTGCCGTTGCGGCTGCCGAGCAGGAGCTGGAAACAGTTTCAAATATTCCGGCTGAAACAACAGCATCAGTACCGGTAAAGAAAAAAGCAGCAAAAAAGAGCACAGCTAAAAAAAGTGCTCCGGTTAAGAAAGCAGCCAAATCAAAAAAAACAACGAAAAAATAAAAACCGAATATGGGTCAGAAAACAAATCCTATTGGTGCCAGGTTGGGAATCATCCGTGGATGGGAGTCGAACTGGTATGGTAACAAAAGAGATTTTTCTACCAAGTTGATCGAAGACAATAAGATCAGAACTTATCTGAATGCAAGGATCAATAAAGGTGGAATTTCAAAGATCGTGATTGAGCGCACATTGAATAAACTGATCGTTACCATTCACACTTCAAAGCCGGGTATCATTATAGGTAAAGGCGGTGGCGAGGTTGACCGGATTAAAGAGGAGTTGAAAAAACTGACCGGAAAAGAAGATGTTCAGATCAACATTCTTGAGATCCGTCGTCCCGAGTTGGACGCAATGATCGTCGGAGATACAATTGCGAGGCAGATTGAAAATCGTATCAATTACAAACGCGCTATCAAAATGGCGATTGCTTCCGCTCTCCGGATGGGAGCAGAGGGAATTAAGATTAAAGTAGCGGGCCGTCTCGGTGGTGCTGAGATCGCACGTACGGAAGAGATCAAACAGGGCCGTACTCCTTTGCACACATTGCGTATGGATATTGATTACGCCAATGTATTTGCACTTACTGTTTACGGAAAGATTGGCATTAAGGTGTGGATTTGTAAAGGAGAAATTTTAGGAAAGCGTGACCTTAATCCAAATTTTGTGGGTGGGAAAAGTGAAGTAAGTGACAGAAGAGAAAGAAGTGATGAAAGAAGACCGGAGCGTCGGGATGAAAGAAGACCGGGCGGTGGTGATCGTCGTGATAACCGGGGTGCTGGCGGCGGCGGTGGACAACGCAGAGATCCAAGAGGCAGATAAATCTATTGAAGCACTGCAAGGCAGTCTAAAATAAAGAAACATGTTACAACCAAAAAGAAGCAAACACAGAAAAGCGCAAAAGGGAAGGATCCGTCAGGTAGCGAAACGGGGTGCAACCATCTCTTTCGGCACTTTTGCTCTGAAAGCACTTGAGCCGATCTGGCTTACCAATCGCCAGATTGAAGCTGCAAGGCAGGCTTTAACCCGTCACATGAAACGGGAAGGAAACGTTTGGATCAGAATATTCCCGGATAAACCAATTACGCGAAAACCGCTGGAGGTGAGGATGGGTAAGGGAAAAGGAAACCCGGAATTCTGGGCTGCCGTAGTTGAACCAGGCCGTATCCTTTTTGAGTGTGATGGTGTCACGGTACAGACAGCAAAAGAAGCATTGTTGCTTGCAGCACAAAAATTACCCATTAAGACAAAATTCATTATCCGTGCAGATTACGAAGCACCCGAGGTAGTGAAATAAATAAATGATACAAAAAATACACGATGTCAAAGAAGATCGATTTTGTTAGGAGCCTGAAAGATTTGAGTGATACGGACCTGAAGTCGAGAATACTGGAAGATGAACAGAGATTAAAAAAGCTAGAGTTTGCTCATGCGATCTCGCCGCTCGAAAATCCGATGAGTATCCGTGCGATCAGAAAAGACCTCGCACGTCTGAAAACAGAATTGCAGAAAAGAGTCCTTGCTGTTTAAGCAAAGGCATTAAGTTTCCCGGGGGAACAAAAGCATAAAAAATGATAACAATGGTTGAAAGAAATTTGCGCAAAACAAGAACCGGAGTAGTTACCAGCAACAAAATGGCAAAGACCATTACAGTGGCTGTGGAAAGAAAAGTAAAACATCCGATCTATGGGAAATTCGTAAAAAAGACAACGAAATTCCATGCGCATGATGAAAAGAATGAATGTACCATCGGAGATGTGGTGAAGATTATGGAATCGCGTCCATTAAGCAAAACAAAACGGTGGAGACTGGTGGAAGTAGTAGAGAAGGCGAAATAAAAAAGGCTATGAGCTGCAGCTTTTAGTTGTAGCTAATACTTCTATTCAAAGTTCAAAACTGCTGATTCTCTATGAGGACAGCTAAAAGCTAAAAAAAATGATTCAGCAAGAAAGCAGGTTAAATGTAGCTGATAACAGTGGCGCGAAGGAAGTGTTATGTATTCGCGTACTGGGTAACAGTGGACAATCAACTGCAAAGATCGGGGATAAGATCGTGGTTACTGTTAAGGATGCAATTCCTTCCGGCGGTATCAAAAAGGGAACAGTGACGAAAGCTGTCATTGTCAGAACAAAGAACAAGTTGCGCAGAAAAGATGGTTCTTATATCCGTTTCGATGATAATGCAGTGGTGTTGTTGAACCAATCGGATGAGCCGAGAGGAACGCGGATCTTCGGACCTGTTGCGAGAGAACTGCGTGACAAAGGATATATGAAAATTATTTCATTGGCACCGGAGGTTCTTTAATCAATGAAGCACATTTCTAAAAAGTAATTTTAATATAAATCATCTCACAGAGATTCAGGGAGGGTAATATGAGTAACAGATTCAAACCTAAATTCAGCATCAAGAAAGGCGACACGGTTGTAGTAATCGCCGGTGATGATAAGGATGTTAAGAAGCCCCGTAAGGTGCTTGAAGTATTTCCTGAAACCGCCAAAGTGCTTGTTGAAGGCGTAAACATTATCAGCAGGCATACCAAGCCTTCTGCCCGTGATACAAAAGGCGGGATCGTCAAGCGTGAAGCGGCTGTCAGCATTTCCAATGTGATGCTATGGGATGCAAAAAATGGTTCTGGAACAAAAGTGAAACGTACCCGTGAAAATGGAAAATTGATCCGTGTTTCAAAAAAATCCGGTGAGGTTATTAAATAATTTATAGCATGAGCACAACAAAATATACTCCCAGACTTGCAGATAAGTACAAGAAAGAAGTTGTACCTGCCCTGATGAAACGATTCAATTATGATAGCGTAATGCAGGTTCCGCGTCTTGAAAAGATCTGCCTTAACAGAGGCGTGAACGGCGCAGTTACTGATAAGAAACTGGTTGATGTAGCAGTAGAGGAGCTTACTATGATCACCGGCCAGCGTGCAGTACCAACCATCTCGAAAAAAGATATTTCCAATTTCAAATTGAGAAAGGCAATGCCGATCGGTGCGCGAGTTACATTGCGGGGTGTGAAAATGTACGAGTTTCTTGATAGGCTGGTGGCAACTGCTTTACCACGCGTCCGTGATTTCAAAGGAGTGAATGAAAAATCTTTCGACGGGCGTGGAAATTATACGATGGGTGTAACGGAGCAAATCATTTTCCCGGAAATTGATATCGATAAAGTGAACAGGATCACAGGTCTTGACATCACTTTCGTAACGACTGCCCAAACAAACGAAGAAGCTTTTGAATTGTTGAAAGAAATGGGAATGCCTTTCAGAAACGTTAAAAAAGAAAACGCACAGTAATAATCAAATAACACTATGGCAAAAGAATCAGTAAAAGCCAGGGACAGGAAAAGACAGCGCATGGTTGCACAATATGCAGAGAAGCGTGCTGCACTGAAAGCTGCCGGAGATTGGAAAGCTTTGGATGAACTACCAAAAAATTCCTCCAAGGTTCGATTGAAAAATCGTTGCCAGCTTTCGGGACGTCCCCGTGGTTACATCCGTTATTTCGGATTGTCGAGGGTAATGTTCCGTGATATGGCATTGAACGGAAAAATTCCCGGCATCAGAAAAGCGAGCTGGTAATGCGAATCAACAAGAATTAAATAATTGTCAATAATACTTATACAATGGTAACAGATCCTATAGCAGATTTTCTCACCCGCCTTCGGAATGCACAGATGGCTGGTCACAGGATTGTGGAAATCCCTGCTTCCAATCTGAAAAAACGTATCACTGAAATTCTGTATGATCAGGGTTATATCCTGAAATACAAATTTGAAGATGATAGCAAACAAGGTGTCATCAAGATTGCATTGAAATATGATCCGCAATCTAAAACACCTGCCATCCAATCACTCGAAAGAATCAGCAGGCCCGGACTGCGTCAATATGCGAGCCCTGCAGAATTCAAACGTGTAAAGAATGGTCTCGGTGTTGCGATCCTCAGCACTTCTAAAGGAGTAATGACGGATAAGCAGGCAAAGGCGCAGAATGTAGGCGGTGAAGTATTGTGCTACGTATATTAATAAAATATTCTTCCGGTACATTAAGCCAACCCTATACACAGGCTGACCGGCCGGAAGCAAACCAATAAAAAAATAATTATGTCCCGTATAGGAAAAAAGCCGGTCGCAATTCCATCCGGTGTTGCAGTATCGGTTACGAAAGACAATGTTCTCACGGTAAAAGGACCTAAAGGCGAATTGCACCAGACCATTGATCGTGACATCATCGTGAAAGTAAATGATGGACAGGTAGAATTCGAACGTCCGACAGATCAGATCCGTCACCGTGCATTACATGGTCTGTATCGTTCCCTGGTTGATAATATGGTAATGGGTGTAACAGAAGGATTCAAAAAGAATCTTGAGTTGGTGGGTGTTGGTTTCAAAGCTTCAAGCCAGGGTAACCTCCTGGATCTGTCACTTGGTTTTTCTCACAACATCGTGTTTGAAATTCCAAAAGAACTGAAAGTAAAAACAGGCCAGGAAAAAGGAGACAATCCTAAAATTTACCTGGAAGGCATCGATAAACAATTGATCGGGCAGGTTGCTGCAAAACTACGTGGATTGAGAAAGCCTGAACCTTACAAAGGAAAAGGTGTGAAGTATGTTGGTGAGCAAATCCGTCGTAAAGCAGGTAAAGCCGCAGGTAAATAAAGTTCAAAGTTCTTAGTTCATAGTTCACAATTGCTGATCGATGAATAAAGAACAAAAAATGAAATACTTTAACTCTGAACTAAGAACTCAGAACAAAGAACTATAATATGACAACGAAACTGG
>DATLDA010000306.1:0-7349 GCA_035526135.1 Flavitalea sp.
TAAAACCGGCCGCGGAACACACGAATACAGGGGGGTAATGGGTAAGGTCGATATCATAACGGGCACGCTTGGAAAGGCATTAGGAGGCGCTTCGGGCGGTTTCACCAGTGGCAGCCGCGAAATCATTGAGATGCTCCGCCAGCGCTCAAGGCCTTACCTGTTCTCAAATACCCTGGCGCCGGCTATTGTAGGTGCCAGCATTGCCGTGCTTGACATGCTAAGCGAAACGACCGATCTGAGGGACAAACTGGAGCACAACACACGGTACTTCCGCAAACAGATGACGGACGCCGGTTTTGACATCCGGCCAGGCGATCATCCGATTGTGCCTATAATGCTCTATGATGCCGGTGTAGCCCAAACCTTTGCAAGCCGCCTGTTGGAAGAGGGCATCTACGTGATCGGGTTTTTTTTCCCGGTCGTTGCAAAGGGGCAGGCACGCATTAGGGTACAACTGAGTGCGGCCCACGAGCAGCAACATCTGGACCGGGCGGTTGCCGCTTTCACAAAAATTGGAAGGGAGCTCGGCGTACTCAAGGGATGACGCGAATTACGCCTTTTTTACAGCGATCATACTGATCTCCACATTCACATTTTTCGGCAGGCCTTTTACCGCAACCGTTTCCCTTGCCGGAAAGTCGCCGGTAAAATAGGAGCTATACACTTCGTTCACCTGCCCAAACAGCGCCATATCACTGAGAAAAATAGTTGTTTTCACTACGTTGTTAAAATCCATTTGGGCAGCGTGAAGTATGGACCGGAGGTTGTGCATCACCTGGTGTGTTTCAGTAATGACATCTGCGGCTTCAATGGTATTCGTAGCAGGATTGATGGCGATCTGTCCGGATATAAATAAAAAATTTCCGGCCTGTACCGCTTGGTTGTAAGGTCCTATCGGAGAAGGCGCATCGGGGGTTGTGATAATATGTTTATCCATAAGTTAATCTTGGTTCCGAGTTCTTAATTCTTAGTTCTTAGTTCCCAGTTCTTAGTTTTTTAATTTTTAATTTTTAATTTTTTTAAACTATGAACTTAAAACTTGTTTTATCACTCCCGTTTCCTTTCCAATTTTTGTGAATGCCGCAATGGCTTTGTCGAGATGCTGTTGTTCGTGTGCAGCGCTCAATTGAACGCGGATACGTGCCTGTCCCTTGGCCACCACAGGAAAAAAGAAACCGATTACATAGATGCCTTCTTCCAGTAATCTTGCAGCAAACTGTTGCGCGATAACGGCATCATACAACATGATCGGCACGATCGGATGATCTCCTTCTTTGATTTCAAACCCGGCTTGCCGCATCCGGTCGCGGAAATATTTCGTGTTGTATTCAAGCTTATCCCGTAACTCAGTGGTTTCCGTTAACAGGTCCAGCACTGCGATGCTTGCACCCACAATGGAAGGTGCCAGTGTGTTTGAAAAAAGATAAGGGCGTGAACGCTGACGTAATAAGTCGATGATCTCTTTTCGCCCGCTGGTGAAACCTCCTGACGCCCCCCCGAGTGCTTTCCCTAAGGTGCCGGTGATGATATCAATCTTATCCATTACGCCCCGATATTCATGCGTACCCCTTCCTGTTTTTCCAATAAAGCCACTGGAATGGCATTCGTCAATCATCACGACCGCGTCATACTTTTCCGCAAGTTCACAGATCAGATCCAGTCGTGCTATGGTTCCATCCATACTGAACGAACCGTCGGTAACAATCACGCGGCTTCGCAGGGAAGCCGTCTCTTTTAGTTTTGCTTCCAGGTCCTCGATGTTATTGTGGCGATAGCGGAAACGTTGCGCCTTACAAAGACGTACACCGTCAATAATCGAAGCATGGTTGAGTTCATCCGAAATGATGGCATCCAGCTCACCGAAAAGTGGTTCGAAAACACCACCATTTGCATCAAAAGCGGCAGCATATAGTATAGTGTCCTCCGTACCGAGGAATTTTGAGATCTTTTGCTCGAGCTCTTTATGAATGTCCTGCGTGCCGCAGATGAACCGGACACTACTCATTCCAAACCCTCTTTTATCGATATATTTTTTTGCAGCTTCCAACACTTTTGGATGAGAAGAAAGTCCCAGGTAATTGTTTGCACAAAAATTTAAAACTTTTTTTCCGTTGACAATGATTTCCGCTCCTTGCGGCGATTCAATGATCCGTTCATTTTTAAACAGGCCTGCGCCTTTGATCTCGTCGAGTTCCGTTGCAATACGCTTTACCAGATTTTCATTCATGCAGCTGACTGTTTGGAAAAGGCAAAAATACACACATTACCGGCAAAGGCAGAGGCATTTCCAATTGACGCATTTTAGAGAATTCGGACACACATGCGCAATTTCTTTCTATCGTGTAACCTTCCCGGTATAAGAATCGTCACACGGTTATAAATGCCTCTATATGTCTCGCCCAACCTTTATCCGATTTGTATTGCTTCTTTTTGTCACGCTTGGCGTTTCCATACTATTTCTTTCAGCCCGGCTAAAAACCCAGCGTCAGCCAAACACCCGGCAACAGGAGGAAGTGACAAAACCAGCCATGTATGGCGAATATATTATTTGGGAGTCGTTGGGTAACACCATTCTGCGCTAAAGCTCACACTGAAGATCAATGGAATAGAATATCCGGCCCCTGAAGGGCCTTTTTTTATGAAAATGGCAGTTTGGCCTGTAACTTTTATTTTTGTCAAACGTATTACTCTTAACCCAGCTTAGTCCCTGCTTATGACCGAGAAAGAATATAACCAATGTGTAACCGAATACGCTGATAACGTATACCGGTTTATACTAAAAAACCTGCGACATGAAGAAGATGCGCGGGATGTGGTACAATCAGCTTTTGAAAAACTTTGGATCAACCATCTGGAAGTGGATAATGCAAAGTGTAAATCTTACCTGTTCACGGTCGCTTATCACCAGATGATCGACCATATCAGGAAAGTAAAGCGCATCAGTTTGAGAGAAGAGTTCAATGAGGAGACGCGTGTTGTTGATCGCCCGGCGCACAATACGAAACAGGTATTAGAGAAAGCGTTGGCGCGACTGAGTGAAACTCAACGATCGTTGGTCTTATTGAAGGATTACGAAGGCTATTCATATGAAGAGATTGGAAAGATCACAGGATTGAATGTAAGTCAGGTAAAGGTTTACCTGCACCGGGCCCGATTACAGTTAAAAAATTACCTGGTGAGTCCCGAAAATGTTCTGTAATCAGTAAAGAGAAACAACATGAAAATCGATCGCCATAATTACGAAGAATTTTTCCTGCTTTATGTTGACAATGAATTGTCAGCAGAAGAGAAAAAAGCAGTAGAAAATTTTGTTGCCATTAATACGGATCTTAAACAAGAATTGCGCCTGTTACATGAAACCGTATTGCATCCGGAACCTCAGGTTACCTTCGATTTGAAGTCTTCTCTTTTAAAGAAAAATGACAGCCTCGTTCATGAATTCAATTACCAGGAATATTTTCTGTTATATGCGGATAACGAGTTGGATGCTGCCATCCGCAAACAAGTTGAGGAATTTGCAGCCACTCACCCCAATTATGAGAGTGAATTTGCAGTAATTCAACAAGCCCGATTCCAACCTGATACAACAATTGTATTTGGTGATAAATCTGAATTGTACCGGAAAGAAAAAGATGATAAGGTTGTACCATTTACCTGGTGGAAGTTGATGGCAGCAGCAGTAATACTACTTGCTGTGGGAATCACCTCATGGTTTTTAATGACATCAAGCGACAGCAAGCCATCAAAGCAAATAGTTACTACAACACCTGCGACTACACCGGCACTTTTGGAAACCAACAAATCCGATGCGGTCGCTAAAAGAAGTTCGCAAACCGTTGCGCCCTCATCAGAAACAGAAAACCCTGCAGCAAAAATTGATGTTGCCTCACGATCAAATCCGCTATTAGCGACCAGTAAAAAGATTGATCTTCCCGAATATAAAAAATCCAAAGAAGCAAGTAACATTTCACATACACCGGACGTATCACCTGTAGATGTAATTGCAAAAGTGGAGCAACCCGTTCCGGTTCAAACAGAAAAAGCAGATCCGGTGATTACAGTTACTCCTCCGGTACAAACAGTGGCAAGCCTGGTAAATAATGTTACGGCAGAATCTGCAGTGTACACTGAATCAGAACAGGACAATGACATCGTTTATGTAGCCAACACATCTGTCAGTAAGAAAAATAAATTACGCGGGATTTTCAGAAAAGCTTCCCGCTTTATTGAAAAGGCAACCCATCTTGATGCTACCAATCGCGGAATCCGGGTCGCTAATATTGAAGTAGGACTGAAATAAGCACATTAAGATAAAACAGACACACATGAAAAGGATCATTTTACTCCTGTCAGGGATCTCTTTTGCCCTTGCAGGAATTGCGCAGACGGATTCTACCAGAAAGGAACCGAAGAATGAGGGTGATACCATCCGGATAGGAAATATTCTGATCATAAAAGACGGACGGAATCGTGATGATGACCGCGATAATAAAGACACCACCGTGCAAATCCAGAGAAGGAAACATTATAAACCTTCCAATGTTAGTACAAACTGGTGGATTGTTGATCTCGGTATCAGTCAGTTCAATGATAAAACCAATTATGCCAATGCGGTGGCATCAGGATTTTTACCTGCCAGTCCTGGCAACAAAGAAGAGTGGTTCAATTTGCGTAACGGCAAATCGATCAATGTGAACATCTGGGTTTTTATGCAACGCCTGAATATGGTGAAGCATTACGTGAACCTCAAATATGGATTGGGGATAGAAATGAATAATTACCGGTTCACAGAAAATATTCGGTTTCAGAAAACATCCAGCCCACGCGTATTGATGGATAGCATCGATTTTACTAAGAATAAGCTGGCGGCTGATTATGTTACTCTTCCTATGATGCTCAACTTCAATTTTACACCGGATCGGAGACGAGGATTTGGGTTCAGCGCAGGCGCGAGTGTAGGTTACCTCTATAATTCACGGCAGAAAACGATTGGTGGCAGCGAAGGAAAAAAGAAAGTACATGATGATTTCGGATTAGAAAAATGGAAGCTTTCCTATATCGGTGAACTGCAACTCGGACCCGTAAAACTCTACGGAAGTTATGCAACCAAAAGCATGTTCAAAAATGGACTTGATTTTACTCCATATAATATCGGAATTCGCCTAAGTAACTGGTAAGGTTTCACGCAAAGACAGCAAAGCTGCAAAGAAAAAATATAAACAAAAGCAATGGCGCAAAGGAATGACTCCATTTGCGCCTTTGCTTTCTTTGCGTCTTTGCGTGAAACTTATTTTGCGTGAAAATTTATTTCCTGTTAACGAGATACGCACCGGAAATCAGTAACAATATTCCAATCAGCTTTTGCACAGTTACCGGATTAATTTTAAAGCCCAGCAATCCATAATGATCGAACACCAGGGCAGTCAGAAACTGACCTGCGATAATAAGTGCAAATAAATTGGCTGTACCGATCTGGCGAACAGTAAGGATCACCACCATCACAAAAAAAGCTCCTAATAACCCCCCTGTTAAATTATACCAGTCTGTAGCTGCATAAACAGATAAAGAAGGGATTGTTTTTTTTGAAAATAATAACAGCAATCCAAGTGCCGCGGTGCCTGTAATAAAAGAAATGAAAGCAGCCAGTAAAGGATTATTAAGCACAATGCGCAACTGACTGTTTACACCGGCCTGGATCGTCATAGCTACACCCGCAAGGATGGGAAGTACATAAAATAAAATTTTCATGATCTGACTGCTTTTGAGCAAGTTCCAAAAAAGGAATGATAATTTTTTTTAAATGCAACATTTTGTAAATTACTTTCGACATTTAAATGACGCGCCTACTGCCGTTCTTTCCTCTTCATCTTTTCGAAAAACCATCTTGTTTCAGCATTCACTTTTTCTACAGCGTATATAGAGTTTTCCCATGCTTAAAATTTTCATGAGCATAGGCCAAAGGCCCGTGGGGTAAGGATTTCATCCCCTTGTACAACAAGAAGTTAAAACGTGTTAATTTTTTCCACATTGAAAATAACAGCCTCTTTTTGACGTTATTTTTGTACCGATGAATCTGTAATCCCGTGCTCTTTGTTAAAAATTTTTTTCTACCTAAACCTGTTGTTTATTTCTCAGTCTTTACACACCAACAAGGTCAGTCATGAAAACAAAAATCATCGGCATTTTCTTACTTGCCATCACCACGGGCCTTATAGGCTTTCGCACTGTTGAAAGCCGTTTTGTTAAAAGAAGTCTTTTTAATGAAAGTCCAAATGGTACGATTTATATTCTGATCGATAAATCAGATTACGAAGTAAGGGTGTATGATGATGAGGGATGGTATGCTACTTATCCTGCTGTTTTCGGCAACAAATCATTGGAAGATAAAATGATGGAAGGAGACCGAAACACGCCGGAAGGAAACTTCAAGATCGTCCTGAAAAAGCCGCATGAAAAATGGCATAAAATGGCTGTAATCGATTATCCGAATAAAGAAAGCTGGCAAAAATTCAACCAGCGTAAGGCTGAAGGACTAATCCCAAAGAATGCACGTATCGGAGGGGGCATCGCCATACACGGCACCTGGCCAAATGATAATATCGTGGTAGACGATTTTACAAACTGGACAGAAGGTTGTATTTCGATCAAAAACAATGATATTGATGAGTTATTCAGTTACCTGCCCGTAGGCACCCGCGTAACCATCAGAAAGTAAATTTTTTCGTAGTAATACGATCGTAATTGTCGCATCCCAGGAAGAAAACAGATCCCCAAAAACCATTGCAGGCAGCGTATAAAAGCGGTATCTTGTCAATCAATCAGGAGCCCTCTCCTGCCACGATCCAGAGTCGTGCTTAACCTCGTTGAGACCAAAAGTCTCTTCATTCTGAAGACCCCACACCAGCCAGTGGGGTTTTCTATTAGTACCAGTTCCCAGTTCTGAGTTCTTAGTAACGTTCGACTCCAATGTTTCGTTTATTCTTTCCACCTTCTTTGACTAATAAAGTTGCCAGATGAAATGGCAACCTCACCCCGCTTATCTATTTTCAATAAAAAGGCCCGTCTTTCAAACGGGCCATTACGCGTTGGCAGGGTAACATGTACAGATAAATATTTTGGGTTACCGGCTTATGAAAGCAGGTAAAATTGCTCGGGGTTTGAGAAGGAGTGGATTTTTTGTTTCACGAAAAGATCACGCAAAGGCTCCAAGGAAGCAAAGACGCAAAAGTGAAACAGGAATGATAAGAACTTAAGGTAACAGGGAAACAGGTTCGGGTGCGAAAGCTGACAGCTGATCGCTGACAGCCCAAAGCTCAGAGCTCACGGCTCACAGCTCTTATGCGAACCAG
>DATLDA010000315.1:0-7502 GCA_035526135.1 Flavitalea sp.
AGGAAATATCTGGGTATTCATCGTACCACTTTCCTTATAGATGAAAAAGGTATTATTCGGAAAATGTTTCTCAAGCCAAAAAACAAAGCCCACGCCGAAGAAATAATATTGGCCGCTAAAACTTTCTGACTTTGCGGAATAGTTAAGAGATAACGGTATTTTGCCATGTAGAAGATCCTGGCGCCTTGGTTGATCCGTGTAGCGTGAGTGGCAACTACCCTTCGTACCTGATCGTATAGAAAAAAAACTTTGACATGAATAAATCGGCATTGTCAGTCGTCTTACTTTGTATCCCACTGTTTTCAATAGCTCAGGAGCAGGATCTTTTAAAAACTTTACCCTCTGATTCCGCCAAAAAAGAGTTTGTAACCGGCGCTTTTAAATCATCCCGGGTGATCATGGGGCAATCCATTGAAATGATTGGGAAAGGTGTCCTGGACTTTCGCATCTTACACCGCTTTGGTGAAATATCTTCCGGTGCGGATGATTTCTTTGGTCTTGACGAAGCAACCATGCGGCTGGCATTCGATTACGGTCTTAGTGATAACCTGACCCTGGGTGTTGGCCGGAGTACTTTACAAAAAGAATTTGATGGGTTCATAAAGTACCGCCCGGTCAGGCAGGCAACAGGTGCAGGTGCTTCACCAGTGGCAGTTGTTCTGGTAGCGGGGATGACCTTAAATACCTTTCTGGCTGATAGTGTTGGATTTTCAGACCGCACAGCGTATTATTTGCAGGCGGTGATTGGACGAAAATTCTCAAATCAATTCACCATGCAGGTGACCCCTACTTATCTACGTTCAAATACTGTTGCAGCGAATGACGACAGAAATATTTTTGCTGTTGGTATAGGAGGCCGTTACAAATTCAGTAATCGAATGGCGTTTGTGGTAGATTATTTTTATGTGACCAATAAACCTACCAGTGAAAAATTTCATAATCCTTTATCGGTTGGTATTGATATCGAGACCGGTGGCCACGTTTTCCAATTGCATTTTTCAAATGCGAACGGAATGAATGAAAGGGCATTCATTGCGGAAACACGCAGCGACTGGGGAAGTGGTGACATCATGTTCGGATTCAATCTATCTCGCTTATTTCATATCGGACGAAGTAGCTCAAACTGGTAACGATACCGAAACATTAATCGGACACGATGAACCGAAGAAAAGTAATTTATTGCGCGATACTGATAGTAATTGTGTTACTGGCCTGGTATGCCTATCACGAATACAACAGGACAAGTACACCAACAAGCGAATTAAAATCTGATTACAACTTAAGTGCATCAGTACTGATAAATGAGTTTGAGCAGAATGATTCAATATCTGAAAAAAAATACCTTGGCAAGACAATTACGGTAACAGGAATGCTAAAAAAAGTTGAACCTGAAAATAGTATGCTGCTTTTGGGCGACTCCACTTCTTCATTATCTATTAGATGTTCGCTTGATAGTACTGTTTTGGGAACAGCTGCGTCGCTTCGTCCGTATACTGTTGTGTCCATTAAAGGAAATTGTATCGGATTTAACAGGGATGAGCTGTTGGGATCCGATGTACTATTAAACCATGCGATCATTCTCAAGTCCAAAACCAATTGATGTTTATTTGACTTATATGAAAACTCTCTTTCTACTTGGCTTTTCGTTTCTACTCACCATAACAGCAGGCGCGCAGGATAAGTATTTTACAAAAAGCGGTAAGATCCGGTTCTATTCAAAAACTGATTTTGAGACCATTGATGCTTTAAATAAATCAGTTACGAGTGTAATCGATACAAAAACCGGTGCCATCCAATTTGCGGTTCAGATGAAAGGGTTTGATTTCAAAAAAGCTGCAATGCAGGAACATTTCAATGAAGACTATGTTGAAAGTAATAAGTTTCCGAAAGCGGAATTCCGGGGGACGATCACAAACAATAACACCATTGATTATAAGAAGGACGGAGAGTATGCCGCAAATGTGAAAGGGAATCTCACGCTGCATGGTCAGACGCATGAAATAGAAACCATTGGAAAAGTGCTGGTAAAGAATGGTAAAATTGCCGCCTCTGCGGATTTTATCCTTGCATTGGCTGATTTCAAAATTTTGGTTCCAACCCTGGTAAAAGACAAAATATCAAAAACAGTAAATATCAATGTAACCTGTTTAATGGAGCCCTTAAAGTAGCCGCTATTGCTTCAAAGCGATGCGTGGTTTTATTTGATCCATTCCAGTTCTCCAAATTCAAAAGTTCTGTCCACTGCATCGATGGTCTGTAATTGGCCGTTCTCATTAACGCCACGAATTACAGTTTCGAAAACAACGTTATCCTTTTTGAATTTCACGCTTTCATTTTTCTTATACAGGCACGCATTATATGCTGCCAGCCAGTCGAACGACTGGATCCGTTGTATTGCGGTATATTTTTCTATTAACCCACAGAGTTCGTGAGCCAGGGAGAGGGGATCCATTTGTCGTCCCGTAATCTGTTTCAATGAAACTGCATTCTGTACCGAATCAGGAAATTGATCCTGGTTTACATTAATCCCGATTCCGGCAACAGAGAATAGCCAGTTAGCTCCACGGAATATGTTTTCGATAAGAATGCCTCCTGCCTTTCTGTCACGCCAATAAATATCATTGGGCCATTTTAGTTTTGTAGGATTACCGCCATGAATTTTAAAAAAATCATAACATCCGAGGCTGATTAACGCAGATAACTGAAACGTCTTCGTTAGAGAAAGCAGTTCAGGTTCGAAAACGATGCTGATAATAATGTTTTGATTAGGTTCCGTAATCCATTGACGTCCGCGTTGGCCTTTTCCGGCAGTTTGTTCATGAGCAAACCAGGTAGTTCCATGAGTTGCCCTTCCGGCATGAACCTGTGCCATGGCATAGTTGTTGGTGCTGTCGACGCGGGGAAGAACAATAAAAGGTTGTCCGATAGGCGGATGAGAAGGTGTTTGTGCCAACTAATTCCTATTTTTGAGCAGGTGCGAAAATAGTATTTCCCGGCCTGCGTTATATAGTACGAATCCGGGATCAATATGAAGCTAAGCCAGAATAAAAGTATCAGCAAACAACTATAATAGTGACTACCAAACCCTCGAACTTTATTCATTCATAAAAATGTTTTGATTATTGGAAAAACTGTCAATGTTAACCACACGTCGTAAACGTACCAGTGCAGGAAGGTTAACCAAAAATTCGAAGATCTTTAAAGCTATCATTACCGCAATCCAGGAAAAAAAGGGCGACAACATTGTTTCATTGGATTTAAGAAAGATTCCCGAAGCTGTTGCTGACTTCTTTATCATATGCGAGGGGGGAAGCAGTACACAGGTCAAAGCCATCGCAGATTATGTTGAGTTTCATGTGAAGGATGCAATCAATGAATCTCCTTATGCCCATGAAGGACATCAGGGTTTGCATTGGGTGCTCGTGGATTATGTGAATATTGTGGTTCATGTTATGCAAACGGAAACACGTAAATTCTATAAGCTGGAAGAAATGTGGAGTGATGCCGAAGCCGAGGAACATAACGGGTAGATTACAGTTCTTTCATTGAAAATAAATTTCAATTAAAGCAGGATTGATACACCTTTGCGGCTATTCCTGCGTTCATGTGAACAAATCTATCCTTACAATCATTAATAGTTAATAGAAAAACCAAGGAGTTTTAGATAATATGCCACAAGACGAGAAAAGACAAACGGACCGGAACTTTACGCGATTGAGGCCCCGGGATGATGGCAGTGGTCCGCGAAAGACCCCGCGCTTCAGTATCTATTGGGTTTGGGCTATCATATTCGCCGTTCTGGTTGGCTTTCAACTATTCGGATCTTTCACGCCCGATGCCCGCATAATTGAATCTGAATCCGAATTTCGCAGCCGGATGCTCGAAACAGGCGACGTAGAGAAACTTGTTATTGTAACCAATAAGAATCTAGTTAGGGTTTATATCAAAAAAGACAGTCTTCAAAAACCTTATTATACTCAGAAACTAAATAAAGGTTGGCCTGCTATCAAACAGGAAGGCCCACATTTTGAATTCAAGGTCACAAAAGCGGATGAATTCGAAAAGAGACTCAACGCAATTTTTGCCAAAAATCCCGCATTGGAAGTGCCCTATGCACCTACCCAGGAAGGCGAATGGTTCGGGCCGTTATTAAATTTCCTTCTTCCACTGTTGGTGATTGTTCTGATCTGGATCATGCTGATGCGGAAAATGGGTGGTGCTGCAGGTGGTGGCGGTGGCCCTGGTGGAATATTCAATATTGGCAAATCGAAAGCGACTTTATTCGACAAGGGAGCTAAAGTGAATATCACCTTTGCAGATGTAGCCGGTCTCGATGAGGCAAAAGTGGAAGTGATGGAGATCGTTGATTTTTTAAAGAATCCTAAAAAATATACCGCACTCGGAGGTAAAATTCCGAAGGGTGCACTTCTTGTAGGTCCTCCGGGAACCGGCAAAACCCTGCTGGCAAAAGCTATGGCCGGGGAAGCACAGGTTCCATTCTTTTCAATGTCAGGATCCGACTTTGTTGAGTTGTTTGTCGGTGTGGGTGCGAGCCGCGTACGGGATCTTTTCAAACAAGCCAGAGAAAAATCACCCTGTATCATTTTTATAGATGAGATTGATGCGATCGGCCGTGCTCGGGGCAAAAATGCCATTATGAGCAACGATGAAAGAGAAAGTACGCTGAACCAACTTCTCGTAGAAATGGATGGATTCAGCGGAGAGACAGGGATCATTGTACTCGCTGCTACCAATCGCCCTGATGTACTGGATACTGCATTATTACGTCCGGGGAGATTTGATCGCCAGATCTCAATTGATAAGCCTGATCTCAAAGGAAGAGAGCATATTTTCAAAGTGCATCTTAAACCAATAAAGATTTCGACCCGTGTAGACATACACAAACTTGCTGAACAAACACCCGGTTTTGCAGGTGCTGATATTGCAAACGTATGTAATGAGGCTGCATTGATCGCTGCAAGAAAGAATAAGGAACACGTGGAAATGGAAGATTTTCAGGATGCAGTTGATCGTGTGATTGGAGGATTGGAAAAGAAGAACAAGATCATCTCACCGGAAGAAAAAAAGATCATAGCCTATCATGAGGCGGGACACGCCATTTGCGGCTGGTATCTGGAACATGCTTACCCACTTCTAAAAGTAACAATAGTACCAAGAGGCGTTGCTGCATTGGGTTATGCTCAATACACGCCAAGAGAGCAATACCTCTATAACACAGACCAATTGATCGATCAAATCTGTATGACACTCGGAGGAAGAGCCAGTGAAGACATCTTCTTTGGAAAAATTTCTACCGGTGCTCAAAACGATCTGCAACAGATCACACGCATTGCGTATTCTATGGTCACAGTGTACGGTATGAATGAAAAAGTCGGGAATGTAAGTTTTTATGATCCTTCCTCTGAAAACTCATTTACCAAACCTTATTCAGAGGAAACTTCTAAAATTATAGATCAGGAAGTGAGAAAACTGATCGATAGTGCTTTTGAAAAAACGAAGGAATTGTTGTTACAGAAAAGAGCACAGGTAGAAAAACTTGCCGAAGCATTATTACACAAAGAGGTTTTATTCCAGAGTGATGTTGAACAACTGATCGGGAAACGTCCGTTTAGTGAAAAGAAAACCCTGGATGTTGATACAGATGATGATGGAAGCGATCATCATACAAATGGTGCGATCAGTGAAGGGGTTCCGCCGTACGATAGCAGTGTTCATCCGGCAACCTGAAAAAGTACATCATGCAAGTATCTCCATCAAAAGAGAATATTTTAAAAAAAATCAGGAAGGCGTTGACTCATTCAACGCCTCTTCCTTTTCCAGGCAGTGAAGGAAATAACCCTGTATTTCAAGCGGCAAAAGAGGAACTTGAAGTAGAATTTGCCGCCCAATTCACCCGGTTAATGGGAAAGTTTATTTATTGTGCTGATCATCGCGAAACCATATTACATCTCACTCATATTGTACAGTCACACAAATGGACGAAAGTCTATTGTCGGGAAGAACAGCTACAACAAATCCTGAAAACAAATGGCTTCAGTGGTTATGAGTATGACCTGCTTGATTCCTGCGATGTGGCAATCACTACCTGTGAATTGCTGATCGCCCGCACCGGCTCCATATTATTGAGCTCTGCCCAGACGAGCGGCCGCACGCCCAGTGTGTATGCGCCTGTTCATATTTGCATTGCATATACCGACCAGGTAGTCTATGATATCCGCGAAGCATTACAGGCGATGAAAGACAAATACAAAACAATTCCATCGCTGATCACTTTCGCATCTGGTCCCAGTCGTACAGCCGACATTGAAAAAACTTTGGTCGTCGGTGTTCATGGGCCTGCAGAAGTGTACGTGCTGTTGATTGAAGCGGGCAGCAAAACACAGTTGATATAATCATACTTCACCCGATGCAGATCACGGCAGATAAAAGAGTTTATTTTCTTTCTGATTTTCATCTTGGCGCACCAGATGCTGTAACCAGCAGGGAAAGAGAAAAAAAAATCATTTCTTTCCTGGATGAAATCAAATCTTCTGCCGCAGTAATATTTCTTGTGGGCGACATGTTTGATTTCTGGTATGAATACAAAAATGTTGTTCCAAAAGGATATGTTCGTTTGCTGGGAAAGTTAGCAGAGATCACAGACTCAGGAATCAAAGTCTATTTCTTCGCAGGCAATCACGACATGTGGATGAATGATTACTTCGAACAGGAATTGCAAGTTCCTGTTTATTTTCATCCAAAAACTTTCACATTCAATCATAAAAAATTTTTGATCGGACATGGAGACGGACTGGGTCCCGGAGATCATGGATATAAATTGCTAAAGAAAGTTTTTAGAAATCCTGCAGCCAGCTGGGCATTCGGTATTTTGCCTCCGCGACTGGGAATGGGGCTTGCAAATTATTTCAGCAGAAAAAGCAGGGAAGCAACCGGGAAGCATGAAGAGATTTTCCAGGGCGAAGAAAACGAATGGCTCATCTCCTATTGCAGGAACAGATTGGAATCAGAACATTTTGATTATTGCATTTTCGGCCACCGCCATCTTCCCATAGATTTCCTTCTCAATACAAACAGTCGTTATATCAACCTCGGTGATTGGATCCGGTATTTCACCTTTGCTTCATTTGACGGACAACAACTATCATTGCAGTCACGTTATCCCGAACTGGAACACCTTATTGTACGTCAATGAAATATCATTTTCTGATATGGGGTTTACTCTCTTCCACTGCTTCTCTTCAGGCGCAGAATGCAGATTCATTTCGTCTCGTGAAAACTTTTGTGGCCGAAGCAACCGATTTCAGTGTAGACCAGCTTGGAAATGTTTACCTACTCCTGACAAACGGCCAACTTAAAAAATTAAGTTCAACCGGTGATTCCCTGGCCGTTTTTAATGAAGTAAGGAGATATGGGAAAGTGCATTCGATCGATGTATCCAATCCATTGAAAGTTTTATTGTACTACAAAGATTTTGGAACCAT
>DATLDA010000318.1:0-7846 GCA_035526135.1 Flavitalea sp.
AAAGGTTTTTAGTTTCTGGGGACATATCCGCATCCAGAATTTTGAAAGCGCACGGGTGGCGATAGCGGAAGAAACGCCCATCGATAAAAGTGACTCTGTACGGAATCTCATCCGCAAGCATCCGTCCATAGCATCCATCCAATCTTTCGCTACCAAGAATGCAATCCTGAAAACGTCAGAAAGCATAGCGGGTATCCTCTTCAAGGGCGTTGAACGCGATTATAATTTTTCGAACCTGCAACCTTTCCTGATGAAAGGACGGTGGATTCATTTTAATGATAGCGCCTACAGTAGTGAGATTAACATTTCACAATTCACATCAAAAAAGTTGCAACTTGATATAAACGATAAAGTAATAATATACTTTATTCAACCCGATGGGACCACTCCGAGACCGAGAAAACTTACTGTTACGGGGATATATAAAACGGGAATCGAAGAATATGATAAGATCGTTGCAATCGGAGACCTTGCACTTATCCAGCGATTGAATAACTGGGAAAAAAACATGGTAGGAGGATATGAGATCTTTGTCAAAGACTATAAGCAAATGGATAAAATCAGTGAAGAGATATATCCTGACATTCCCATCGGTCTCAAAAGCAATACAATAAAAGAGTTGTACCCGAACATTTTCGACTGGCTTGCCTTGCAGAACCAAACTATTTTAATCGTTGTAATTATCATGGTGGCTATTGCATCCCTTAACCTGATTACCTGTTTACTTATACTTGTACTGGAACGGACCCGAATGATTGGCATATTGAAAGCGATCGGAGCACAGAATGGTACTGTACAACAACTTTTCCTTATTCATGGAGCGATCATTACAATAACCGGACTATTTTTTGGAAATCTTGGCGGGTTACTGGTCTGCTGGATACAAAAAAAATATCAATTTATCCGTTTGCCTGAAGACGCGTATTACATGCCAACGGCGGCAGTGAATATTGTATGGTGGCAGGTTGCATTAGTGAATACGGTCACATTATTGATTTGCCTGCTGGTATTGCTAATACCAACGATCCTGGTTAAACGAATACGGCCGGTCAGAGCGATACAGTTTAGATGAAGGCTTTCAGCAGTCAGCGGTCAGCGATCGCCTTTTAATTAATTCGGTATATTGATTTTTGAAGGAAATTTTTGGTTTGGAATTAAATTCGCTGGCCTTTCATCAGGGTGGGATGGCTGACTGCTGAATGCTGACAGCCTTCATTCAACTGTCATCATCGCAAGCAAAATCCCCGTTGCCACCGCTGCATTCAGCGATTCAGCTTTTCCGTTTCCATGAATCTTAACTTTATGTTGTGCGAGTGACAAGAGAGAATCACGAACGCCTTTTGATTCATTTCCGATCATCAACATACCTTCATTTACAGGTAACATTTCCGTAATATTTTTTCCATCCATCGTGGCTGCGTACAAAGGAATTGCTTTATTGGTAGCTATGAATTCATGCAGGTCGGTATATAAAACTTCGACTCTGCAAATACTTCCCATGGTTGCCTGAATCACTTTTGATGCAAACGCATCCGCACATTCGGGACTGCAAACTACCAATGGGACACCGAACCAATCAGCACACCGAAGGATGGTACCCAGGTTGCCGGGATCCTGGATGGTATCAAGTAAGAGTGTCAAACTGTTTTTTAAGTGATGTGGTGTATTAAATTTTGGTTTGGTAAAAATGGCTACAACCTGATTAGGATTTACAAGTGATGATATCTTTTCCAGTTCCTGCTCACTGACCTGGTGAATGTCGCTTTTCAAATCACGATGCTTTTCTATCCACGAAGGGGATGCAAAAACTTCTTTCAGCATTACAGAGGATGACGCGATCAATTCATCAAACAATTTCGGACCTTCTGCAACAAATGCATTCTCGGCATCCCTGAATTGTTTCTGGCTTAAACTTTGGATATATTTGACCTTTGATTTCACCAACATAGCAGGTTCGTTTTTTAGCTTTATGTCATCCTCCCGGCAATTTACTTTTTTTGATAGCAAACCCGGATGGGTGTTATTGCTCCTTTTGCTCACAGTCGGATGCACGATCCCAAAAAAGTATCAGAAAGACAAGCCTTTTGTTTATAAATCAACGGTAACATTAATCAGTAACCAGAAAGGATCAGAAAAAGTTCAATTACGGGATAGGTTGATCAGCTATCTTGACGACAGTCTCCAGGTTCGTACAGTGCTGGGCGTTAGATTGATCCCTCCGTTCTTTTATTACCGTCTGCTTAAACCTCCTGTTTTTGATTCACTTGCTATTGACCGCTCGAAAACTTTCATGAACGGACTCCTGAACGCAGAAGGATATTTCAATCCTGTTATCCGGGATACTTTTACAATAGATACCATTGGTGACCAGATGCGCGTAAAGGTCGATTTCAATGTAAATGCCGGCAAACAGTTCATTCTTGATTCTGTTGGTTACGATCTGGAAACACCCGAATTACAAGCGCTCACCGAACAGAACATGTCCGCTTCACTTTTGAAAAAGAATCAACCATTTTCCATTGAAAAGATCAGCGCAGACCGTGACAGGTTGATCAATCTCTTTCGCAATCATGGTTATTACAAGCTTACCCGGGAAGACCTGTTTGCTGAACGTGATACTGTGGTAGCGGCACTCATCGATCCCACGCTGGATCCTTTTGAACAATTCCGCCTTATCGATTCATTGCAAAAGCGCAGGCATAATCCTACCATCAATGTGACGATGAAGCAGCGCATCGGAAAAGATAGTTCACACCTCCTCAAATATTACATCGGTGACATCAGCGTGTATCCTGATCTTCCCATTCTGCAGGATACCTTAGCGGCAGAAAGCAAAGCTTCAATGGTTGATGGATACCGGATGATCTATTCAACGGACAAATTCAAACTTCCTTTCATTGCACGAAACATCTTCCTGAAAAAAGGTGCTTTATACAGGCAGGAAGATTATTACAATACGATCAACAAATTCTCAAACTTCGGCGCCTGGCAACAGGTGGATATTGACCTTACGGAAAGAATGGATTCGGTTCCTTTGCTGGATGCAACAATCAGGTTGTTCCCCGCAAGAAAGCAAACTCTCAATATTGATTTTGAAACCAGTCGCAATGCAAGTGACGTGCTGACAACCGGTTCACTTTTTGGCATAGGACTTAACCTTGGTGTGACTAACAGAAATGCTTTTCGTGAAAGCATACAAACAAACAGCAATATAAGATTCGGTGTTGAACTGGGAACCCGTGTTGTTCAAACTGTTCAAACAGGACTCTCCTATAAGATTGCAATCCCGCGTTATATCAAACCTTTCCAATTCCTTAACCTGCGAAATTTCACTAACCCAAGAACCATTATTGATTTCAATACGACCTATACATTGCGACGTTCTTTTTTTGAAGTAAGATCTGTAAATACTTCCTTTGGTATCGAAGGAACGCGAAGAAATCATACCTGGCAATGGATACCATTCAACGTGGAATATACAAATGTGAGAAGGCTTGGTGACAGTCTTGCAAATCTTGAAAAAAGAATTCCTTCCTTACGACAGGCTTTTAACAACGGACTCATTTTAAGCCAGGTGATTGCATATAATAATCGCAGAGTCTTGGATAACCACCTGAAATTTTTTCGTACCAAACTGGAATCGAGTGGTGGATTAGCCGGACTGATTACAAATCTTGATAAAGGTTCTTTGCGAAGATTCCTCAGGCTTGATGCGGAATACAAATATTTTGTGAACTATCCGAAATCAACCTGGGCATTCCGAACGTATGCCGGTTATGGATATGTTTATGGAAAGAGTGGTGATACTATGGAAAATAACCTGCCTTTTTTTAAAGCATTTTTCGCAGGCGGACCTTATAGTATGCGAGCGTGGCAGGTGCGCAGGCTGGGATTAGGATCAAGTGCTATTTACGATACTGTGAAAGCTGACAGATTTGGAGACATTCAACTCGAAGCAAATGTCGAATACCGTTTTAATGTTGCGACCATTGCAGGCGTTAAATTGAAAAGTGCCTTATTTGTTGATGTGGGAAATATCTGGGGGAAGGCGTTTGATAAGGATGGAAATAAGATTCCAGAGACTCAATTCAACTTCGGCAGACTATATAAGGACCTCGCGGTCGGCGCAGGCACCAGCGTGCGTTTCGATTTTGATTTTTTTCTTATCAGGCTCGATTGGGCCTACCAATTGAAAAATCCTGTGTTCAAAGAAAAAAACGGATGGTTCCAAAATATTTCTGTTGGTAATGGTCAGTTTCAATTGGGAATCGGTTATCCTTTTTGATGAAGGGTTTCCCTAATTTCTTCGAGAGCAGCATCGACAGACTTTGCATCTTCCAGCATGAATTCACCGATCCGGGTACGACACAAGCTTGCGAGGTATGCCCCTGATCCGATCATTGCACCGAAATCGTTGGCAAGACTTCGTATATATGTTCCCGTGGAACAAACGACCCTGAATTCCACCCGGGGTAATGTGATACGGGTAATCTCAAATTCACTGATGGTTATTTTTCTTGGTTGGATAGTTACTTCCTTTCCTTTCCGTGCAAACTCATATAAACGTTTCCCCCCGATTTTGATTGCGGAGTGAGCAGGTGGAACCTGTTCAATAGTACCAATAAAATTTTTAGCTGCTTCGTGAATTCTTTTCTCCGTTATTTCGGCAATTCCGTTTTTGATCACCGGCTCGCTTTCCAGGTCATACGTGGCAGTAGTGGCGCCCAAAACGAAACAGCCTGTATATTCTTTTTCTCTTGTCATGTATTCATTGATCTTCCTGGTAAAATTTCCGGTACATAATATTAAT
This sequence comes from Flavitalea sp., assembly GCA_035526135.1. GTDB lineage: Bacteria > Bacteroidota > Bacteroidia > Chitinophagales > Chitinophagaceae > Flavitalea. The sequence goes on from DATLDA010000318.1 coordinate 4,811, forward strand.
AGTCCCGTTGCAAGGGGGTCTAATGTACCGGCATGGCCTACTTTCCGGATCTTCATCGCACCTCGCAGTTTTCTTACCACGTCAAACGAGGTCCATTCATAAGGTTTGTCGATAAATAACACGCGTCCTGATTCATATGGGTTGGAGGAAATCAAATTAAAAGTTGAAAATTAAAAATTTATAAAGAATCTGGATCTGAATTTTTCGTTTTGCATTTTTAATTTTTACTTTAAATAGCGTTTCTTGCCTTCAATTCAAGATATTTATTGACGGTATTTACTGTCAGATGCTGCGGCGCAGTAAGTATGGTAAATATTCCGTGTTGCTGCAGTTCCTTTACAATCGCCCGTTTTTCGAATGCAAACTTCTCACCAATTGTTTTGATATACAGCGCTTCCGTGCTGTTCACTTTCATTTCATTCAATTTCCGCAGCTCTGTATTTTCAAAAAAAACTACCAGCACAAGATGATTTCGCGCTATTCCACGTAGATAAGGCAATTGACGTTGCAGACTGCTGACGGATTCAAAGTTTGTGAACAAAACAATTAAACTACGTTGTGTGATCCGCATGCGTACAAGTGCATAGAGCTTTTCATAATCGCTTTCCAGAAATTTCGTTTGCTGATCATACAACGCATCAAGAATGGCTGCCATTTGTGTTGCCTTGCGATCGGCTGGGAGAAAATGTCCGATGTTCTCTGCAAAAGTCACAAGACCTGCTTTGTCCTGCCGGATCAATGCGACACGGGAGAGAATCAATGTAGCATTGATGGCATGGTCCAGCAATGACATGCCGTCAAATGGCATTTTCATGATCCTTCCTTTATCAAGGATGCAATAGACCTGCTGACTTCTTTCGTCGGTATAATTGTTTATCATCAGCTGTCCGCCTTTTCGTGCGGTAGCCTTCCAGTTAATGCTGCGAATATCATCACCGGTCACATATTCACGGATCTGTTCAAATTCGAGGGAATGTCCGATCTTTCTTATTTTTCTGCTTCCTGATTCCGAAAGAGTATTAGAATATGCCATCAATTCATATTGACGTAAAGAAAAGTATGATGGATAGACTTTGACAATTTTTTGCGCAGCAACGCGTATCCTGCGTACAACAAGTGATAATGGACTTTTCACAAATGCATTTATATCGAAGAAAGTGTACTCGCCACGTTCAACCGGACGTACGGAATAGAGCAATGATTTATTGGAATTACCGGGTATGATTGTTCCCAATGAAAAATTACGTTGCTGGAACTGGACTGGTAATTCATCAATAATCCTGACGGTGGTTGTGAATGGAAAACGGTTGCGTAGCAGAAGAGTAATTTTATTCTCATCGCCGTTACTGAACCGGGCGGGTAATTGCCGCTGCACACGAAGCCCTTTTCCAAGATACAAGATCAGGTAATCCAGGATACAGAGTATACATAACAGCGCAAGTGCAACAAAAGAAACTACATATATCCAACTGATGCTGTATGAAAGGATGAACAGCATGATCACACATGTGACTGCTGCATAAAAACGGCGGCTAAAAAACAGAGACCCGATATACGTTGAATAAAAACCCATTTTTATCTCGGAACTTCAATGCTCTGAACAATCTGTGAAATCACTTCATCCGGCGTAGCTCCTTCCATTTCTTTTTCAGGCATCAATACGATCCGGTGGCGTAATACGGAAGGGATAATCGCTATAATATCATCTGGTGTAATAAAATCACGGCCCCGCATTGCAGCAAGTGCTTTTGACCCATTCAGGATACCAATTGAAGCACGCGGAGAGGCACCCAGATAAATTGATTTATGCGTTCTGGTAGTTGCAACAACGGTAGTAATAAAGTGAACCAGTTTTTCTTCCACCTGGATCCTGCGGACCTGCACTCTTAATTCTTCAATTTTTGCAGCCGTGATCACTTCATGCACCTGTTCGATCATCGTGACGAGATTTGACTGATGATGATTCATTACAATCCGGAACTCTTCTTCCAGGGTTGGATAGTTGACATTAATCTTGAAAAGAAATCGATCCAATTGTGCTTCCGGAAGATGGTATGTCCCTTCCTGTTCCACAGGATTTTGAGTTGCGACCACAAGAAAAGGCGCATCAAGTTTATACGTCTGGCCGTCGACTGTGACCTGTCTTTCTTCCATCACTTCGAATAAGGCAGCCTGTGTCTTTGCGGGAGCCCGATTGATTTCGTCGATCAGCACGATATTACTAAAAATAGGACCATGTCGGAACTGGAATGTGGTTTCTTGCGGGTTATACAGAGAGGTACCAATGACGTCGCTCGGCATGAGGTCTGGGGTAAATTGTATCCGGGAAAATCCAACAGCAATGCTTTTGCTTAATAGTTTTGCAGTAAGTGTTTTGGCTACTCCCGGTACTCCTTCAATCAATACATGGCCGTCAGAAAGAATTGCTGCTAAAAGAAGCTCTATCATATTCTCCTGTCCCACGATCACCTTTCCTATTTCCGCCTTCAATTGATCTACTGAATGGCGGAGCTCCTGAAGGTCTGTTCTATGTTCGAAAAAAACTTCTTCCATTTATGAAGTATGTTTATTAAAGTTTTCCAATAAGTCGTTAAGCTCCATCAATTCTTCTTCATTGATCGTCTGTTTTTTTTCAGCCAGTTTGAATGCATCAACTACCTGATGTACTGCCTGCTCAGGATAACCGCTTTTGTAGGCTAGGCGTTTAACGAAATCGTCATTCAGTAAGTTTGTCTGCAAATTGTATTTCATTCTGACCTGGTCAAGAAAATGGGCTTTGAGTTTTATCGCAAGATTCCTGTTATCGCGTCGTTGATAATATAACCGGCCAATTGTCTTTACAAATTCCAAAGAGGTATTTCTCAAAGGTGCAATAACCGGTATGATCCTTTGTTTTCGTTTTGATTCAAATAAATAAACGAATACCAGCAATGCCATGATAAGCCATACAGCCTCCCTTAGTCCTCTTTGCTTCATCACCCATCCCAGCGCAGAAAAATCGTTGTTCCTGTTATTTTGACCGGAAGAACTGTAACG
>DATLDA010000326.1:0-3516 GCA_035526135.1 Flavitalea sp.
GGGAAGGTACCGCGGGTGGTGCCCTTCTCGCAGTCGTTGTGGTAACAGGATGCTGGTATGCATTCATTACGCCTGCTTCGTGGAAGGAAATTGGATGCATTACTTTAATTGCCGCCATATTTGGCACTGCAGGCGACCTCCTTGAAAGCAAATTAAAGCGATTGGCGAATGTTAAGGACAGCGGAAAAATTCTTCCCGGCCACGGCGGTTTCCTTGATCGGTTCGATTCCCTCCTTCTGGCAACGCCTGTCACCTGGCTTTATATTCAGATTCTTGATTGGTTATTTTAAACCATTCTCCGTCAATCAGTACTTTTGAACTTTAATTTGCGACATGACTATACACCGTGAAGGAATGAAAAGTATTATGATCAGTGTGATCCTTTTTGGGTTGATCAATCTCGCATCTTTTTATTACCTCAGTTATTATTATCCCTGGTTAAGCTGGATTATTTTTATTCTTTCCCTCCTTACCATTGGTTTTATTATTTCCTTCTTCCGGGTCCCTACAAGAAAACTCATCGCCGGAGAGCATTTCGTAGTCTGTCCGGCGGATGGAAAAGTGGTTGTGATTGAAGAAGCGTTCGACAACGAATATTTTCATGAGAAAAGACTTCAGGTTTCAATCTTTATGAGTCCTGCCAACGTGCATCAAAACAGGAACCCGGTGAGTGGCGAGGTAGTATACAATCAGTATCACAAAGGGAAATATCTTGTGGCATGGCATCCGAAATCTTCCACGGAAAATGAAAGGCATACGGTCGTTATCAAAAATCAAAAAGCGGAAGTGCTGGTGAAACAAATTGCCGGTGCCGTTGCCCGAAGGATTGTAAACTATCTGAAAGTAGGCCAGGTGGTTGACCAGGGTGCAGAAATGGGATTTATCAAATTCGGAAGCCGGGTTGATATTCTACTGCCGTTAGGCACAGAAGTGAATGTTACCTTAAACCAGATGGTACGCGGTGGCGTTACCATACTTGCCACACTTACCTGACCCCATAGATTTTTATTTGTGCATTTTTCAAAAAATTTCTCGCAATTCCTTCAATTCATAGATTGTATAAGTCGGAACAATAGCAGATGTTATATTCAGATGATTGACGTGCACCTGGTCAATACCGGCATTCACGGCACCCTGAATATCCACTTCAATACTATCACCGATCATGATGCTTTGCGCCGGTGAAGCGCCGGTTAACCGGAATGCAAAATCAAAAATTTCTTTTTTTGGTTTCAGACTGTTTGAACCTTCGGAAGTTATGACTTCTCCGAAATAGGGATGAAGACCTGAATTTCTGAGTTTGCAATGCTGCGTCTCTTCGAAACCATTCGTGATCATGTGTAACTTGTAACCTTTGTCCTGCAAATATTGTAATACTTCCACCGTGTTCGGGAAAAGAAGATTTCGAGTCGGGAGTAAATCCAGGAATCTCACGCCCATTTCCCGTGCAAGCTTTTCATCGCCGATCTTAAAATCGATCAGGGTATGCCACATCCTTTTCCATCGTAATTCATCCACCTTGATAAAACCGTTCCGATAACGTTCCCACAGTTTATCATTGTGCGCGAGATAATTTTTATGAAACAATTCGAAATCATGGATACCTTTTGACCGGAGTGAAAATTCTTCATGAATTTCTTCAAGCGTTAATCGTGAATTTGCTTCAAAATCCCACAGTGTATGGTCAAGATCGAAAAAAAGATGAGTGTATTTCATGAACGGATTAGTAGCTGTAAGTAATAGTTACCGGATAATGATATTTCACAATACAGCGTCGGAACTCTACTTTTGAAATGTTATCCGGCGAGTGTGATTTCCACAAAAATAGAATCTCTTTATGAATGTAGTGATTACCGGTGCGTCCAGAGGTTTTGGCAGGTCTATCGCGGAACAATTCGGCGCAGCCGGGTATGACTTGTTTCTTTGTTCGCGTGATGAACAACGGCTGGAAGCAGCTGTTAAATCACTTCAGACAAAATTCCCATCAATCAGAGTGCAGGGTAATGCCGCCGACCTTGCGGATAAAAACGGCATCAATTCTTTTTCAGAATGGGTGCTCAACCTCATAACGGGAGTACATGTTCTTGTGAATAATGCGGGTTCGTTCCTCCCTGGAAATGTCAGGGACGAAAAAGAAGGTCTGCTGGAAAATATGATGGCAGTCAACCTTTATAGTGCATATCATCTTACCCGGAGGTTGTTACCGGCCATGATGAAACAACGCAGCGGCCATATCTTCAATATGTGTTCCATTGCTTCGCTGAATGCCTATGCGAATGGAGGCGCCTACAGTATCAGCAAATTTGCACTTGCCGGATTTAGTAAAAATTTGCGGGAAGAATTAAAGCAATTCGGCATCAAGGTGACTACAGTTTACCCGGGGGCAGCTTACACGGATTCATGGTCCGGTTCTGGTATCGATCCAAAGCGGATCATGGAAGCTTCCGATATTGCCAAGATGATCTTTGCTGCCTCTCAATTGTCATCCAGCGCCTGTGTAGAAGATATCATTTTGAGACCGCAACTCGGAGATCTTTAAGTTTCAGTTCGTGGTTCTTAGTTTTACAATTCAGGGATACGTGTCATGTTCTATCAGCAAGCGGGAAATTCTATCTTTGTCTCACTGATGTGTCTGAAGCATTGTTCTCCGTTGAATTTTATTGTACGGTTGATTCTCCTCTCCGTTTCTTTCATTTCAATCCGTGCATCAGCGCAGGTAAAATTCTATTCTCTTGTCAGTGAAAACAATCTCACCTATAATCAGACATTCCAGGTTCAATATGTAATCGAAGGAACTGCAAAAGTGCAGCGGTTTGAGGTACCCGACTTTCACGATTTTCAGCTGGAAGAAGTTTTTGATTTACCCACTACCCCTTCCCTCGATCCGAAAACCATGAAACTTGTGGACCAGCGATCAAAGATTGTGGTATTAACTCCAATAAAGACGGGTGTATTTGTAATTCCGGGTGCCACTGCAATTGTAGATGGAAAAAAGATCAAGTCTAATTCTATTCGTGTCAATATCAGAGCGTCATCGTTGTCACGTATATCACCCGATGCCGTAAACGCAGGAAGGGTGGAAGACGCATCTGAATTGAAGGAAGGAGAAAATCTGGAAGAAAAAATCCAAAATAATTTTTTTGTACTGGCCGACGTAAGCAAAACGATTTGTTATGTGGGAGAACCTGTAATGGCTACATATAAAGCTTATTCTCGTGTGAATGCAAATTCGCACGTTGTACGAAGACCGGCGTTTACTGGTTTTAGTGTGATCGAAATGGTAGATGGTTATGAAGGAAATCCTTCTGTCGAAGAATATCGCGGAGAATATTTCTACGTGCATCTGGTGAGGAAAGTACAATTGTTCCCGCTGCAACCAGGATCTTATGAACTGGATCCCGCCGAAATTGAAGGAACCATTCACCTGGTAAAAGAAAATCCGACGGGCAGATTTCCACCCTATGCTCCGTTCGATCATGAAGTGTTGATCCGGACAAAACCGGTTGAGATCAAAGT
>DATLDA010000332.1:0-4881 GCA_035526135.1 Flavitalea sp.
AGAAGTCATAGCCCGAATTGTGGCGGCCCTTCGCAAACATCCGTTTTCGAAGTTATTGGAAATTGGCCCGGGTGGAGGTGCGCTCACCCGGCATCTGGTTCAGCTGAAAGGAGTCGACTTCAAATGTGTAGAAATTGATGAAGAAAAAGTGAGCTGGATCCTGAGCATGTTCCCCGTCTTGAAAGGCAGGATCATTCATCAGGATTTTCTAACCATGGAACAACCCTTTAATGAACCATTTACCATCATAGGAAACTTTCCGTATAATATATCGACACAAATCGTATTCAGGATACTCGACTGGAAGGACATCGTTGAAACAACAATCGGAATGTTTCAAAAAGAGGTGGCAGAAAGAATTGCAGCCCGGGAAGGAAGCAAAATTTATGGTGTGATCAGTGTATTGGTGCAGGCATTTTTTGATGTGGAATATCTTTTCGAAGTTGAACAGGAGGCCTTCAGGCCGCCTCCAAAAGTGAAAAGTGCAGTGATCCGGCTTACTCCTCGAAGTAAACCTATGGAAATGAAAAGTGAGCGCGCCTTCCAGGTACTTGTGAAGACTGCATTCAACCAGCGAAGAAAAACGTTACGCAATGCTGTGCGTTCACTGTTTGATCCGGTACAATTGGAGAATAAACTTTTTAATCTACGGGCGGAACAGCTATCGGTTGAACAATTTGCAGCACTGACATTCAAAATGAAATAGAATCGTTCGATAATTCATGAAAGCGATCATTACAGCAAAGGCCCATCCTGTACTAATGGAGAAATTGTCTCAGCAGGGATACAAGGTGATTGATGAACCTTCCATCACTTATGAGAAACTCATAAATATCGTTCATGATGCTACTGGTCTTGTCGTTACTACAAGGGTGAATATTGATAAAGCCATTATTGATGCAGCTCCTGCTCTCCAATGGATCGCCCGGTTGGGAAGCGGAATGGAACTGATTGATGTCGTTTATGCAGAAAAAAGAGGGATAAAATGTATCAGCAGCCCGGAGGGAAACAGAAATGCCGTCGCGGAACATGCGTTGGGAATGTTGCTCAATCTTCTCCGTAAAATCAATAGCAGCCAGGTGGAAGTTACTTACGGGAAGTGGTTGCGCGATAAAAACCGGGGTTTAGAATTAAAAGGAAAAACGGTGGGTATTTTGGGTTACGGTAATACAGGAAGTGCTTTTGCGCGACTGTTATCGGTTTTCGATGTTACCGTATTGGCATTTGATAAGTACCGTTTTGGGTTTGGAAAGGGGTATATCAAGGAAGCAAATCTGGAGCAAATAGCACGATACGCAGATGTAGTAAGTCTACATATTCCTTTGACGAATGATACTTTTCATTTAGCAAATGCCTCGTTTTTTGATTCGTTGAAACAAAAACCCCTTTTCATCAATACGTCCAGGGGTAAGATACACGACACAGCTGCCGTAATAGAAGCTTTGAAAAAAGGTAAGATCAGCGGAGCAGCACTTGATGTGTTAGAAAATGAGCGACTGGAAACTTATACCGAAATGGAACAGGCTCAATTGACGTGGCTGCTTACCCAGCCCAATGTGACGATAACTCCGCATATAGCCGGTTACAGCTACGAAGCATTTTATAATATGGCGAAGACGGTATTGGAGAAACTGGGAATGTAGTGGCTAAACTGAAAATATTCTGCTGACAGGTAAAATTTTGTATTTTTGGCCCGATAAATACTGCAACGCTTCAGCCCGACTGAGGCGTTGTTCTTTTTTTCCTATCCGGTATGACAGGTCCGGCCAAAGAGGAGGTCCATATGAGCACGGTACTATACGTTTCCAAAGAAACGTTCAATCAAATGAAAGAAGAGCTGCAACGCATGCGCGCGGTCGATAGGCCGGCAGCAGCGAGAGCGATTGCAGAAGCGCGTGAGAAAGGTGATCTGAAAGAAAATGCAGAATATGATGCAGCCAAAGAAAACCAGGGAATCCTGGAAGCCAGAATAAAAAAACTGGAGGGTGATGTTGCCAGTGCCCGGATCCTGGAAGCGGATAATGTAGATACGAGCAAAGTATCGATCATGACAAAAGTTACCGTCACCAACCTGAATACGAAAAAACAGATCACTTACCAGATTGTTTCTGAAAAGGAAGCCGATCTGAAACTCGGCAAGATTTCCATTACCTCGCCAATCGGGAAAGGATTGATGGGGAAAGTTGTGGGAGAGGTTACGGAAGTGCAGGTACCTGCCGGCTTGTTGAAATTTAAAGTGGAGAATATTACAGTGTAGACGAATTGTAGATTTTAGATTTTGCGATTTTAGATTTTGCAACTTCACGGAAGTCTGTATGTCTACTTCGTGACTATTATTAGTTTTATCAATCTAAAATCGCAAATACGATCTTTCGCTTCGCTAAAGGACGACGTCTAAAATCTAAAATTTCATTTGCCTGCCACATTGCTTCTTCTCTCCAGTAAAATTGTATCTCTCCACACTCCGTGTAATTCTCCGATCCGTTCCCTTCTTCCGATGACCCGGAAACCATTTTTTGTATGTAGTTGCAGACTCCTTTCATTTTCCGGAAAAATTCCTGCCTGTAGCGTCCAGATATTATTGCGCTCACTTTCCGTGATCAAAGCGTTCAGTAAACGGGCACCAATTTTTTTCCCCCGATGCTGTTCTCCAACATAAATACTTATTTCAGCCACACCAGCATACACACATCTACCGGATACCGGTGTCAATGCAGCCCAACCTGCTACCGTTTTCTCTTCGACGGCCACAAGCCGTGAATGCTGCAGGTGGCTGGCATCCCATTCATTCCATTCCGGAACGGATTGCTGGAATGTTGCATGCCCTGTCCGGATGCCTTCCAGGTAAATGGCACTTACCTGCGGCCAATGAACTACTGTCATTGGTTTGATGGAGATCATAAGTTATATTTAGTTGCAACATCCCGGTGAACAGCAACCTTCGGGCTTTTCTGCATAAACAGTGATACTGGTAATCTTATTTTGAAATGAATCTATATCCTCTTTCGAAAGATCCTTCATCCATTCATTTCCGGGAATGCTGATCGTTTTTTCTTTTTGTATTGTCACTTTTGCAAATTTATTATTCCTTATCAATTCGAGGTAAGTGTCTCTACGGACCGCACCTGCAATACAACCCACATGCATTTCTGTCGCTTCACTGAGTGATTGTGGCAGTTCTTCTTCGAGCACAATGTCTGAAATACTGAAATGACCCCCCGGCTTAAGTACACGATAGATCTCTGCAAAAACTGCATTTTTATCCGGAGCGAGATTCAGTACACAATTGCTCACAACCACATCAGCGATGTTATCGGCCAGCGGAAGATTTTCGATATCACCTAACATAAATTCAACATTCGAAACATTCCTTGCCCGGGCATTTGACTGTGCTCTTTCGATCATTGCTTCACTGAAATCGATACCGATCACTTTGCCTGTTTCTCCGGTTTCATGTTGCGCTATAAAAGCGTCGTTGCCTGCACCACTTCCCAGATCAATGACTACATCACCCTTTTTTATTTGAGCAAACGTGGTTGGTAACCCGCAACCAAGACCAAGATCAGCAGAGGGTTCATAGCCTTCAAGGAATTCATAACTGTCGGCCATTTTAGATGCAGTTTTATCATCACCACAACATCCGGCCGTACAACAACCTGTCGCTGATTCAGCAGGTTGCATAGCTATTTCAGAATACCTGCTTTTGATAAGCTCTTTCAATTCTTTACGGGAGGTCATAACATAATTTTTGAATATATCGTAATATTACGATCAAATGGAACAAAAAAAATCAACAGCAGGTTCGGCTGTTTTTAAGTCCTTCAAAAAATTGATTGAGGAGATGCTGTGCTGACTTCCATTCTTTTTCATCAATGCAATAGCACACTTTTACACCTTCAATTTCACCTTGGATCAGCCCTGCATCTTTCAATTCTTTGAGGTGCTGTGAAACGGTACTTTGTGATAAAGGCAATTCATCAACGAGGTCACCGCATATACAGGTCTGTTTTTGCGCAAGCAATTTAAGAATGGCTACTCTGGCCGGATGAGCAAGTGCTTTTGCATATTTAGCAAGCCTGTTATCTTTCAAACTATAGTCGGAAGTTTTTGAAATACCCATATCAATCGCAATATTACGATAGATTAATTTAATTTCCAAATTTCTGCTTAAATTATTTCACTGAATACTCCGCTAAACGACTTCGTTCGCAGATTGCATTTCCCTCACTTTGAATGCCAAACGTCTGAATGTTCAATCGATATCGGTCGTAGCTTTGTAGACGATAAAAACGGCGCTATGACATTATTTTCAAAAATCATTTCCGGAGAAATACCTTCTTATAAAATCGCCGAGAATGAAAAATTTTTTGCCTTTCTTGATATTTTTCCATTGGTGGAAGGTCATGTGTTGGTGGTCCCGAAAATTGAAACGGATAAATTCTTCGATGTGCCGGATGAATATCTTGCAGCAATGCTCCTGTTTGCAAGACCTATTGCCAAAGCGATTGAAAAAGCTTTCTCCTGTAATCGTTGCGGCTTATCCGTGATAGGTCTGGAAATTCCGCATGCTCACATGCACCTTGTCCCGCTTAACACGGCAAATGATCTGAACTTCACAAAAAACAAAAAGAAATATACACCCGAACAGCTGAAATCTTCCCAGGAAAAAATTATTAGAAATCTGGAATAAAATCAGGGCTTCACGATTACTCTGCCTGGGTTTTTATTGATAAAATCAACCCATCCTGAGACTTTATCAACGCCTGTTTTATTAAAAATTTTTTGTTGGAAATGGTGACACACAGCAACAGCCAGTGCGTCGGAAGCATCAAATGAGCGGCTTTTCTTTTCCTGCAGAAGTAGAATCTGTTGCAGCATTTT
>DATLDA010000334.1:0-3496 GCA_035526135.1 Flavitalea sp.
GGGAAGCGATCGCTTTCATAGAATCGACCTGGAGGAAAATATTCCGTGATCACCCGTTGGAATACAAATTTCTGAATGATCATTTCCGTGAAGTGTATCAGGCAGACAGTCAGGTAAGTAAAGTGATAATGGCACTGGCAACGATTGCAATCATTATATCCTGTCTCGGTTTGTTCGGTCTTGCATCATTCGCGGCAGAGAAAAGGGTAAAAGAAGTGGGTATACGGAAAGTGCTGGGCGCAACCGTTCAAAATATTACAACGCTGCTTTCCCGCGATTTTTTGAAACTGGTAATTATTGCCAACGTTATCGCCTGGCCATTGGCGTGGTTCGCTTTAAAACGGTGGCTGGAAGATTTCGCCTATCGCATAGAAATCAGTTGGTGGATTTTTTTACTTGCGGGCGTTCTGGCAATTGCAATCGCCTTATTTACGATCAGCTTTCAGGCAATTAAGGCCGCGATAGCAAATCCTGTGAAGAGTTTGAGGAGTGAATAAATTGAGCTGTCAGCCGTCGGTAATTGGGTTTGAGGTATCAGGTATCAGGCATCCGCTCCTGCGAATATTACAAGTTGATTATTGAAAAACATATGATAATAATAATCAAATAATCAATTAACCTGGGATTGCTGATACCTGATACCCGATACCCATTTGCGGGAAACAAAAAATTTTAAACTATGTTCAAAAATTACCTCCTTCTCGCCATCCGTAACCTTTTTAAGCGCAAAGGATATTCCTTTCTTAACATAGCCGGCTTAAGTATTGGAATGACAGCGTGCCTGCTCATCTTTCATTATGTTTCATATGAAAGAAGTTTTGATGATTTTCATCCGGATGCTGGCAACATTTACCGCCTGCGGCTGGATAGTTATCAGAAAGGAACGCTCGCCTGGAAATCTGCCACGATCTATCCGGCCATTGCACCAACATTAAAAAAAGATTATCCGGAAGTAGAGGATTTTTGTCGTTTGTATGATGCCAACCTCCTGCTCACAAATGAAGAAACAAATGTAAAGTTCAATGAACAAAAAGGATATTATGCCGATCCTTCAATCCTCCATTTTTTTGCGGTTCGCATAATAAAAGGGAATCCCGAATATGCTTTGAAAGGTCCTGACAAAATGATGATTAGTGAAAGAATGGCAAAAAAATATTTCGGCAATTCAGACCCAATGGGAAAAAAGCTGACTGTCCGTGACCCTTCTTCCCTCCAGACCTATGAGGTAACTGGGATTTTCAAAGACTATCCTGCAAATTCCCACCTGAACATTGAATACCTGGTTTCTTATGCGACACTTGGTAAGATTACACAAAACGAAGGAGATACCACCAATCCAACTGAAACAAGTTTCGGCTGGTATGATTTCTATTCTTATCTGAAACTGAGACCAGGTACCGATCCGCAGAAATTTTCAGAAAAATTCCCGGCGTTTTGTGATCGCTATATCAATAGTGAAGAATGGTACAAAACCAACAATGTACGGTGCGAGCTTTCAATGATGCCACTCACTGATATTCACCTGTATTCAAATTTTAATCAGGAGGCAGAAGTGAATGGCAACGGGCAGGCAGTAGGATTTCTCTTCCTCGTTGCACTGTTCATCATTGGTATTGCATGGATAAATTATATTAATCTCGCTACCGCGAGATCCGTCGAACGTGCACGGGAAGTAGGAGTACGTAAAGTTTTGGGTGCAAATCGGGGCGGACTGATCAGGCAATTCCTGGTAGAAAGCTTTCTCTTAAATCTGGTTGCGTTTTTGCTGGCTCTGCTGTTTTTCTTTTTACTATTGCCGGCGTTTGACAACTTTACTGCAAGGCAAACAAATAATTCATTTTCTCTCACTTCATTCTACTGGCTTTTATTTATCGGCGTATTTGTAACAGGCACTCTGCTCGCCGGGATTTATCCTTCCATAGTATTGTCAGGATTTCAACCCATCTCGGTACTTAAAGGGGTTTTCAAGGGTTCACCCGGCGGTATCAGCCTACGGAAAGGTCTCATAGTTGTACAATTTATTACTTCAGTTGTTCTGATTGCAGGAACTATTGTGGTATACCAGCAGGTAAATTTCATGCGAAAACAAAACCTCGGTGTTAATATCAATCGTACGCTTGTCCTGAAAGGGGCAGAATCCATCCAGGATTCATTCTATATGAACCTGTACCAGCCGTTTAAATCTGAATTGCTAAAAATCCCCGGCATCCACAGTGTTGTGGCCTCAACTTCCGTTATGGGAAAAGAAATTTACTGGACGAGTAGTATCCGGCGACCCGGTAATGAAAATCAAAATTCAGTTACACTCTATCACCTGGGTATCGATTACGATTTCATTCCTTCGTATGACCTGAAAGTTCTGGCGGGAAGAAATTTTTCTGCAGCTTTTCCTTCCGACAAAAAGGCCGTCTTATTGAATCACAAAGCAGTAACACTATTAGGATTCAAAAGCCCGGAAGAGGCTATAACGCAGACCATCACACGCGGTCGTGATACGATGCAGGTTGCCGGTGTGGTAAGCGACTATCATCATCAGGGATTACAAAAAATAATCGATCCCATGATCTTTCTGCTGACGCCAGACACACGTAACTATTATTCTGTCAAAATCACATCTGCCGATCTCAAGTCTACGATCGGCGCGGTAGAAAAAGTATGGAAGAAGTATTTCCCGGCTGACCCCGTCGATTATTCATTCCTTGATGAAACTTTTAATAACCAGTACCAGTCAGATGTGTTGTTTGGAAAAGTATTCGGCATCTTTTCCTTCCTGGCAATTATAATAGCCTGTTTTGGTTTGCTTGGACTTTCCGCTTACAACGTCCTTCAACGAAGCAAGGAAATAGGCATTCGCAAAGTATTAGGAGCCTCTGTTCAGAACATTCTGGTCCTCTTATCAAAAGATTTCGTTTTACTGATTCTTGTAGCACTCCTTTTGTCAATTCCTGTCGGCTGGTACATTATGCATCAATGGTTACAGGATTTTGCATTCAGGATTACGATCGGATGGTGGGTTTTTGGTATTGCCGGGGGCCTCGCATTACTGATCGCATTACTTACCATCTGCCTGCAGGCCCTGAAAGCGGCGGTGGATAACCCGGTGAAGAGTTTGAGGAGTGAGTAGGTTGCAAGCAGCCGGCTGTCAGCAGTCAGCTATCAGCAGTCAGCTATCAGCAGTCAGCTATCAGCTATCAGGCGTCGGCCCAACTTAGAAACCGAGGAACATGGCTGAACTCCGGCGGAACCATTGTCAACTGCCACTGCTTGAAACGGAATTTTTTCACATTTTGATAAACAAATTAAGCCCGGTTGATAATGAGGTCGCAATGACAGACCAATTTTTTGTGTTAATCTGAATCACCCCCTAGCCTTGTCATTGTGAGCGTAAGCGAACAATCTAGGGTCTTCCGTTCGCAAGCAGCAAGCACCGTGATTTGCATTTCACCCTGGATTGCTCACTAACGTTCGCAATGACAAACAATTAAATCAATGTTTG
>DATLDA010000343.1:0-4213 GCA_035526135.1 Flavitalea sp.
AGGAAGAGTAAAGAAGAGACAGTTTTTTTTATCAAATGCATTTTTATAATTAATAATTAGTAATTAATAATTAAGAAAGCGAGCTTTTTGTTATCCTAAGTTTTCTTTGCATTTTACATTTTGATATTTTGAATTTTATAAGTGTTCAATTATTAATTATTGATTTTTAATTTTTAATTTTTTACTTTTTACTTTTTACTTTTTACTTTTTGATTTTTAATTGCACTATTTATTCCACATCTGATCCAGCACTTTGATAAAATAGCCACCAACAACACTTCTTGCCTGGAAGCCAACCTGTTTGCCTGTTGTTGTT
Source organism: Flavitalea sp. (assembly GCA_035526135.1). Taxonomy (GTDB): domain Bacteria; phylum Bacteroidota; class Bacteroidia; order Chitinophagales; family Chitinophagaceae; genus Flavitalea. The sequence continues at coordinate 317 of DATLDA010000343.1, forward strand.
TCGTGCCAATCACTTAAGGGCACTCTTGTTGGTGTTTCAGTACTGAATTTATAAACAGGCGCTACCAGTTTCCTGAAATCTTCATTGTTTGTGGCAAGTGTTGCGGTCCAGATGATCCAGTCGTTTTTTGTATAGGTCCTGCGCGAATCAAGGGGCAATCCAAATAGATTCTGACGGGTCAGGTAATAGCTGATCTCTTTATTGTAAACTTCAGACGGGAATAATCCGAGGTGGAGTAACTTATCCCAAACCAGGTTATATTTCTGGCTCCACGTTCCTTTTGAATCGAATGTAAGCGCATAATGATCACCGTCAGCAGCCATTTGCATCCATTTAGACGCATATTCTTTTGCGATCTGTTTATATTTGGATGAAGTGGCATTTTCACCAAGCATGGACGCCATCATGGCGTAGGATCCGATCCCTACAATGGCTTTCATGGAAAGGTTTGCATTTCTGGCCAGGTGACCTGCAAAATCATCCGTGCAAAGTTGATTCGCCGGATCTAATCCGTCCTTAACGAGAAATTCCACCCACCCTGAAAGAGTATTCCAGTGTTGTTTCGCATAGGAAGCATCTTTTTCCGCGTGGCAGATCGCTGCGGTGAGGATGATCATGTTTCCTGCTTCTTCCACGGGCATATCCTCCGGATACGTCTGACCGTTAGCAATGGGATAAGTGCCGAGGTCATGAGCAGGAAAAGGTTTTGTCCACTTGCCCGATTCACTATAATAAAATATTCCATTCAACATGCCTTTCAGCAGACTGGGATTATAAGCAAGAAAAAGCGGAGCTGAAGGATAAGTGACATCCACCGTATTAATCGAACCGTTACTGAAATTTTCTTTAGAAAGAAACAGCAATTCACCCGCAGGACTTTCTACGAGTTTGTGAGCGGCGATAGCCTGCCTGTAAGCAAGCACACACAATTTCGCATATTCCTCTCCTCCTGCATTTCTCGCATCATTGTAAATTTTGCTATCCAGTTTATTACATTCTGAGATGATCGACCCCTCTTTTTTAGTATTACTGAATTGTTGCAACCTTTCTGAAATGAGCTCCTGGATCCCTGCCCCTTTCTTTTTCCAGTAGGGAGCGAGATTATTTCCGAAATACTGGATTGAAACGCTGTCATCGTATGCAAGTGCGAGCACGCGGTTAACTGATTTTTTTACGGAGCCGAGATTAAAAACGGTATTGAGTAAAAATTGATTGCCTGTCATGATGGAATCAGCTACGGTATATTTTTTTGTAATGAAAGCAGAAACAGCAAGTGACGGTTTTGAAAAATATTGCTCAACTCCTTTATCATTGTCTGTTCCAACATATGCATAGCCCCAGTCGATTCTGACATCATCTCCTTTTCTTTTCAACACAGGTTGTTCTACCGTACCCACCCGTAAAAATCTTGAAGTTTTATTCCGGAGCGAGGTGCCGGTCACCAATTGCCGGTTATTGTGCGCAGCAACCGAGGAAGAGAGGCTGATAAAAAGTTGAACATCGTGTGGTTTTCCGTCTGCAGGCGACACAGTAAAGCTAATTGATGATATCGGTGTTGAGAGTAACTGTAAATCCGTAATCAATAAAGGAGAATTGAAATTTACATTGAGCCTGACCTTTCCGCACACAAATTCGTATTTCGTTTGTGTTGCGGTAACTTCTAATTTTTTTTGTATTGCCGGAGTTATTCCACGAATAATGGTTTTTTTGGCAAGGCCTGCATCAAGCCAGGCATTTCCGGCTGTATTGGTACAATGGATTGCCAGTACATTGGTTCCTTTATTCAATTTGTTTTTTATGGAATTCGATAGTGTATAATCCCGGTAATCAGGGATCCAGCAAGGGGCGCAACTATATGCTTTTTCACCATTGATATACACTTCCACATCATCATCATGCCGGATCTGTAGAATGAGTTGTTCGATATCAAGATCACCAAGCTGAAATTTTCTTCTGAGCCAAATTTCTTTTGTTTTCCATTCGGTGGCTGGTTTTGCTTCTTTGTTGCCGAATGGTGCTTTTCCCGTAAGCCACTTCTCTTCGGAAAATGCCGGTTGCATCCAATCTGATGCGGGCTTTTCAAGAGTGTAGCTGACCTCATAAGGATTTTCTTCACCCGTTGCAATGAGAGTGATTCCTTCATTTTCGGGCCGGCCCATAAAATTGTAAACTTTTCCGTCAACACGAATCAGTCCGGTAAGTGGTTGTTCCCGTCCTGTCCAGTGTTTGGTCTGGCTTTCATTCAATTTGTCGGTGAACGACCAGATGCTCAAGTACGGGTCATGGGTTATCAAAGGATATGCCGGAGCCTTTGTGACTTGTGCCTGACAAAAAGAAATTATGGAGAACAGGAAAGAAAAAAACTGTACAATTTTCATTTTCTCATTTTTAGGACTACGGTAGTCTTAAGACTACCGTAGTGTGGAATTATGCCTTTCTTACATTTCCATGTTTAAAATACTTCGTAGCCAAAGAAAATAACCTGAATCTCAAAACCGGTTTCGGATAATTTTGAAATCTTAGGGATACTGCGAGTTATTTTGTCGAGAATTTATATACTGTTGTTTCTCGGTAAGTTTCCCCCGGTTTCAAAATGGTGGAAGGGAATGATGGCTGGTTCGGTGAATCGGGGAAATGCTGTGTCTCGAGACACATGCCCGCGTGCTGTATATATTTTTGTCCACCTTTGCCGGTGAGACTACCATTCAAAAAGTTACCCGAATAAAATTGAATCCCGGGTTGTGTTGTATATACCTCCATATACCTTCCACTGCCCGGGTGATAGAGTGTAGCAGCAAGCTTCAATTCATTTCCCTTTTTATTCAATACCCAGTTGTGATCATAACCGCCGCCAGCTACTTTTGCGATATCTGTACCAATTGTTCTGGGGGAATTAAAATCCATTGACGTTCCTTTTACTTCCGGCAATTGTCCGGTGGGGATAAGTTTCTTATCAACCTCAGTAAAACGGTTTGCGTCAAGCATCAACTGATGACCCAGAATTGTTGAATCCTTACCTGCCGACAAATTAAAATACGCATGATTCGTTAGATTCACAGGAGTAGCCTTATCCGTTTTAGCTGTATAATCTATCCGCAATTCATTGTTTCCCGTTAACGTATAAACAACCTGCACTTCCAGTGTGCCGGGGTATCCTTCTTCTCCATCACGACTCGTATAGGATAGCCGGATGCTGCTATCACCTTCGATCGCAGATGTCCAGATCGTTTTATCAAATCCTTTCAAGCCCCCATGCAATGTGTTGCCATCATTATTGGGAGCAAGTGTGTAGCTTTTTCCGTCAAGCGTGAATTTTCCTTTTGCAATCCTGTTGGCATACCGTCCGACAAGACAACCGAAATAAGGATTGTTTTTATCAAGGTATCCTTCAAAATTATCAAATCCCAATACGACATCTCCTTTGTTTCCGCCGGAATCTGGTGTAAACAAATTAGTGATCGTACCGCCGTAATTCATGATCCTCACTTCCATACCATTTTTATTTGCCAATGTATAGACTGTTACCGGCTCGTCATTAAATTTCCCGAATTGTTTTTCCGTAACCGTTGATTTGTTGACTGACGTGGCTGTATTCATAGTATCGGTTGTTTGTTGTTCTTCATGTGTTTTGTGTTCATTACAGGAAGTGAATAAAAGTATTCCGAATAATGATGTGAGGGCAGCAGGCAAATATTTCATATGTGGTTATTTAACATTATTAAAAGTATCAGTAGTTCACCTTGATGTCAGCGATCTTTACCGGCAACCAAACCTGCATCTGGTTTTGTCCACGATTGCACCATGCATAGTAAGGAATGGCAGTGATGGTATGGTTACTTGTGTTTACATTCATTCCGTCAGCTGTTACTTCAATAACGGGAACATCTGTTACAAGAG
>DATLDA010000344.1:0-3266 GCA_035526135.1 Flavitalea sp.
GGAAGTAAATCGCTCACGAACGAAGTCGAATTCTGCCTTTTGTATGGAACCGTTTTTAATGATCTCCACATCGAAGGATATCGCATTCATATCAATAACAGAAAAATACTGCGCGGATTGATGGAAGTAAATGGTGTAAGTGAGTACGAAAAATTCATCCTGATCACCATCGACAAACTTGATAAAGTCGGACTAGAAGAAATTGAAAAATTGCTATCAGAAAAAATCCGGCCTGATCAATTTAAACCATTGCTTGCTGCCTATAGCATCAGCGGATCGCGTACTGGACAAATTGAAAAATTAAAAACACTGTTACAAACGTCTTCTATAGGAAGGGAAGGTATATTGGAAACTGAAACAATATTATCGGCCCTGGAACACGCTGATCCTGTCATTAGTAAGCGTGTTGTTCTTGACCTGACGCTTGCCAGAGGACTTGATTATTATACCGGAACGATCTTTGAAATCAAAGCACCTGAAACGGTAAAAATTGGAAGTATCGGGGGAGGTGGCAGATATGATGACCTTACCGGTTTGTTCGGTTTGCCAGACATGCCAGGTGTGGGAATCAGTTTCGGAGTGGACAGGATTTATGACGTGATGGAAGAACTTCAATTATTTCCGGAGGGAGTCGCTGCAGGGAGCCGGGCTTTATTCTTTAACCTGGGAGAAGAAATGCCCGTTGTTTTCGCCATCATGCATGAATTACGAAAATCCGGAATCAGTTGTGAATTGTATCATGAACCGGTCAAATTTGATCGTCAATTCAAATATGCGGAGAGGAAAAATATTCCCTTTGCTGTTATTATCGGGAAAAAAGAAATCACTGAAAATTCGGCAGTCGTCAAGAACCTAATTACAGGCAAACAGGAAGTTGTTTCATTGGAAAGTCTCAGAAAATCTTTGTTTATTTGAGCCTTCTTATTTTATACTATCAAACCTATATATGAAAAGACACCGCGTTTTATTGATTGCGTGCACCGCCTTAATCCTGACAACTATTTCCTGTAAACAGGCTAACAAAGTCGGCAAACTTGTTCCCGCAGATGCAAGTGTGGTGATCCACGTGAATGCAGAGGCACTATCAAAAAAGTTAAGTTGGGACGAGATTCGCAATACCGACTGGTTCCGCGAAATGTATAAGGAAGGAAGTACAGATAGTGTTGCAAAAAAGCTGATGGAAAATCCGGAGGCTTCCGGGATCGATTCTAAATCGGATCTTTTGTTCTTTATGAAAAAACAGGGTAACGGCGGATATTTCGCCTTTACAGGTTCTGTAAAAAATGCAGGTGATTTTGAAGCTTTCAATAAAAAATTGAATAGCCAGTCCACAGTTACCAAAGCAAATGGAACGTCAAGTATAAATTTCTCCAACGGTGTCGTAAGCTGGGATGAGAAACGGTTTATTTATCTCACTAATGCACCCATGGCCAATGTACCAGGTATGCCGAAAGGAAATGGTGATGAACAACTACCCTCCTCTTTTCCGGCCGACAGCCTTCGTTTTTTTGCACGGCAATTGTTTGAACTGGATGGGGACAACAGCCTCGGAAAAGAAGACAAATTTTCTGATATGTTGAAAGAAGAAGGTGACATGCATTTTTATGTGAACTCAGGCCAGCTTTATAACAGTATGGGCGGAGGCATGATGTCAATGATGAAGCTGAATGTATTGTTTGAAGGAAATGTATCGACTACTTCAATAAAATTCGAAGACGGTAAGATCACGCTTAAGTCACATCAGTATTACGGAAAGGAAATGTCCGACCTGATGGATAAATACGACAGCAAAAAAATTGACAAGGCAGTGATCAACCGGATCCCGTCGCAGAATGTTGTGGCGCTTTTCACGATGAATTATCCTCCGGAAGGTTTGAAGGAATTTCTGAGATTGATAGGTGTTGATGGTGTAGTAAATGGCTATCTCGGAAAAATAAATTACAGTATGGAGGAATTTATTAAAGCAAACAAAGGAGATCTTTTGATTTCATTTTCTGATTTCAGCATGAGTAGCAAGTCAATCGAGATTCCTAACCCTGATGGCGGCGCGCCTTTCCGTCAAACGCAAACTGTTCCGGATATAAAAGTGTTATTCGCCACCTCAATCAACGACAAGGCAGCTTTCGATAAATTGGTCACCACACTCAAAAAAGAAACAGCCGAAATGCCCCAGGCCGGCATTCCGCAGATCACTTATAATATCAATAATAACTGGTTTGCTGCAAGCAATTCACCCGAATTCGTTACGCAATTCCTGGCAGGTGGCAAAACAACCCAGCCGTATGCAGACAAACTAGACGGAGCTGTCTATGGAGGCTTTATCGATCTGCAAAAACTATTCAAAGGCATGCAGACATCTTCAGCAGATAGTAGCAGTAAAGCGGTGATGGACGCTTCAGTTAAAATGTGGCAGGATGTAATATTCACTGCAGGTGAATTTAATAAAGGCAAGATCACCAGCGACGGCGTTGTAAACCTTGTAGATAAAAACACGAATAGTTTGAAACAATTGAACAGGTATTTAGACCTGATGGCAAAAAATATCAACAGGCAACGATTCAATGCGTCGGGGAATGCCGATGGTGATACGACAGTTGTTTTTCCTAAATAATGAAATGAATTGAGCGATTGAAGCCATAGTCAACAGGCGTAACACGACTGTTCCTATGGCTTTTTTATCATCCGATTTGAACCTATGCAACTGAGCCTGCAAAATATTTTACCGCTTTACTTCGATAAAAACGGACGTGATTCAGAGATCTGGCAGACGGAACTCCTTATTAAAGAGGGAGACTATGTGAAAATCGTCGCTCCGTCAGGAAGTGGGAAAACATCGTTGATACATTTTCTCTATGGCATGCGAAACGAATATTCCGGCAATATACTTTATGATAAAAAAAACATCCGCTCATTTGGTGCCGAGGAATTTGCTTCATTGAGAAAGAACGAGGTCAGCATTGTGTTCCAGGACCTCAGGTTATTCCCCGAACAAACTGTTTTCCAAAACCTGGAGATCAAACGACAGCTAAATCCTTTTCATCGTCCTGAAAAAATCCAGGAAATGGCCGACAGACTTGGAATTGCAAATAAATTATCCTCTCACGCAAGGATCTGTTCCTATGGAGAACAACAGCGAATAGCGATCATTCGGGCTTTGCTGCAACCTTTTTCAATCCTCCTGCTGGATGAACCTTTCAGTCACCTTGACAACAGAAACTCTGAACTGGCGATGGAATTGATGTTGGAGGAAAGTAAAATACGGACTG
>DATLDA010000350.1:0-6236 GCA_035526135.1 Flavitalea sp.
CGGCTTGTAAATCAAATTGAATGGTAGTGCCTGTCCACTCGTCTGTTTTACTTATAAAGCTCAAATTGCTTTCCGTTACCTGCCATACTACTTTCTTACCCGGAATTGACTCTACTATTTTTTGCTTTGAGAAATGGAAAGTCTTCATTTGATAAGTAAACTCATCATGTAGTTTTTCGGTATTGCCTTTTATTTCTCCCTGCCACCACCCACGAACATTGTTAACTGCATCGAATACTTCTCTTGGTGACTTATCTACCAGTATCGATGTTGTAAAATCTTTTTTCTGATTCATATTATTCGGTTGTTTATTTATTTGGCAATCCCCACTTCTTTACTAATTCGGCATTAAGGCCACCTTCCTTACCGTTTGGTTTTCCTTTCCCTGTCGTAATCCAACTCTTCAAACTTCCCTGTATATAGCTAGTCCAGGCGTCATGGCAAACATCATAACATTCATAAGCCGGCACCAACCCATCATGAGTAAAGACTATTTTTGTTTTACCGGCGTCCTCACTAATATCAAAGATCAACTTGGTACCAATCCACTCTGTTTTGTCTTTTACAAAATTGAACTGATTGTCTACTACCTCGTAAACGAGTTTCTTATCTGGAATTATTTCAACGAGTTTGATCTTGCTTAAATGCACATCTTTATAATGATAGAAAAATGATTCATTTAGCTTATCGGTATTGCCCTCAATTTCTTGTGACCACCATGCTCTGAAATTTTTAATTCCATTAAATGCAATTGCGGGGGCCTGGTCAACTACGATAATGGTCGTAAAATTGGTCTGTTCCATAATTTTATTTTTTGCAGGAATGTTCAAGGTTTGCATTTTTCCGCGATCTCTTCCGTACTGTAAAGGAACTGCCTAAACATTACTTAGAACGGGTGTGAAATAGACAATATAATGGGTTGATTTGGACAAACTAATTTTTTAGCTTTGGTGTCAAATTAGTCGAATGAAACATATTAGCATAATTGTTCCCGATGGCCAAAGCACTCTCAGCTCTGTGGCCTGTATTGTTGGCAGCTATGAAATATTTACCAGTGCAAATAACTATCGGAAAAGAAACGGCAATAAGGAGCAATATCAAATTGAATTGGTAGGTGCTTCGAAACAGGCACAATTTGAAAACGGATTGTTGACGGTTAAGCCGCACACTGATGTTGCGGCAGTAACAAAAACCAATCTTATCATTATTCCATCACTGGTTCGAAATTATCAAAAATCGATTAAGGGAAACAAGTTGCTGATTGACTGGATCGAACAACAATATAAGCATGGCGCCGAATTAGCTTCTATGTGTACCGGTGCATTTATGTTGGCATCGGCTGGTTTGTTGGATGGAAAGAATTGCTCTACACATTGGTCTGCAGCCGACACCTTTAGAAGTTTGTTTCCGGATGTCAAATTGCAACCTGACAAGCTGATTACTCATGAAAAGGGAATTTATACTAACGGCGGTGCTTATTCTTTCCTGAACCTCGTCATTTACCTGGTAGAGAAGTTTTATGACAGACAAACAGCCATTTTTTGTTCAAAAGTTTTCCAGGTGGATTTTGACAGAAATACACAGTCTGAATTTGCCATTTTCAGTGGACAAAAACAACACGATGATGAAATAGTACAAAAAGCACAAGCATACATTGAAAGCAATTTGGGAGAAAAAATTACTATAGAAGATCTATCGTCCAGATTTAATGTAGGCCGAAGAAACTTTGACCGGAGATTTATTAAGGCCACAGGCAACACACCGATAGAATATTCGCAAAGAGTAAAAATTGAGCTGGCAAAAAAAGCATTTGAAACCAATAGAAAAACTATTAACGAGGTGATGTATGAAGTGGGCTATTCTGATGTAAAGGCTTTTCGGGAAGTATTTAGAAAGTACACTGGAATGTCGCCCTTGGAGTATAAGGGAAAGTATAACAAGGAAATGGCGGTATGATCGACCAAAACGAAAAAATATTTGGTCGTACATTGTTTATGTAGGTAGGAGAAATTAATCATAGTCACTGTTTGGGCAATGTGCTATCAAAATTTACGAGTTGATAATTTACTCGGTTCTCAAACTATTAACCGGGTTTGCCAGGGCGGTTTTTGCTGCCTGGAAAGTTACTGTTACCACCGCGAGAAGTATAGCTGATAACCCTGCAAGAACGAACACTTTCCAATCTATATCTATCCTGTATGCAAAGTCATTAAGCCACCGACGCATGGCGAGCCCGGCAAGGGGAGAAGCAATGATAGTTGCGACTACCACCAGCTTTGCGAAGTCTTTTGAAAGGAGGACGATTATATTTGGCACTGAGGCGCCTAAAACTTTCCGAATCCCGATTTCCTTTATTCTCTGGGCTGCGGTGAAAGTGACAAGTCCGTATAAGCCCAGGCAGGCGATGACCACAGCGATTATCGTAAATACAAAAGCAATTTGCCCCTGCTTTTCTTCTGCTTCATACTGTTTTGCGAAATTTTTATCGAGGAAATTATATTCTGCAGGCGTAGTCTTATCGAACCTGCGATATACCTGGTCTATGTAAGCAAGTCCTTCCTGTATTTTCCCTTTTTCAATCCTTACATACAGATTGTCTTCACTTGTTTTTTCAGGAGGCATAATCATTACCAGCGGCGCCAGCTTGTGTTGCAGTGAGTAGGTATGAAAATCCTTTACCACCCCTACGACAGTTCTTTGGCCCATAGTGCCCTTGTCGTCTATCCTGAATTGCATTCTTTTTCCGATCGGGTCTTTCCATCCCAATTCATACATAAGCGTTTCGTTTATGAGCGCAGCACCATATTTATCAGTAGGCATTTCATTAGAGAAATCTCTGCCATGGAGCAACTTTATTTCCATCGTTTTCAGGTAATCGGCATCTACCATCAACTCGCCGGTCATTTTCGAATTAGATGAAAATGTGCCGTTTGAATTTTCGAAATTATAGCCGTTCCCTCCGAGATTGTTATTTCCGATAGGATTGCCAGCTGCAGACACAGACTCTATCACCGGGTTTTTAAGCAACTGCGATTTTATTGCCGTAATATGTTCTCTTACACTCCGGTCGTCGATATGGAAAGTAAGCACCTGGTCTTTATTAAACCCCAGGTCCTTATGCAGCGCATATTGTAATTGCTTATACACCACCAGTGAACCAGTTATCATGATGACAGTAATAACAAATTGAAAGACTACCAGTGATTTTCGGAAGAATATATTTGAAGACATGTTCCCAACCTGTCCCTTTAGTGCTGGAATGGTTTTAAAACGGGAAAGGAATAACGAAGGATATATGCCGCTGACAACACCAAGTGCTACCGTGAATATGACCAGCAACAGCAAGCTATATCCCATTCCGAAACGCCAAATGAACAAATTTTTTCCTGTAAGCTGGTTAAAGAAAGGAAGCACGAGTTTTACTAATGTAACACCTACGAGGCCTGCGATAAGTGTCACCAGCACAGATTCCGACATAAACATTGCGGCGAGGTGCCATTTGCCGGAACCAATCGTTTTCCTGATGCCGATCTCACGGATTCTTGCAGTTGACCGTGCGGTGGTCAGGTTCATGTAGTTGATAATGGCTATGATCAGGATCAGGATTGCAATTGCAATGAAAATATATATCCTGCCCATATTGCCATTGGCACTCAGTTCAAAATCAAGATGCGAATGCAAATGGATGTCTGGAAGAGGCTGTAGTTCCAGGCGATAATCTTTTACACCCATTTCTTTTTGAATGGTGCCCGAAGCAAACTGAGGCAGTTTTTTTTCGAGGTCTTGGTAGTCTGTATTTGTTTTGAGAAGCAGGTAGGTATATAGCCTGAAGCTCTGCCATCCATCGGTATAACCCGCAGGCAGGGGTCTGACAGCACTGAATCGCAAATGAGAATTTGCCGGTACGTCTTTTATTACACCTGTTACCGTATTGCCTTCGCCGTTTTCAAAATAGATCGTTTGATTGATGGCACGATCAGGTGAATGGAACAATTTTCTTGCTAGGGTTTCGGAAATAACGATGGAATTAGGTTTGGTAAGCGACTTGGCGGCTTCACCAAACAAGAACTGATGTGTGAAAATGTTAAAGAAACTTTTATCCGCAAATATGATGTCATCAGCTTTAATGGCATTTTCTCCAACCTTCATCACACCGCCACCTTCAGGGTCGATTCGCACAGTTTCTTCAATTTCCGGGAAAGCTGCTTTAAGGCCGGGAGCAAACGGAGCAGAAGTTGTACTCAATTTCAGATTATTGTCGTCCCAACTGGCATATTGTACCACTCTGTAAATGCGATGCGCATTAGTATGATATCGGTCATAACTTAATTCGTCAGCGATGTACATAACGATCAGCCAGAATGCAGCAAGCCCGATAGCAAGCCCTGCTATATTTATTGCACTGTACGTTTTGCTTTTCAGCATATTCCTCCACGCAATTAAAAAATAATTTTTCAGCATAACCAACAATTGATCAACTATGTCAGCGAAGCGGGTGCCGTGATCTTATAGTTTTGACAGTCAGCAATTTGAAGTCGCAGTGGCTTTTTCGATTGTCCGGTTCTGATACAATGTCCCGTATGTATTTGATCAGCGAACGTAAGAAGTGATATTAACCTATCGCCTCATCAATGTCCGGAAGTTGTCCTAATTTTTTAAGGAAAGCAATATGTGCGCGGAAAGCATCACCGAAAGTTTGGTACTCGAGGTATGGAATATTGAATTCTGTGGCAGTATTGCGAACGATAGGCGCAATACCTGGGTAGTGTATATGCGATATCTTGGGAAACAAGTGATGCTCCACCTGAAAGTTTAGTCCTCCGACATACCAGCTCAGCCATTTATTTTTAGCAGCAAAATTTGTTGTAGTGTGCATCTGATGAATTGCCCATTCATTTTCAATAATACCTCTGTCGTTCGGCATTGGATGCGATGTCCCTTCCAATGAATGTGCTAACTGAAAAATGATAGTTAGTATGAGACCAGCAATAAAGTGCATTAAGAGAAAGCCTATCAACATATCTGCGATAGGTTTATGAAATACCGTGACAGGAATGATAAGAAGTGCAGCGAAATAAACCGTTTTAAGCAGAATGAGCTTAATTAATAGCAACCGGTTTTCTGCACGTGATCCAGTATTCACACCAATCTTTTGGTACCTGGCCCACTGAATAAAATCTTTTACGGTCACCCAATAAAGTGTTGTTAAGCCATACAGGAAGAAACTGTGAATCCATTGATATCTGTGCACCTTATTTACCGGCGTATGGGGAGACAGTCGCAAGGCCGGCTTTGATGCAATATCTTCGTCGATGTGAGTAATGTTTGTGTAAGTATGATGTAAAATATTGTGCTGAAGCTTCCAGTTAAATGTAGATCCTCCGATCAGATTTAATACGTGAGCCATTAACCAGTTTATTTTCTTATTGCCGGAATATGCGCCATGATTGGCATCATGCATCACACTCATACCAAGTCCGGCTACGCCAATACCCATTACAGTCCACAGCAATAAATTAACTAACGGTGTGAGGTCAGCAAAAAGTATGATGCTAAAAGGCACGAGGTAGATGGAAAGCAGAACGAACGTTTTGATTACCATCTTGCTATCGCCGTACCTGGAAATACCCTTTTGAACAAAATACTCATCTACCCGGTTTCGTAGTGTAGAAAAAAAAGCATTTTTTCCTACAGCAACAAATTTCACAGATCCTTTGGTTCGGGAAGCTGAACCTACAGGTTTGTTCTGACTCGTGTTCATTTCGTGTAAGATATCCATATAATAAAAAAGAGAGCCACCGACACTGGTGGCTCTCACAATTCAACTTTGCTTATTAAACAAAATAAAACTGGGCTGCAATGATGGAAAAACATATAAGTGACTAGACATTTCAGCACCAAAGCAAAGCACTTCGAAGGTATGGGTATAACTCTGTCCAAAAAAATTTTGCACGGATTTTTTCTTTTCTCCTTTAGACTCTAAATCAGTTTTAAATGAGCGTGCAAGAAAATCATTCCAGTATATAGCCATCTCTTCAGTATTATCTTTCAACTCCTTATAAGATCGCCCTGCGGCGGGTCTATCTTTTTATCTACAAAAACCAAACCAACGACTCCCGACTGGCAATTGGAGTCGCTTAAGGGAAAGATTACCCTAAGCGATTCAAGATGATGGCTAATGCAGATCAGCGTTAATTATTTGCGCATCACTTTATTCTCCCATTCACTTTTCTGCC
>DATLDA010000374.1:0-13363 GCA_035526135.1 Flavitalea sp.
CTGGTCATGGATTTTCAGAAGCGGGTCGCGACCAAACCCCGCATGACTTACAAGATATCCTTTTACCGAATCCTTAAACCGGCCTCTTTCATCACTTTCAACTTCATACACCTGAAATCGTTCAACTGAATTACTGTCTCCATATAGTCCTTTGAATGCAAGTGATAATACAACGGAATCGACAGAGAGAATACTATCGGTAGCAGGAAACGGACGAGAGCCAAGTACACGTGGTGTTACAGTAAAATATAAATCAGCGGTTGTTTTTCCAAAAACCGGGTCATTTGTGATTGCACCAAGCGCATGATCTTCATCACGACGGAGCCTGGAGGTATCGGGAAGAAAGAAATTATCAGTAATAACATTCAATGTCGTCTCAAAAGTATTGACATTGTCAACAGCGGGGATAAGTTCATTTCCGAGATCTGTTGTATCTATTTTAGTGCAGGAAAAGAAAAAAAAGAGCAGGATCAGCAATGCCGGTGCGCAAACAAAAAAATTCCTCTTCACGTAAAATTTTTGATATGGGTTACAGAATTTACCTATTTGGCAAGGTCGGCATACAATTGTAAATAGTCTGTTAAATCAGATTCTGCATTATAGGCAAGAAGTTTTTTACTTCTGACTTTCCCAAAGTCCTCCATGAGTTTTTTGTCGACCTTGTCTGCGCCGAAAGTTATTGCATCCGAATAGGCAGCAGCGCCATGAAACATCGCATTATTAGAAGCGTCCTTAAAAGGTTCCAGATCTTTTTCTTTCAGGGTGCCGTTGATATTTACCAGCTTGGTAAAATTTGCGCCGAGCTTGTCTTTGAAACTTGTGCTCCCAATCGTATAGATCACTTTACTGTGTGCAAACACAGGTTCTTTTTTGTAAATGGTTTTCAGATATAATGGTATTAAGCCGGTCATCCATCCGCTGCAATGAATCAGGTCGGGAGGCCAGCCGAATTTTTTGACGGTTTCCAATGCACCTTTGCAAAAGAATACTGTTCTCAATCCATTATCCTCGTACCATTTTTCCTGGTCATCATGAAAAATGAACTTTCTTTTGAAAAGATCTTCGTTGTCAAGAAAATAAACCTGGAGCCGCGCATTGGGTAAAGAAGCAACTTTGATCTGAAGAGGGTAATCATCATTGTCAACCGAAACATTGATCCCGGATAATCTTACAACTTCGTGAAGTCGGTGACGACGTTCATTAATGCTTCCGAAACGTGGCATGATACAACGAACCTCAAATCCGGTCTCATTGGCTTTTATAGCAAGCCGGTTAACGATTTCTGAAAATTCTGTTAGCTCCAGATAAGGCGACATTTCGTTCGCTATAAACAATATCCTTTTCTTTGCTGTCACCATTCTGTGTAATTGGTTAGATAACCTTTTAATTTGTGGGTGCAAAGGTAGGGGAAATTTTTGAAAAAATGGGGCGAAAGGAGACTGTGAAGGCGCATAAATGACCGATAATGATTCTGATAAAAAAGCCGGAAACACTCCGAACATTTCTGCAATCTTGCTCTAACCTTTCGGCGCCTGTAGGCTTTGTACCTACGATGGGTGCATTGCATGAAGGACATGCAAAGCTCATTCGCCTCAGTAAAGGAAATTCGGCGCTTACGGTGGTCAGCATATTTGTGAATCCCACACAATTCAATGACCCGTCCGATTTTAATAAATACCCTAGTTCCATTGAAGAGGATATCCTTCTGCTTGCGAATTGCGGCACCGATATTCTATTTCTGCCGTCGGTAAGTGAAATTTATTCCGGAGGTACTAACAGCCTCGAAAAATATCCACTCGGATATCTTGAAACAATTTTGGAAGGAAAATACAGGCCGGGTCACTTTCAGGGAGTGTGCCAGGTGATGCACCGACTTTTACAGATTGTGGATCCGCATAAACTTTTCATGGGACAAAAAGATTATCAGCAATGCTTGGTCATCGCCAAACTAATAGAACTGATGAAAATTAAATCTGAACTGATCGTTGTGCCAACCCTGCGCGAAGCAGATGGTCTGGCATTAAGTAGCCGCAATCGCAGACTGAATAAAGATGAAAGAAACAGGGCCGCAACAATCAGCGCAGCGTTATATCATATTGCTGCGGGCTATAAGAAATCCGTAGTTCAGGTAAAACATGAAGCGATCAACATGCTCGAAGAAAAAAAATTCCGTGTCGATTACGTTGAAGTGGCGGATGCTGCCACATTAGAAATACAGCAAGAAAAAACAAATCGCCCGCAGGTTGCGCTCATTGCCGCATTCCTCGGTGAAGTGAGATTAATCGACAATCTCTTATTGCCTGGTTAAACTTATTTGCGCATGGTTTGTATTATATAGTTTTGCGCACTATGCAGATTGAAGTATTAAAATCAAAAATTCACAGGGCTGTTATCACAGAAGCTAATCTTCATTATGTGGGAAGCCTCACCTTGGATGAACAGCTTATGGAAGCTGCCAATCTCCTTGAACATGAAAAAGTTCACGTGGTAAATGTCAACAACGGTTCCAGGATAGAAACTTACCTGATCAGGGGGAAGAAAGGTTCTGGTGTATGTTGCTTGAATGGTCCGGCTGCGAGGCTCGGAGCAGTAGGTGATATTGTGATCATCCTTTCGTATGCACACATGGATTTTGAAAAAGCAAAATCATTCCATCCTGCTGTGGTTTTTCCTACGCAAGGCAATAAACTCTAATCACGCCGTTATATATCTTTGCCGGCTAATTTCCCTGATAAATATGAATAAGAAAGTCCTGAGCCTGCTGCAATACATGTTCTTTCTCGGGCTCGGGATCTTTCTGGTCTGGTGGTCACTGGGTAAGATTGAAAATAATGACTGGGAAGAAATAAAAGCGGCCTTCAGAAGGGCAAATTACTGGCTTACATTACCGGTATGTCTGGTATTGTTACTGGCACATTTTAGTCGTGCTATCCGATGGAAGATCTTAATGGAACCGCTGGGATACAAGCCTCGCCTTACCAATACTTTTCTGGCCGTGCTGATCGGGTATCTGGCAAACCTTGCTGTTCCAAGGCTGGGAGAAGTTTTGAAATGTACCATTCTTTCGCGCTACGAAAAAGTACCTGCCGACAAATTAATCGGAACGATTGTAGCCGAGCGTGCCTTTGATATGATCTGTCTTGTACTTGTTTTCGCAATTACCATTTTTTCACAGATCGATGTCATCGGTGATTTTTCATTGCAACTTCTTCGTGAACTTTTTTCTTCGAAGCAGGGCGGGATGTCTAAAACAAAACTCGCAATCCTCTTATCAATCCTGGTAATAATTTTATTGCTAACGTGGTATATTCTTCGACGGTTCCGGCATATTAATTTTATCGGCCGCATTCGCAAAATCATTAAGGGAATCTGGCAGGGATTAACCAGTGTACGGTTTGTGCAAAAAAAAGGGTGGTTCTTTTTTCATACCTTTTTCATTTGGTTCATGTACCTCCTCAGTGTCAGGATCGGAATGTATGCCATGGAGGAAACAGCTCACTACGGCATGAAAACTTCGCTTTCTGTTTTGTCTCTTGGCAGTATTGGTATGATTGTAACGCAAGGCGGAATCGGTGCTTATCCTTTGCTGGTGCAGGAAACCATGACATTATATGGGCTGAGTGATAATCTTGGAAAAGCCTTCGGATGGTTATTATGGCTGACGCAGTTTGTACAAATCCTTGTATGTGGTTTTATTGCACTTGCCCTGTTGCCTTATCTCAACAAACAAAAAAAACTGGATGAAAAAACCGGAAGTGCTCTCACAGAAAATCCTAACGCTGCCTGAATTGAGGAAACGTGTAGAGCAATGGAAATTTCTCGGCAAATCAATCGCATTTACCAATGGTTGTTTTGATATCCTTCATGAGGGGCATATTGCGTCCTTATCTGCGGCGGCAAAAGAAGCTGATATGCTGATTGTCGGTCTTAATTCGGATACTTCTGCTAAAAAACTAAAAGGTAACGGTCGTCCGGTAAATCAACAACAATCCCGTGCAATTGTCCTCGCGTCTCTGTTAATGGTGGATGCTGTAATTGTTTTTGAAGAAGACACCCCTCTCAACCTTATTGTTACGATTAAACCCGACGTGTTGGTAAAAGGAGGAGATTACAGGGAAGAACAGATTGCCGGTGCAAACGAAGTAAAAGCTGCTGGGGGAAGAATTGTAATCAATCCGATCGTGGAAGGCTTTTCAACAAGTGCATTGGTGCAAAAGATTCAGAAATTATGAATTGAATAATTAAAAATGAAAACGTAAAAATTAAAAAGTAACGATTTTTAATTTTTAATTTACCCTCGGTACATCCGTTCCACTTCCATTACGATCGATTCAATTTCTTTTTCAGCACCAGTGGCATTGTAAGGTTGTTTCAGATTGCTGCCGAATACCTGTGCAATGGTTTGCCAGAACCGTGCAGTAAATCCGCCTTTGTATTCTTTGATAATTTCGTAGCAATTATTTCCGGTCTGCCGGTTGATCAGTTTCATCAGAACACGGCCCTGATATACAGAAAGATCTGATATCGGATCTGCAAATTCTCTCTTGAGATCCTTTTCCCGCGATTTAATGTATTTTTTTCTTTCTTCTTTATCATTGAGTAATGTAAGCCGTGCATTTATTTCATTCATAATTAGCCCGGCCCGACGCGCATATGGATACGTTACATATACGGCATTGCGCAGGCGTGTCCATTCTTCCTTTTTCTTACGTGCTTTTTTTGAATAAGGCGCCCGGATCCAAATCCATTCTAATTGCTGTCCCGGTACCCATTCAGCCTGATAGATTATTGCCGGTACAGGAATGGTATCGTTAGGTCCTAAGATGGGTCTTGGAATGACGGTCGTATCAGGGCTTTCCTGCCCCGCAACAGAAAGTGTCAGAAGAATAAAAAGTAGTAATAATAGCCTTCGATGTAATGTGTGAAACAAAACCATGATCTCCAAAATAGCAAATTTCGCTAAGGATTTATACAATTCAGACAGAAATGTAACCCATTCGGCTGCCAATCAAATGCTAAAGTCGGACAGTTCGGTTGCGCAGCAATTTAAGCCTGTAAAACAGGCTGATAATGAACCCTGAAACCATTAATACCGTCCCCAACCAAACCAGGTTGATAAATGGGAATTGAAGAATTTTAAGGGCAACAAAAGGAGTAAGTCTGGACGATTCCTTCACGCTGATTTCAATATGTCGGGCATCCACCACGCGTGATAATCCAATTGCAAGGCCCTGCGAATAAACAGTATCAAGAATATAATTAGCCTGATTGTTTCGAAGGTAATACACCGGCAGCGCAATGTCTTTTCTTCCATCCAGCGCAGTGATGGCCAATTCAGCCCTGATGGCGGTATCGTTTTCATGAAACTGGTGCCTTGCATCGGAAGGATTCACACTCACTTTATTGAGTACGATAAATCCGCCGGAATAAAAAATAGTATCACCAATTTCCATGGCAGAACTTCGGAAGCGGGAAGTATCTTCTCCGGCCATCATCTTGTCCGTATAATTTATATAGGAAAAAATGTCCTTATTCCAATAGTGTTTGGAATCGGGGTTATTGGAAAATCCTTCCTGCCCCTTTGTGTTTTTTATGAGATCCGGATACAATGTAAATTTTTCAGTGCTGTCTTTTTTTTCCATTTCAATGTGGAAATAAGTTGTCTTGCCTTTTTCATCCGTCGTATCTCTTGCATATGTTGCCCAGAACTTACCCATATCTGTTTTGATACCCTGAAAAAGCGTCAGGTTCTCCACTCCTTTTTCCTTGGCATCGGCACCAAAGTTGAGTGGGTTAATGAAATTCATCGACAGCACTTCTTTTTTTGCAGAAGAGATCAGAACACCAACGAGGAAAATACCAAATCCGACATGCGCGATTGAAGCACCAGCAGCTTTCAATTTTCCATGCAGCCCTATTTTCAGATAAGCCCCATTGGCAATCACTGCATACACACCTGCGAAAATGGCCAGGTGAATCGCAACGAGAAAGCCTGCACCATACTTTTCATAATCAACATTTCCAAGAAGAGCGATAGCAATTGAAATAGCGATAGCAATGACCGTTGGCCACAATATCTTCCTGCCGAAAGTTTTCTTCTCTGTATTCCTGTATTTTAAATATTGTGTTGTTGCTGTTAATATGCCAAGAACAATCGCTACAAAAACCTGTATCCTGTTATAAAAAAATTCCCTGTCTTCTCCAATGGTAAATTTCGTTCCCAATACTTTGTTCACTACGGGAAGCGACGTAAACAAAATGATAAAAAGCGATGAAAGAAAGAGAACGAGAGAACCAATAAACATCCAGAACTCGCGGGAATAGGTGTTTTCTTCTTTCGCGATAAATGGAATGCTGCGATACCTGCGGACATAAAGAATAATTGCAGGTAATAGGAATAAAAATACAAATGCCCGCAAATGCCAGTTCATTCCTGAGCCCGTGAATGCATGAACCGATGTGTCCTGCAGGTCACCGCTCCTTGTCAGGTAGGTTGAATACAGTACAAGCAGAAATGCTGTGATCAAAAAGAAATAAGTAGGACGGAGTGAATGCCCCGTGGAATTAAAAATTACAAGGGTATGAATTCCTGCGACAAGGATAAACCACGGGACGAGTGAAGCATTTTCAACAGGGTCCCACGCCCAGTATCCACCAAATGTGAGCGATTCATAGGCCCACTTCGCTCCCATCATAATTCCCAGTCCCAGTATCGCTCCTGAAAACAAACACCAGGGCAAAGCACTTTTTGTCCAACCGGTAAAATCTTTTTTCCATAATCCTGCCATAGCATATGCGAAGGGAACGATAGTAGAAGCAAATCCAAGAAATAATACCGGCGGATGGATCACCATCCAATAGTTTTGCAACAGTTGATTTAATCCATTTCCTCCTTTTTGTAAAATGAATTGCAGATAATCATTTCGCAACAAGCCGGTCTCACTGTCAAAAAAAAAGGGCGCACCATCAAGGGCGCCTGAATCCCGCACTAACACAAAAGGGTTGTTCCCAATTTTTATATCGAACACATACACTCCCAGGATCATGGTGGCCAAAACAAATTGCACCAGACTAATTACGGTCATTACCGGGGCTTCATATTTACCTGCGGTCCGCATTAGTATAGCACCCAGAACGCCATGCCACAGTGTCCACAATAAAAAACTTCCCTCCTGACCTTCCCAGATAGAACTGAGCAGATATTTTGGTTCAAGTGTGGTATCGGAGTGATTCCACGCGTAATGATATTCGAAGTAATGGTGCGAGATAATAAAGAAAATGAGTGAGAAGATCGCAAGTACGCTAATCGCATCAATCAGAAATGCGGTTCTTGCAAGCAGTTTCCATTGATGTGCCGCATCTCCCGCCGTGTTGGAGGCGCGGTAGTAAGCAATCGATGCCACAAGGGATGCAACTAATGAAAGCACAACAAAAAAATGCCCTAATTGCCCCGGCCACAGGTGCTCACCAATATAATCCATGACACTTTATTGATTTTGACTGAGATTATTTTGTGCAGCTTTTGGATCGTCTTTATACTTGGAAGGACATTTAATGAGGATCCCATCTTTCTGGGTAATTTCAAAAATATCACCGTTCATTTTTCCTTTCAGAACCATACGCTCACTTTTTTCCATATCCATAGGCTTCTCAAAATGATATACCACTTTAGCCTTGTCACCAAGTGAATCGACAACATGAAAGGTCGTCAGATTGGCATTGCTCGCTGCATTGAATTGAACCGGTTGGGAAAAACTTCTGTCCAGTTTGGCTATTATGGTAACTGTTTTCCCGGGTTTCTGTTTTGCTGATGCCAGTGTTTCGTATGTACTCAGATCACCCATCATGCTAACCATTACAGCGATGACAATGGCAATACCAATAAGAACAACTATATGTAATTTTTTCATTTCAATGTAAAGTTACGTACAAAACGCGCAGCAGAGAAAAGCGCGAAATCTTAATGTCCGTCAACAGGCAGTCTTCACCACTTTTGCTCTTTTTATTGAATAGTTTAACAGTTTTAAAAGCCATCTCTTTATCTAAGCCGGCCGGCCCATCCAACTTTAGGGATACTTATCGCGTCTTTATCCGGCTATTTTGCCAACAGTCCATACTGCATTACCTTGCAACGCGTTTTAATGGTTTCAAACATACAATGAGCAATCTTTCCGAATTTGACCCCAACGGTGCCAGTAATCCGAACAATAATATTTTTGGTTTGCCCTCAAACGAAGAAGAATCAAAACTGGTGATCCTTCCTGTACCCTGGGAAGTAACGGTGAGTTATTCGGCAGGTACCGCACGCGCCCCAGAACATATTTTTAAAGCAAGTATGCAGGTCGACCTGTTTGATGCAGATAATCCAAATTCGTGGAAAGAGGGATTTTATATGAAGCAGGCTGACAAAAAACTTCTGCTTAAGAGCGATTACCTGAGAAAAGAAGCTGAATTACTGATCGATTACATTTCAAAAGGAGAAATCGTTGGCAACAATGCGTTCATGTGCAAATCGCTGAAAGAAATCAATGAAGGCGGAATCTTTCTTAAGAACTGGGTGTATGACCAAACTAAAAAGCTGCTTGAAAAAGACAAACTCGTATGCATATTAGGGGGTGACCACAGTACTCCGCTCGGATATTATAAGGCGATGTCGGAGAAACATGGAAGTTTCGGCATTCTTCAGATCGATGCTCATTGTGATTTGAGAAAAGGATATGAATATTTCAGTTACAGCCATGCGAGTATAATGTATAATGCACTGACCGAAATTCCGGGAATTTCTAAAGTTGTTCAGGTTGGCATCCGTGATTATTGTGAAGAAGAATGGGATTATATCCGCAACAGCAATTACCGTGTAGTAACGTATTTCGATAAAGACATCAAAGAAAGACAATACGAAGGCCAGACCTGGAAACAGATTGCAGAAGAGATCGTTCAACATCTGCCGCAAAATGTTCTGCTGAGTTTTGATATTGACGGATTGGATCCGAAATTATGCCCGAATTCCGGTACACCCGTACAGGGCGGATTTGAAACGGAACAGATTTATTTCCTGCTGAAATGCCTTATGAAAAGCGGAAAGAAACTGATCGGATTTGACCTTAATGAAGTCGGTGTAGGGGAACATGACTGGGATGCAAACGTCGGAGCCCGTGTGTTGTTTAAACTTTGTAATTTTTTAGTCGCAAGTAATAATTAATTTTTGGCTGATCAGTCAACTTATCCTTACATCATCGTCATCAGGAATGAACATTCCCGCGCTATGAATGCAATAGGATTTCTTCTTTGTTTCGTCTCACTTTTATTTTTCCTGAAAGAACAAATTTCATCACAGCGTCTTGTGTTTACTTATTGTATTGGTATCGGCGTTATCGCATTTGTCCTTATAAGAAATAGTATTATCTCCCGTCAGCGGGACAAACAGGTTTATTACAGTAAAGGATTGCTCATAGCTGCACTTGTCTGGACAAACATGCCTTATTTTCAATGGCTACTTTTTGTTTTTGCTGCATTGGCGCTCATTGAATATCAGGCGAGGCATCCCCTCGAGATCGGCTTTTCTTATGATCACATTGTGTTCAATAGTCTTCTTAAAAAAAAATATTCATGGTCAGATGTGAATCATGTGGTGTTGAAAGACGGCCTTCTCACGGTAGACTTCCGAAACAATAAAATATTTCAAAAAGAAATTGATGCCGGCGAACAGGAAGCCTCCGAAACAGAATTCAACGCCTGGTGCAAAGGGGTAATGACTGAAAGTACTGAACCCCGTTCGACATTATAAAATGCCTGGGTTATTTACTCCTCAATCCAATGTAATTCACGAAATTTGCAGTCAGCGAAATTTTCTGCGACGCAGGCAATCATCTGACTTTTCACGAACGAATCATGTCATTATCTCCATCTCCTTTTCTCTTATATTCTGACGGGAAAGGAAATATTTTTGAAGACTCCACACTGTATGCCACCGGTCGCAGCGGTTGGGATGCTTATGCTGTTCCCCTGGAAGACTGGATTGAATTACCTGACGGTGGGAGTCTTTACGAATTACCGCAACGCAAAGCGATCGGAATAGATGTCAAAAGCGGTACAATGCGTCTTTGTGATAAAGGATGGGCAGTGGCAGCATTCATACCACCGGCGCATACCGGATTGCATCTCGCATCATACGAAACCGGCTCGGGTGCTCCGACTTTACCTTTGTTTTGTTATACTGCCGCGGGTTGGTTGAATGGAAAGTTCGTGGTGCCGGCTGTTCGGATCGAACAAGATATCCGGCAGGAAAGCAAAGGATATATTGCTGAAAATATAGAATCCGGAGTTGAAACAATACTGAAACATTACCCCGACAACCGTTTGGTCCGCCACCTGGCTGATAATTGCTGCCTCACTTATCATTGTCCTGCAGCACGCAATTATTTTATCGGCCGGTGGGAATGTCCTGTTCCGACTTCACCTGCATGCAACGCAAACTGCATCGGATGTATTTCTTTTCAACCCGAAGACGAAACGATTATTTCGACACAAGACAGGCTTACATTCAAGCCTACTGCCGAAGAGATCATAGAATTTACTGTCCCTCACCTGACTGCCGCCCCCTTCCCTATCGTCAGCTTCGGTCAGGGATGCGAGGGAGAACCCCTGCTAATGTGGGAAACCATTCGCGATTCGATCACCGGAATACGTAAACATACAGCGCGTGGAAGTATCAATATTAATACAAATGGTTCTAAACCTGCATCAGTGGAAGCTCTGTGTGAAGCAGGACTGAATTCCATTCGTGTAAGTATGAATTCTGCAAGGAAAGAAACTTATGAAAAATATTACAGGCCAAATAATTACAAGTTTGAAGATATTATAGAAAGTCTCCGGATAGTCAAACGTTTTGGCGGGTGGTCCAGCATCAATTATTTTGTATTTCCGGGTATGACAGATTCCATTCCTGAATATGAAGCGCTTCGGCAATTGATAATTGATACCGGGCTCAACATGATTCAGTGGAGGAATTTCAATATCGATCCTGATTGGTACCTCGGAAAGATCGGAGTTGTGGAAACGGGTGAGCTGCTTGGTATAAAACAGGTAATGACTCTTCTCCGGGATGAATTTCCCTCACTGAAGTTCGGTTACTTCAATCCGCCCATGGAAAGGATCAATGGAAATTTTGAAATGGATTTTGCACATTAAAATTTAAAAATAAAAATTAAAAAATTGAAAATTTGTTTTTTCTTCTCTTTCTTCTTTCCCTTTTGCATTTTTAATTTTTAATTTTTAATTCTGTGGAAGCAACCGCCGGCAGAAAAATTTTCATTGGTATTTCACTTGCAGTATTTGCAACTTTTATATGGTCTGGCAATTTCATTGTCGCACGGGCGGTATATCAACAAATTCCACCCGTCAGCCTTGCATTTTTCCGGTGGCTGACAGCCACCATAATGCTGTTACCTTTTTCAATAAACTTATTAAAATCAGATTACCCTGTAATCAGATTTAACTTTGCGTATTTGTTCTGGACTGCACTTTCAGGTATCACCCTCTTCAATACTTTTGTTTACATAGCTGGTCACTATACGGAAGCTATCAACCTTGCGCTTATCGGTACAACTTCATCTCCGGTATTTGCCCTGATTCTCGCCGCCGTTTTTTTGAAAGAAAGGATCGGATTGTTACGGGTAACGGGAATGCTTACCTGCATTTCCGGAATATTTTATCTTCTTTCAAGAGGAAGTATAAGCCGCTTGTTAGCCCTTCGCTTTTCAGAAGGAGATTTGTGGATACTTACCGCTGCACTTTGTTTTGCCATCTACAATACACTGGTGAAAAAAAAACCTGCAGGTCTGCGGCCGGTAAGTTACCTGTGCATTACATTTTTGATTGGCACGATTCTATTGTTTCCGGCATATGTGACGGAAGCACAGTATACAACGATCCAATGGAGCATGGAACTCATTGGTATCATACTTTATCTTGGACTTGGCACATCGGTAATTTCGTTTCTTTGCTGGAACGCAGCGATTGCAAGACTTGGGTCTGCAAGAACAGCATTATTTGGAAACCTGATTCCGCTTTTCAGCACCTTCGAAGCAGTTCTGATATTGAATGAAAAAATAACCTGGGTACATCTGGTAAGCGGCATTCTTATTATTTGCGGGTTGGTACTGGCTAATTTGCAAACAAAAATTTGATTATGGGCTCTGATTCATTCGTCCTTGAAGAAGCGATTGCCCTGCTTTCACGTACTCCTGCAATTCTCATTGCCTGGCTCAAAGGACTGAATCTTTCCTGGGTACACCATAATGAAGGTGGAGAAACCTGGAACGCATACGACATTCTCGGTCATTTGGTACATGGTGAAAAAACGGACTGGATCCCCCGCATGAAAATCATTCTTCGGGAAGGTGATAAAAAATTTGAACCGTTTGACAGATTCGCACAATTCAAAGACAGTAAAGGGAAATCCATTGAAATGCTATTGGCAGAGTTCTCCACCTTAAGAGAGCAAAATATTTTACTATTGACAGAATCAAATTTGTCCAACAGGGATCTTTTAAAAACTGGTATTCATCCTACGTTCGGTGAAGTAACGTTGAAACAATTACTTGCCGCATGGGTTGCACATGATTGCACGCATTTGTATCAATTGAGTCGTGTCATGGCACACAGGTATTTACAAGAAGTCGGACCATGGAAAGAATTTATGGGTGTATTGAAAAACACAGAAAAATAATTTGACAACCGAAAGCATAAGCTTTCAAAAACGACTCCCCTACGGAAATTACAGTAATCATTGTATTGTGCATAGCCGCATTTCTTGCGGGATTTGTTGATTCGATTGTTGGTGGCGGCGGTCTTATTCAGACCCCGGCAGCTCTCGTAATATTGCCAAATTGGTCAGTTGCAACCGTTATAGGCACATTAAAAATCCCCGCATTTAGCGGAACGTCGATTGCGGCCACACAATATGCACGTCGCGTGTCTCTCAATTTCAGGTTGTTGTTAATACTTATGGTCACTGCATTCATTGCATCGTGGTGCGGCTCTGCCCTATTGGTTCAGGTGAGCAATGCCTTTATGAAACCATTTCTATTTTTCATTTTGATAGCAGTGGCTATTTATACTTTTTTTACCAAAAGTTTCGGATCAACAGATCGCCAACCCGAAAATCAGCGCAGGCAAATCGTTTATGGTTTTTTTATCGCATTGATCCTGGGTTTTTATGACGGATTTATTGGACCGGGCGCAGGAAGTTTTTTATTGCTTGCATTCATCACCCTCACGGGTTTTGATTTTCTGCATGCAAGCGCTTATGCAAAATTTGTAAACCTTGCAACAAACCTTGGTTCAATCCTCTTTTTTTCCA
>DATLDA010000376.1:0-3640 GCA_035526135.1 Flavitalea sp.
ATGAAAACCGCGATAAACACCTGAAGTCGGATGACTTTTTCAATGCAGAAAAGTATCCGACTATGAAATTTGAAAGCACGTCTTTTAAACCGGTAGGAAATAATAAATATCAGTTGAACGGAAACCTGACAATCAGGGATATCACGAAACCTGTAACATTCGATGTTACCTATGGTGGAAGGTTGGAAGGACAACGAGGTGCAAAGACCGGATTTAAAGCGAAAGCAACGATCAACCGTTTTGATTATAATTTGAAATGGGATCGTGCTACAGAAGCGGGAAGCCTGGTGGTAGCAAAAGATGTTGAAGTGACAATCAATACAGAGTGGAATGAAGTGAAGTAATAATGGAACGTTTTTTAGGAAACCCTGCTGTGAAGCAGGGTTTTTTTTTGCCCGGGCCATTTTGTTCCCGGGATAAATCATACCATAATTAACAGCACAAGCGTTGTATTTTTAATAATTTCGGGCATTATCTAAATCCGGCAATGAAAAAACTACCTTTCGTTTTGATCTTTTTGTTAAGTGGACTTTTACTGGCTGCACAGTCCGGATATCAGATCAATCTCAATTTTAAAGATTTTAAAAATCAAAAAGTTTACCTGGCTTATTATTATGGTAAAATGAAAGCGATCGCAGATTCTGCTGTTCTCGATCGGCAGGGTCTGGGCGCATTCAAAGGCAAGCAGCGGCTGGCGGGTGGAATTTATTTTATTGTTTCACCAAAGAAGGAAATCCTGTTCGAAGTATTGATCGATCAGCCGCAGCATTTTTCCATTCGTGCTGATACTACCAACCTTCCCTTTACCAGTACATTTACCGGTTCTCTGATCAATACTCGTTTTCAGTCTTACACAACATTTGCTACAAAGACAGGGAAAGCGCTTTCGGAGGCAACAGTAAATTATTCACGGGCCAGGAATGCCTCTGATTCTTCAATGCTTGCTGCGAGGATAAAAGCGCTCGATCTGCGCATGCAACAATACCGGGATAGCATCATTCGAAAAGACCCGAATTCGTTGCTCGGTGTTCTCTTCAAGGCAATCAAAGAACCCGTTGTTCCTCCCGCAGTAAAACATCCCGGTGGGAAATATGATAGCAATTTTGCATACCAGTATTATAAAACACATTTCTGGGATGGCGTTCGTTTTAGTGATGAACGACTGGTACGTACACCTTTTTTTGAACCGAAATTGGAAAAATATTACAGGGACCTGGTACCCATGCAACCGGATTCTATCAAAAAAGAAGTAGATGCGATGTTGCTGCAGGCGAGGCCGAGTAGGGAAATGTTTAAATACCTCCTTGTTCATTTTGTACAGAAATATGTAAATCCTGAATACATGGGTCAGGACGCTGTATTCGTTCACCTGTTTGAAAAATATATAAATACAGGCCAGGCAGATTTTTTCACGCCGCAATACAAAGAATTTGTTTCAAGACGAGCTTATAGCCTGATGGCAAATCTGATCGGCCAGCCTGCTGCGAATATGGAAATGGTAGATAGTACCGGAAAGGATGTACCATTATACGGTGTTTCCGCTGAATATATCATCGTGTGTTTCTGGGATCCTACCTGCAGTCATTGCAAAGAAGTAGTTCCTAAAATCGATTCCTTCTACAAAGCGAAATGGAAAGATCTGGGCGTAACTGTATATGCTGTGAAAACAGAAGGTAGCAGGGAAGAATGGAGCTCCTTTATTCATAAACACGATCTGCGCGACTGGGTACATGTTTATCAGTTGCCTGCACAGCAGGAAAAAGAAAATGCAGCAGGCAAGCCGGGCTATCGCCAGCTCTATGATGTCTACCAGACACCAATGCTTTACCTGCTTGATAAAGACAAACACATCATCGCAAAAAAACTCACGTATCAGCAGATAGACGAAGTGCTCACATTAAAATCCAAAAGTCAAAAACCCAACTAATGGACCGTAAAATCTTTACGTTTTTGTTTTTTCTTTTTGTTGTCAGTACCCATTCGCGCGCACAGGTACTTTTTACCTATGGCGGGAGAACTGTAACGAAGGCGGAATTTCTAAAAGCATACAGAAAAAATAATACAGCTGAAAAAGCGGATTTGCAGGCATATCGGGATTACCTCGAACTTTATATCCGTTACAAACTCAAAGTCCAGGCGGCGAAAGACAGAAGACTCGATACGCTGGCCAACCAGAAACTGGAACTGATCAACTTCCGCAACCAGGTAGTGGAAAGTTACATGAATGAAGAAGCAAGTATTCAGGCATTAATCGATGAAGCAATTGAAAGGGGACGAAAAGACATTCATGTCTCACACATTTTTGTTTCAGCACCTGCATCGATGAGGGCCGGATTGCTTCCTCCTGCCAAAGAAAAAATTGATAAGGCTTATGATCGTTTACAAAAAGGCGAATCGTTCGAAAGTGTAGCATCAGATGTTTCGGAAGATCCTTCCGTAATGAAGAATAAGGGTGACATCGGTTGGATTACGGTTTTCGTATTGCCCTACCCGTTAGAAAACATTGTGTATGCCACCCCCGTGGGAAAATACAGTACGGTTTATCGAAGTGAGACGGGTTTTCATATTTTTAAGATCACTGAAGAGCGAAAGGCCAAAGGAAAGGTGCGCATTGCCCAGGTTTTATTGGCATTTCCACCTGATGCATCTGAAGCGCTGAAGCAGGAAATCAAAAAGCGTGCAGATTCAGTAAGAAAGGTACTTGCGGAAGGTGGAGACATGAAGACCATTGCAGCAACCCTGAGTGGAGATAACCTCACTTACCAAAATGCCGGTGAAATGCCGGAGTTCGGCACTGGCAGGTATGAGCCAGCCTTTGAGGAAGCGGCTTTTCAACTTAAAAAAGGAGAGGTGAGCCAGCCCGTTGCCACTTCATTTGGTTATCACATTCTCAAACTTATCGATACAAAGCCTGTGTTTGATGATGTGAAAAACAAGCAGGCAAGAGAAGAAACAAAACAGCAGATCCTCAACAATGACAGGATGATCGTTGGGAAAAAAACACTCCTTGCTTCCATTCTCAAACTAACTCAATTCAGGAAATATCCTGTATCGCAAAAAAGTTTTCGTTCATTCACCGACAGCCTGCTTAAAGGAAAAAATATTGTATTGCCCGATCTAAAAGCGACAACGCCTTTATTCGGATTCAGAAATCAGGTGATCAGGTTACAGGAC
Source organism: Flavitalea sp. (assembly GCA_035526135.1). GTDB lineage: Bacteria > Bacteroidota > Bacteroidia > Chitinophagales > Chitinophagaceae > Flavitalea. The sequence goes on from DATLDA010000376.1 coordinate 3,175, forward strand.
TGGAAAACTTATCTGCAATCAATGGAAGGCCTTACTGCAGAGGACAAACAGCAGGCTTCGGGCAAATTATATGAGGAATACATCGAAACCGTTGCGTTCGAATATTACCGCAACCATCTTGAAACATACAATCCGGAATTTGCGTACCAATTAAATGAGTTTCGTGAAGGCAATTTATTATTTGAGATCATGCAAAAAAATGTGTGGGACAAGGCGGCTTCCGACACTTCTGGTTTGCAGAAATATTATGCCGTACATAAGGATAAATATTGGTGGGAAGCGAGTGCAGATGCGCTGATCTTTACTGCAGCCAACGAAGCAGCCGTAGAGAAATTGAAAACCCGGTTAAACACAGACTACCGGAAATGGAAAAGCTATATTGATTCCAGTGATGGCATGATCCAGGGTGATTCCGCAAGGTTCGAATTGTCGCAAATTCCGGTGGTTGACAGAACCCGGTTTTCAG
>DATLDA010000377.1:0-10134 GCA_035526135.1 Flavitalea sp.
ATGAAAACACATCAGGGAAAACAAAGCGTTCACAGCCGGCTGATTTGTCTTTTCATTTTCAATAAGCTGATATGCAAGACGCATGGCTTCCACGCAAAAATCTTCCCGTAAAACCGTATCTCGACTTTCCGAATAGTACCCTTCATTGAAAAGTAAATACAAAATTGTCAGAACATTTTTCAGACGGGAATGAATTTCAGCATCGGGGGGAAATTCAATTTGAATTTTTTCATGCCGTAATTTTTCCTTTGCCCTGAACAATCTTTTATTGATAGTTTCCTTATTTGTTAGAAATGCATTCGCGATTTCATCAATTCCGAATCCACACAAGATCCTTAGCGCCAAAGCAGCCTGGGCTTCAGTGGAAATAGAGGGATGGCAGATAGCAAATAACATTTGCAGCTGGCTGTCCGCAATATTATTATCAGTCAAATCAATATTGATCTCTTCTATTCCTGAAGATGGTTTTATATGCCTTATGATTTTTTCTGAAAATATATGGTTGCGTTTTACCTGATTCAGGGCTTTATTTTTTGCGACCGAATAAAGCCAGGCCACCGGATTTTCCGGGATGCCATTGTATGACCAAGTGTCAAGTGCGGCGAGAAATGTATCACTCGTAATATCTTCAGCCATCTGTATATACTCGATCCCTAAAAATTTGCAGAGTACTGTGGTAATTTTTCTGAATTCTGATCGGAACAAGTGTGGTATCAATTCCTGATGGTCCATAATAAAAAAGCCCTTGCGGCAACAAAGGCTTCAAAAAAATTTAGTGAACACCATCTCCTTTTGCTATTTTTCTCACTTCGACACTGTTGCCTTCTCCCTGTAAAACCGGGCAACCTTTTGCGAATTCCACGGCTTCTTCGACAGAGTCCGCTTTAACAATAATATATCCGCCGATTGTTTCTTTTATTTCACCGAAAGGTCCGTTTGTAACAACATTATGGGGCCTGACCACCCGGCTTTCCTCAAAGGGCAAACCATTTCCACCGCTGAATTTATTTTGTGCAGCGATGCCACCGATCCAATCCATTGTTTGTTTCATCCAGATTTGAATCTGTTCCGGCGACGCTATTTTATGACCATCTTCGTGCCGGAAAATCAACATAAATTCTTTCATTTGTTTTTGTATTAATTGTTCATAATTAAACGATCCGTCTTATCATAACAAATGAGAAGAACCGGATTGGACAGAAATGCCAATATTTTTCGTGTGCAATAAGATATAGAACGATTATTGAATCAGCAGCCGTTTTGTAGGATGACCGGTGAGTTATTTTTTTATCCTCTTATTCTTTCCGGCTTTTTCGAGATTCTGCTCTACTCGGAATTTTACAATTTTTGTAATAAGATCCAGTGGCATGGGTTCATCAATGGGAAACTGGACAGAGCCCTTAGCTCCTTTATACTTTGAAAGCTCTTTTTTAAACGTTGCTATGCCATCGGGTGCAGGATAAAACCCGATATGATTCTTATAGCCGGCAAAGTGGACCAGATTGCCTTCCAATATGAATGTCGGAATCGCGTATTTAATTGCTTCCACCGCAGCAGGGGCTGCTTTTCTAATGGTTACACGGACTTGCTGGAGGAGTTGCTGAACCTCTTTCGGAAAGCCTGCGATATAGGCGTCTATATTGGCCGGAATTGTCGATTGCATGAAAGGTATTTTAGCTATGGAAAAGGCTGGGTTAATCTTAGGATTGAAAATTAAGAAAACTGCGTGAAAGGCTGACCTGGTTATTGTATTAGTTGAAATGAATTATGAAACTTCAGGGCCGCCGCATTGTGCTCTTTTTCTGTGGGAGTGATCGTTTGTAAAATGCAGCTCCTGGAGGGATGTGACAGGCTTCTTTGGGAATTCTATAGAGATATGTTGGGTTTTATATAAAAACCAGTCAACGCGTTTTAAGAAACTCATCGACGAAACCGAAAACAGAAGAAATGTAAATGGATATAGGCTGAGGAAGTCTTATGTTGAATTTAGGATTCAGGCCCGGTTATTAAAACACTTTTGGTGATATTTCCAGTGACAGTATCCATAACGAGAATTCCTTCAGCCGTGTTATCCAATTGTGCTTTTAATTTTCCTGTTTTATCCCACACGGATGATTTACCAGCACAAATATCACCATCGGCCAATCCGGTAGCATTCGACATCAATACGGTCATCGAATGGTTTCGGGCGATATCGGAAAGCCTGCTGATGGCCTTAGCAATACCATTTTCAAATTTTGCGACGCTGGCAATATATATTCCGGCTCCTTCTTTCATTGCGTTTTCCACATGCTGCTGAACAGATATTTCGTAACAAATGGCTAATGCAATTTTAATCTCCGGCATAGAAATAATCATTGTATCCGTTCCGCTGATAAAGAATGGAACTTCATCCGCGTGGATATACTTTTTTGAATACAGTTGTCTATTTGTATAAGGCTGGAAAACAACCATACTGATAGAAATACCTATACTTTTTTTTATAGGAGCTCCGATGCCTATGATGATCCGGTGCGTATCGCTCATTTTTTGAAAAATATCGAGTCTCGGATCATCCTCTACAATTGCCAGGGCTTTGGCGAGGCCCGGTTCATATCCTGTCAGAGAGAGTTCAGGAAAAATGATTATATCAGAGTTATGTGATATCGCAAGATCTATTAATCGTATATGATTAAGGATATTGATTACGACATTTCCCGTAACAGGTTTTGTCTGGGCTACGCAGATCTTCATTCATTGTTCTGTATTTGTGCAGGGTGTATCAATTCACTAATTTATTGAAAATCTGATTCACGCGATTTAGAGCTGCTATGATGGCAATTAAAAAAATTATACAACTCCAAATACTCATGGTGAGACAGCTGATAGCTGACAGCCGAACGCCAAATACATGTTCCTTTGAAGTAATCAGCTGATAATCGAATACTTAACGGGTGATTTCGCACCGTTTCGTTTTATTATTTTTCTGGCTTCAAGATCAAGTTTCACCCATTCCATGTGCCACGAAAGCGATCCTTCAAATTTGGATTTGTTCTTTTTGAAAAAGCCTTTCACGCATTCCAGAATTTCATCCTGTGTAAATTCGTCTTTACTGGAAAGGCAATGTAACATACCCTCTTTCAACAGTTCATATTTATTTTTATCCATTTGCACCGCTTTTTTGCCAGCGGGGTGTTTGAGTTGAACAGAATTTTCCATTTCTAATTTATTTGAACATCTAAGTTGATACTATTCAATTAAAGCCGCTTCTCGAAAATTGCTAATATTTAAAGTATCCGGATCCTGCTACCGGTTTTTTTCCTGTGCAACATTTTCCATAGCCGTTTTCATTAATTGCTCTGCGTCTTTCACCGATTGCAACATCAAAAAAATAAAGTCTTTATCCATTTTCTTTCCCGCTGGTGTTTTGTAGAAACGGATCAAATCATCAATTTCTTTTTCAGTAAAAGTTTTTCTGTACAGATTTATAAGGCAATTATCGATCAGCCTGCCTGTTTTTCCAGTTGTCATTTCCCGAGTCAGCTGATCATAATATTCTTTTGACCGGGTTGTATCTTTTTGTCTTTCTTCCATTAATTTAATTTGAATGATCGTTTCTGTTGTGAGTCCCTTCCTTAGATTCCTCAGTTGCCTGATTTTCTTCGTTAGGGCATCTTCGGCAACAGTAATTGTATCGGTACTCAGCGTATTCGATGTTTCTAAATTCTTGATCCGTGCAATGATGGTGCTATCAAGTTGTGAAAAAGAAAAGGCAGGAAACAGTAAGAGAAGCAATAGGAGAACTTTCATACTTTGATGTTTAATAGTTTGCGAGTTATTCTAAAATGTTGATTCATGAAATTTATTTCGGAATCTTCTAAACTGTCATCATCAGCAACAATGGCCGTTGAAATAACTTGAGCCAGAAATAATGGATCAGTTTTCTCAAAGCTATTGTTAATTGTACAAAAGAAAGTTGCCAACCCTTCAAAATTTTAAATAAGTGTTGACTGAATTTGTGGTTATTGCATTATCAATTTGTACAATGAATCGATTACATTCATAGATGAAGAAGATATCTCTGTACATAATGGTGTGTCTGTATATTGCGGCAGGAGTAAATCATTTTTTGAATCCGGAAACTTACGAAAGGATCATGCCCACCTGGTTAGGTTGGAAATTGCCGCTCGTCTATTTTAGTGGAGTCTGTGAAATCGTTTTTGGTTTGCTTTTGATCCCCGGAGTTACGCGAAGAATAGCTGCCTGGTGTCTTATCGCACTGCTGATTGCAGTGTTCCCCGCTAATATTCAGATGATGATAAATTATTACCAGCAGCATGATCCGAACTTATGGATATCCATTATTCGGCTTCCTTTACAAATTGTATTGATCTGGTGGGCATGGGTATTTACACGACCGCTTGAAAAGAGATTTATTCAGTCAGATAATACAAAATAATCAAGCTGTTCTTAATTTTTTACGGGCGGTTTCAACCTGTATATCTTTCCGTCTGCCTTCGTTAAAATATACATTTCACCAAAGTTGTCCCGTCCAAACCGAAGGTCGACACGATTATTCTTACACAGTTCGCGCAGCGTAACCGATTTGCTATTCATTGTGATTTTCCATTCTTTCACGGTAGCCTGAGTTCCGTCCTTCATATCGCGCAATGATGAATAAAACAGCCGTCCGTTTACAATATCGCCAAAAAGATATTTTCCTCTTAATTGAGCTATTTTTTTTCCTGTATATTCAAAACCACCGGCAATTGCCTGGCCTTCATCGTGATCGTATTGCACTACAGGATAAGCGATTTTGTACGACGAATCATTTAGTGGCAACGGATAAATGTTTTCAAGTCCTTTTTCGGCCTGTATTACGAAAGTTCCTTCCCGGATAGGCCATCCATAATTACGGCCTTTTCGGATGTAGTTTACAGATTCAATATTCGCATGTCCGATATTGGTAGCCAGCAATTGGCCACTCCTTGTCCACGTAAGATGATTCGGATTGCGAAAACCGAATGCATAGATTTCTCCCAGGGAAGAATCTCCCCGTCCAGCAAACGGATTGCTTATTGGAATTCCGTATTCTCCGTTTTTACTGTTATTTCCCAGCGGATCAATCCTTAGAATGGTACCCCATAGAGTTTTGGTGTTTTGTACCATTTCCGGATGTCCGTTTTCCACCGCCCCTCCATCACCGATGCCAATGTATAAGAGCCCATAATCATATCCTTTTTTTGTTGACGGATTAAAAGCGATTTCCTGTACTCCGTGTATGCCTGCAACCATGTTGATACGAAACAGCTCACGTGGAGTTCCTGTGAAAAGCAATTCCCGGGGATTTTTTGTTTTCCATTCGGTGAGTACCCATTGCAATGTGACTTTTATGGAATCATTGAAACCAAAATCAGCTTTTTTGGAATCTCGGGGTTCGGTATGGGTAGTATACAACAGTCCGTTGTTGAGGAAGTCAGGATGGAATGCAAAGCTTCCGAATCCGGTGGCGAGACCTGGTTTATCTATGAAATGGGGTTTTTCTTTTGCGATATCAAAATAAACTGCCGGTGTATCGTGTTGCATCTGGTACAATTTCCCTCGCAGATCAAGTATAAATAGTTTCCTTGTGACAGGTTGTATATCCATCTTAACGATTCGTGCAAGCGGTGGATTTTTGCTGGATGCTGGTATTTGCGTGTATGGTTCTAATTCGAGCAGCAGGTGAGAGAATGGAATTCTTTGGGGGATCGGATCTTTCAGTGCCAAAGGATCAGATGGTTTTTTACTTAAGCTTGTTTTTTGTGTGTGTAAATAAGAAACGAGGTTGTTGAGATCATCCACATTGAAGGATGGAAAGGAAGGCATCACTGTCGGATATTTTGCAAAGAGCAATTTTGCCCGTTGGTCTCCGGATTCAATCAGCTGTTTTGGATCTTTAATAAATTGTCTGATCCAGTCAGGTGACGCGGAATCAGTAATACCACTGAGAGCAGGTCCTATTCCATTCTGCCTCAAATTATGGCAACCACTGCATTGCTGCGTAAACAATAGATTTCCTTTTGAAATAGAAATTGAATCTGTAGCAATAGTAGGTTGATCTGTTCCGGATCGGCAGGAGGGAAGATAAAAAGCAAACAGGCCGAAAAAGCCTGCAATTAAAATTGATTTTATCATTTGACCATTGGCAGTAGATCAAATGTAACAATAGCGTATTGGTAAACAAAAAAGACCTCGTGGACCCGATTGACATTGATTGAAGTCGAGTCCACGAGGAGTTGTTGTATCAATCCAAAATACTTTTCAGCTGGATATATTTTTCAAGTGTTTTGAAATTATGCCCTTTTTCTTTCATTGAAGTAATGAAAGCAGGAGTTACACCCATTGCTTTTGCGGAAATTACTTCATCAAGGGTCACGTCCGTATACCCCAGGTCTTTAAAACCTTTGATGAATTGCGCAGTAATATTCTGGGCTTTGAGGGGGATCAACTTCGAAATAGAAATATTATCATATCCAAGGTCACGGAATTGTTTTCCATACTCAGAGGTAATGCCCAATGATTTCATTGCAACAACGTCTTCCAGGTCTATATCTTTATAACCGGATGACTGGAATTCACTGATATACTCAGGACTTATATTCTGTGATTTCATTGCTATCAGATTCTCAGGTGCGATTTTTTTATATCCTATAGCCCGAAAGCTTTTGGCAAATTCAGGTGTCAGACCCATTGCTTTCATGGCAATCAGGTCATTGTTTTCAATGTCAGAATATCCCGCATCTTTCCATGACTGAATATAGCCTGCATCTACATTAAGGGATTTCATGGCCACCAGGTCATCAGCATCGTTATTCTCTTTACCCTTTGTGTTTTTGCCGTTTGCTTTTTTAAAATCTGTAATGTATTTTCCATCGATTCCCTGTGCTTTGAACGTGATCAACTGATTCAATGAAACGTTCGGATAACCTGCTTCCTTTATTTCACGGATATAGGATCCATCGATTTTCAAAGATTTGAGCGGGATCAATTCCTGCAGGTCGACAGACTCATAACCATTTTCTTTTAACGAACGAATGAAAGCCTGATCAATATCCAGGGCTACCAAAGGAATCAGATCGTCTTTAGTGATCTTATCATACCCGTTGTTTTTCAGCATCTGCACATAATCCTTTTTGATATTTACAAAAAAGAAGGTAAGCAACTCCCGGTCGTCAAGGGTTTCGGAAATTTCTTTTTTCATTTGATCGCGGTAATCATAATCCGGTGTGAATTTGTAACGACCCATACCCTGGTCTCCTTCAAATTTGCCTGTGAAATTCATGGTTCCGGCTTCCCGGGTGAGTTTGAATGTGCCTGACTGTTCTTTTGGGAGAGAAGAAAATTCCGAAACCCGGAACGACGAACTGTTGAATGATTGATCATCTTCGTCACTTTTGAACTGGAAACTGATCATGTCATTTTTGATCGTTGCAAACCAGGATCCTTCGGTATCCATAATATCACTTACTGTTTGCGTTTTTGTTTTTTTCACATTTGCAGGATCACCTGTATTCCCGAAGGCAACCGGTTCATTTAAGAGAGAGACAAATAATACCAGCAGCGGAAGCAGGAAAAAATATTTCCAGGTAGTATGCAGGTTTGATTTTTTGGCGTTCATCATGACTATACGTTTTTTGAGGAGTGATTGATTGTAATTGGTGGTAACACTAAGTGGAAGATGGGGCGTTGAAACTTTCAGCAGGCTCATTTGGTAACTGGATCTGTCTATTTTATGTTTTTCAAGAATCAGATTATCTGTCAGAAATTCGAGGTTACTTTCCAGTTCCTTGCGATAGATCCATGCAAAGGGGTTGAACCATTGAAAAATTAAAACGATTTCACCCAATACAATATCGAGTGAATGCTGTTGACGAATGTGTTCTTTTTCATGCAGCAGGATCTGATTGTAAGTCTCCCATTCATATTTTGCAGGGTTGATGAATATGGTATTGCCGAATGAACAAGGCGCTTTATCACCGCTCATTTCGACGATCCTGAATTTCCCATCACGGATTACTGGTTTTGAATAAGAGCGGATCAATAAAACCGATACCTGCAGCAGGAAATTGAATCCAAATACAGCCACCCCGAACCAATAGAGATAAAAAAGCCATGTTCCAGCGCGGCGCATCAGTGATGGCGTGTCTTCTGTTACTTCGGTGTTTGCCGACGAGGCATTATTCTGAACGCTCCCTTCCTGAGGATTGAGAGTTTTATCTTTCAGGGTTTCTGATTGATTTTCAGAAATAACGCTAATCGGATTTGATTTCCGAAATGACCATTCCTGTGGGACGCGTAGTAAGGGTAGACAAAAAGAAATCGCGAGACACGTTAATAATACATACCGGTTCAGACGGTAGAAAGTCTCGCGTTGTAAAAATATTTTATAAAAGCAAAGGCAACCGGCCAGAATCACTGCAACATGAACGATATAAGGGATCATGCTTTTTTCGATTTAATGAGGTGAATGATTTCATTCAATTCGTCTTCCGTCAGTTTTTGTTGTTTTGCAAAAAATGCCAGCATGCGAGGATAAGAGTTGTCGAAGTATTGTCCGACGATATCCTTCATGGCGTGCTGCTGGTATTCTTCACGGGTTACTTTCGGGTAATAGCAATAGATATTTCCTACTGTTTCATGATCAAGAAAACCTTTGTCTTCCAAAATTTTTACGATGGTGGCAACACTGTTGTAATGGGGTTTGGGATCTGGCAGATGTGGAATGATCTCTTTTATATATGCTTTTTTCAGATCCCAGAATGCCTGCATGATCTGTTCTTCGCGTTTCGCAAGTTTCATCATAGTACCCTGTTTGGTACAATATTACTACTAATTGATTAGTAGAACAACTAATTTATTAGGATTTATTTTATCACGGTAATTTTAGGAGGTGGTTGAGGTGTGATTAAACTCCGGGCACCATTGCAGAAGTGTTTAGTACATTCATACAGAAGTAGAGGAGCGAAGGTGGTATTATTCACATTTAAATGTTCTAACCATGCGTTATCGGAATGGCAGTGTAATTTATTTTCTCTTAGGATTGTATACCCTGATGATCAGCTGGCATTACAATCATTCCATTTTATTGTTGATCATTCATTGGATCATTTGGCCTGTTTACCTGATCTATGAAATTTTTATCGGACATCTGTCAAATGATTTGTGGCGGACCATCCCGGAGAGTTATTTCAAATAAATCGGGGATTTCGAATCGCATACGGCGACAAGAACGCTACCAAAAATATGAGTGGCTCCTTATTATATTATAACGACGCAATGAAATGGAAATAACCGGAAAATTATTACAACTGTTACCGCAGCAAACGGGTCAGGGTAAAAACGGAACCTGGAAAAAGCAGGAATTTATTATTGAAACCGGAGATACTTATCCAAAAAAAGTATGTCTTGCAATCTGGGGTGATAAGATAGATATCGGAAAGGTATCGATTGGAACTACCGTAACAGTGAGTTTCGATGCGGAAAGCCGTGAATTTAACAGCCGCTGGTATACCGATCTTAAGGCATATGCATTGAAAACGGGCGCTGCAGAAAAGAAAATAGAAAAGCGCGATGTGGTGGAAGGAGAGGAAACGGATGATTTGCCATTTTAAAAAAGAAAGGAAGACACACGTCATGAGCAAAGCGAAGAATCTTTAGGTATGGAAAGAACAGCACATAGAAACATAGATACATAGGTACACATAGATAAACTTTGCGGCTTTGCTTCCTTTGCGCCTTTGCCCGTCCGGGCGGGCGTGAAACAAAAAAATGCCTCGTCGACTTACGTCGGCAAGGCTTTGTGACCCTGGCAGGATTATCTGCGATGATCCTCGTCACCTTGGCCTTACTCAAAGCCTTTTCGCGCTATCGCGCGCCGGCTTTTTTCATTTCTTCGCACCTGCAAGCAAGCTTGCGTGCTCAAAATGAAAAAAGCCTCGTCAACTTGCGTCGGCAAGGCTTTGTGACCCTGTCAGGATTCAAACCTGAAACCTTTTGATCCGTAGTCAAATGCTCTATTCAATTGAGCTACAGGGCCGGGATATGTACGATTTCAGATTTTAGATTTGCGATTGCAGAATTAAAAATTAAAAATTAAAAATTCTAAAATTCTAA
>DATLDA010000378.1:0-4271 GCA_035526135.1 Flavitalea sp.
GTGGTATCTGACCCAAACCTCATACCCCATACCCGACACTTCGGATCACTTCTTCTCCTCATATTTATCCAATACAACTTTTATTTTTCTGTCGGGCATATCGTCCAGTACTGCAATCAGGGTAATGACTCCTTCCTTTCCCTCGATAGTAAAGGTCATATTTTTAGTATCTCCGCGCGGATCAGAAAGGAGCGCTCTTATAACTGATTTGCCTTCTTTGAAAGGAAGTCTCCATTCGCAGGTGTCTGAAAGGATTTTGCCGGAGATCTTTTGTTCTTCATCTCCGGGAATTACAGTGATTTCGGTTTTGCTGATTTCCACTATGGTTTTTTCATCAACCGTTCTTTGCACTGTTCCGCTGGCATCCAAATATTCTGTTTTGGATGAATTTAAAACGACTGTTTTACCACATTGCGCATAAGAAAAGGAAATGACTCCGACGAGAAGCAGGACCGCACAAAAAACTTTTTTCATTTTGATTTATTTTAATTGAAGAAAGCACAAACGTGCATTCTTTTAAGCTACTATGCAATATATAGTACCTTGACTGGTAATATACCGTTTGCAGCGGTAAAATAAAGGGACTGTTACCATCCATATCCTTCATGGCATAACAGTTTTTGTAACTAAAACATGCAAACATTATTCTCTGAAATAAACGCTTACCCCTCAGGTTTCAGTTATTTCCCGGATTTCCTATCGGTTGCTGAAGAAAGCCAAATGCTTGAAATGATTCGAGGCATTGAATTTCATACCTTCTTATTCCAGGGCTTCGAAGCAAAAAGGCGGGTTGCCAGCTTCGGGTATGATTACAGCTTTGAAAAGAAAACTCTTTCAAGAGGCAGGGAAATTCCTCCGGAATTTGAATTGTTGATCAAAAACGTAGCCCTGACGGGCAAGGTTCAGGAAGATTTTGCCGAATTGCTTGTAACCGAATACCCGATTGGTTCGGTGATCAACTGGCACCGGGACGCGCCTCCCTTTGATCTTATTGCCGGAGTTTCACTTCTTGCGGATTGCACTTTCCGATTACGACCGCACGATAAATCAAAACAAGGACGTGGATCCATTATTTCCGTTCCAGTGAAGCGCCGTTCATTATATCTGATGCAAGGTGAGGTGAGAAGTGAATGGCAACACAGCATTTCACCGGTAAAACAGAAACGGTATTCAATCACTCTGCGCACAGTAAAACATAAGTAACCCAATTGAAATTTTAGAGTTATGAATGTTTGTCTTTTTCCAATAACTTTTTCAATTCGATATCATTCTCATCAATCAGATCAAAAACAGTGTAACCTTCAAAATTAGGGATCGTGCGATCAGCGCCAGCTTCCATGAGCTTACGAATGCACGCAGTATATTGAAATCTGTTCTTTTTTTCACCGGATCTGAATCCGTGAAAGGCCCAGAAAAGCGGAGTAGATTTAAAAGTATCACATAGTTTATTGATAGGAACTTTCCGTTCCAGCAGTTTAGAGACAACCACATCACGGCCGCACCATGCCGCCCAATGCAGCGGTGTTCCGCCGTGGCATCCGGGATGTTCCAGATCGGCGCCTTTTTGAATCAAAAATAATGCTACGAGATCTGCATGTAAACTGCATGCCGCAACGAGCGGCGTATCCTTATTTTTCGCTGTAACATTTCCATTGATATCAGCGCCGCATGCTAAGAAGAGTGTTGCCATTTCAACGCCGTCTTCATCACTGTATCGTTTTTCATAAATTCCGTCACAGATGCGATGCAAAGGATGTGCGGGGACACTGTTTCCATCGCTATAGGGAAGTCCCTCATTTGCAAGGGAAGGATTTTCCGAAAGTAGTTGCCTGATAGTTTTAAGATCAACGCTGGAAATCGCATTTTGCATTTCCCCATTTTTTGAAATAGCATCAGACGGCATCTCTTTAAATATTTTACAGGCAACTTGAAAAATTACCGAAAGAAAAGAACATAAAAAAAAAGCAACCCAAGGGGAGTTGCTTTTCATTTATAATTTATAAAATTTATTTTTTCTTTACTTCTTTGCTTTTATATTTTGAATTCAGCCCTTCGATCAGGTCGCCTGTAATATCATAGGCGCTGTCCTTATAATACAAAATGAAACCAGGTTCATAGGAAAGTATATAAGCATATCGTTTATCACTGTTGTATTCTTTCAAAAAATCTTCCACCTTCTTTCGCAGGTCGCTCATCAGGTCAACCTTATGCTTTTCCAGTTCCTGTTCCAATTCCAGCTTTCGGCGCTGGTACCGCTGCTGCATCTGTCCGTATTCCCGTTGTGCAGCCTCTCCTTCGGTTTGAGTCATATTCGGGCCTTTCTCCTGCCATTCGCGGATCTTACGCTGATATGAATTTTCAAGGTTTGTCAATTCTGCGCTCATCTGGTTCTCCTTCGATTTCATCTGATTGAATGCATCTTTGAAATATTCATAACGCGACTGAAGAGAATCAATATCAAAATATGCGATCCGGAAACTTCCAGTGTTGCCACTATCCCGAACTGAAGTATTTGCAAGAGTGCGTGGTTTCTCTTTTGTAAAAAACAAAACAAACAATATGGCCACCAGGATCAATGCAGCAACACTTAAAATAGTAGAAATTTGTTTCATGCGAATTTCATTTAATGCAAATGCCGGTAATGGGTAAACCCGGCCTTGCAAGTTAATTTCTTCCCGGTCAATAGTTTTGTTAAAAGGATTAGAACTTAGCCGTACAGACTTAAAAAAAAGTAGGAAGCTTTTCAACTTCCTACTTTATATGATTGATCATATTGTTTCTATCAATTGTTCAGCGTAAAATTGCCGAAGGTTGATAGCTTCCTGCTTATTCCTCATCATCGAAGCCCATTGCTTCTCTCGTTGTTTGCAACAATTCATATTCTTCCTTACTACCAACGATCATATTTTCAAAATCACGTAAACCTGTACCTGCAGGTATTGGATGCCCGGTGATTACATTCTCCTTTAATCCAAGCATATCGTCGGTCTTGCCCTGAATGGCTGCAGAGGACAACACTTTGGTAGTTTCCTGGAATGATGCGGCAGAAATCCAACTTTGGGTACCCAGTGAAGCTTTTGTAATACCAAGCAATACCGGATGGGATGTGGCTGAATTCGCGTCACGGTATTCAACCAGTTTTTTATCTGCTCTTCTTAACAACGAATTTTCTTCACGAATCTCACGCAGACTTACAATCTGGCCCGGTTTCAGCTTGCCACTTTCTCCTGCTTCTGTAATCACCTTTTTATCAAAGATCCAGTCATTCTCTTCATTGAAATCTAATCTGTCTTCGAGGTCCTCTTCAAGGAATCTTGTATCACCCGGATCCACGATCTCCACTTTCTTCATCATCTGGCGAACGATCACTTCAATATGCTTGTCATTGATCTTCACACCCTGCAATCGATATACTTCCTGGATCTCGTTCACCACATATTCCTGAACGGCAAATGGTCCTTTGATCGAAAGTATATCACCAGGCGCAACTTGTCCGTCACTCAATGGGGCGCCGGCTTTTATAAAGTCACCATCCTGCACTAAGATCTGCCTTGTCAACGGTACAAGGTATTTTTTTACTACTCCGTCTTTAGCCTCAACCACGATCTCACGGTTACCACGTTTGATTGCACCGAAAGCTACTACGCCATCAATTTCACAAACAATTGCCGGGTTACCGGGGTTACGTGCTTCAAATAATTCTGTGACCCTTGGAAGTCCACCGGTAATATCACGCTGCATACGCAACGTACGCGGAATTTTGACGAGTACCTGTCCTGCCTTTACGTCTTCTAATTCGTCAATGGTAATATGTGATCCTACCGGAAGGTTATAACTTTTTGCTTCCTTGCCGCCCTCAACGATCAGTGTCGGGATTTTTGTTTTGTCTTTTGTTTCAATAACAACTTTCTCGCGGTGTCCGGTTTGTTCGTCTGCTTCTTCGCGATAGGTAACACCTTCAATCACATTGTCGAATTTGATCACCCCTGCGATCTCTGCTACAATTACATTATTGAATGGGTCCCATGTACAGATCACTTCTCCTTTCTTCACCTGCTGTCCATCTTTCACATTGAGTGTTGCGCCATACGGAACGTTATTGGTAATGAGGAGACGGTCATTTCTCATGTCCATGATCCTCACCTCACCTGTACGGCCGATTACGATTTGCACTTTAGTGCCTTCGATATTTTCTGCCGTTACACTTCGCAAGCCATCAAACTGAATGGTGCCATCAAATTTTGCAACCAGAGATGATTCAACTGAAGCAC
>DATLDA010000380.1:0-3029 GCA_035526135.1 Flavitalea sp.
CAGACCTGGTAGCCATCCATCTCCGGCATCATCACATCGCTAATGATGAAGTCAGGAATATTTTCAAATGCTTTTTCTATTCCGGCTTTCCCATCGTATGCAACACTTATCAGGTATTGATCTTCAAGACAGGAACGCAGATATTCTACGACATCGCGATTGTCTTCGATGATCAGTAATTGTGGGAAGGTTTCATTGGATGAGGCATGCTGATCTCGTGATGACGTATCATCTGAAATCGTTTCTGCATGAGATCTGATGATTGCAAGGTGCGGTTTTGTTGGAAGGGCAATTTCATCTTCTACTAAAGAAGCCTCATTCTTCACAGGCAATAAAATGGTTATGCTTGTTCCTTTTCCCAATTCACTTTTCAATGAAATGCTGCCGCCCATGATTTTAAGCAGTTCCTCCGTATGTGCCAATCCGATGCCTGTGCCTTGTGCAATACGTGTGGTGCTGCTGTCGGCCTGGTAAAAACGATCCATTATATAAGGCAGATCCTTTTCAGAAATTCCAATACCTGTATCAGTAACATTTAGTGAAAGCTGACCGTCAGAAATGCCAGCACTCACAATTATCTCACCACCAGAAGGTGTAAATTTTAATGCATTTGAAATAAGATTGGTGAGCACTTGTTTCGTTTGTTCAGGATCGAAATCCATTTTCAATAAATCCACATCAGAAAGGAAGTGAATGTAAAGGCCAATATCTTCAGCATAACTCTGAAATGATTCTGTCACATAACGCAGATATGGAATAATGTCTCCCTGTATATTCTGGAGCTTAAAAGATTTGTTTTCCAGCTTGGACAGATCCAGTAATTGATTGATGAGTTGTAGCAGGTTTCTTCCATTGTTTTCAATCATGGTTAATCCCTGAGAAATCCTTGCTTTTTCATTCACTGCAACAATCGAGGTCCAGTTGCCACTGGTTAATTGTTTTGCCATACCCAGAATGACTGTTAATGGTGTGCGGAATTCATGCGTGAGGTTGGTGAATAACTGGCTTTTAAATGTGTCGAGCTCTTTCAACCGAAACGATTCATCTTGTTCCGTTTTGAGTTGATGTTTAAGGAGAAGTCGTTTTTTGAAAACTTGAATAGATAAATAAAGAATGCCTACACTAAGGGAGGCATAGATAAGGAGTGCCCACCACCTTTCCCACCAGGGCGATTTGATGAAAATATTGAACCGGGCACCCGATTCATTCCAAACACCCTCACTGTTACATGCTTTTACGTTGAAGGTATAGTCACCCGGTTGAAGCCTTGAATAACTTACATACCTGCGTGTGTCACTGAAAATCCAGTCAGGGTCAACCCCTTCCAGTCTGTAAGCATATCGGTTTTTTTGATTCTGGAAGTAACTTAATGCAGCAAATTCAAAGGCGAAACTATTTTCATCATGGTTCAGTTTCAGATTTCCGTCACCGATGGGAGTTTCCCTGTCAAAAATTTTAAAAGAAGAGATGACCACCGGGGGAATCAATTTTTTGTTTTCAATTTTGTCTGGATCAATGATGTTATATCCTGCAACGCCTCCAAAAAGCAATATGCCGTCTTTCAGCTTTATGACAGCGCCAGTGTTATATTCATAATTCTGTATACCGTCTTTCTCACTGAAATTCTTACAGGAATAATCAAATGGATTGAACCTGCATAATCCGTAGTTTGTACCCATCCACAACATCCCGTTATTGTCACAAACCAAAGAATAGATCCGGTCATCAGGCAAACCATTTGCTTTAGTGAAATGTGAGAAATTATCCTGTTCCTTGTTGTAACGATTCAGCCCTCCACCATTCGTTCCTATCCAAAGTGTTCCCTTGTTATCTAGGCATATACTCCTGACGTTGCTATTGTGAATGCTGTTATCATCTCCGGGGATATTGACATACCGTTTCCACTTTTTTGCTTTCTCGTTATACCTACACAATCCGTTTTCAGTACCAGCCCAGATATTTCCCTGGGCATCTTCTGAAACTACAAAAGCAATTCCCGGAGTAATTGCAGTAGAATCTTTCGCATCAGGAAAATGGTATTCAAACTTTATGTCATTAATCTTTTGAAGATTTAATGAATTGCAATCAATCATGCTAACCCCTGAGGTTTGGGTAGAAATCCACATCCTGTTTTTTTTGTCGCAGTAGAGATTTCTAAATACGCTTTCGTGACGGTCTTTAAAAGTCTGTGGTATTATTGGAAATGAACGCTGCAGTTTGGTATTATAGATAAGCAATTCACCGTACCAGGGTCCAATCCAGACATTACCCGAATGGTCTTTCGCAAGAGAGCCAAAGGTAGTGCCCTCAGAAAGTTTCCTTTCATAACTATTTCCGCGGGCAGAATGGAATTCCGGCAAGAGATATTGAAGATTGCTGTACTGATGAGTTTGAATAGAATAACCGAACAATCCATTCATAGTGCCAACCCAATAACCATCATCTGTTTCGAGAAATCCACGGATGCTTGCTCTCCAACCCGTAAGTGAATTTTTTGAATTTTTAGAAACGGTGGGAACTGCGGTTTTGAAAAGAGGTGTAACAGGTTCCATTTTTATCAAACCATGTCCGTAACAGGATGCCCATACCACTCCTTTTTCATCGGGCAAAATCATATTCACCAAATTTCCGGGTAAGCTGTTGGGATTGTCGGGTTCGTGAATGTACTGTGCCAGTTCACCTGTAAATAAGTTGTAGTTTATGATTCCCATTTGTGCGGTTCCAATCCAAATCCCTCCCTTATTATCCGCTGTTAGTGACATTATCATTCTGTCATTCAATTCCGCATTAAGAATTTTTTTATTGATGTAAACCAGTTTTTCTTCTCCTGTTTTGAGGTTGATGATGCTGAGGAAACCGGTTTTCGAACGGATCACAACCAGCGAGTCATTAAAAGGAAGATATGTAGGGAAAGCATAAGCATAGTCGAAATTCCCTGTTTGTTTTAAATCAAAATACCATTCAAAATTTCTTGTATCGGAATTAAATCGAAAAGCACTTTTATTGTTAAAGAGATAAAAATTGTTCCC
>DATLDA010000384.1:0-4526 GCA_035526135.1 Flavitalea sp.
ATGGTAATGCAACTTTCAAAGATCAAACCGAGGCCTGGGGTTTCACAAAACCATCGTTTTCAAACGGCGCTGCCTATTCAGATCTTGATAACGATGGTGACCTTGACGTTGTGATCAATAATATCAATGATTCAGCGAGTATATACCGCAATAACTTCAGGGACGATAAAGGGAACCATTATTTCGAAGTTAAACTACAAGGCGATTCATTAAATGTAAACGGCATTGGCGCATGGATTGAGATCTACTATGACGGCAGGAAGCAGGTATATGAGCATCAGCCTTCCCGTGGATATTTATCTTCCCACCAGATGTCCGCGCATTTTGGTTTGGGAAACATCGCGAAGATTGATT
Organism: Flavitalea sp.; assembly: GCA_035526135.1. Classification (GTDB taxonomy): domain Bacteria; phylum Bacteroidota; class Bacteroidia; order Chitinophagales; family Chitinophagaceae; genus Flavitalea. Next base: position 355 of record DATLDA010000384.1, read on the forward strand.
CATTGGTTGTCAAATGGCCTGATAACAGCATTCAGATACTACGCAACATTCCTGTTGACACATTATATACAGTGAAGATTTCCAATGCAAAGGAAACTTACAAATGGAGTATCCCTGTTTTGGCGAATCCGATTTTTACAGAGATATCCGATTCGATCGGAATCAATTTTGTGCATGAAGAAAATGATTTCATTGACTTTAATATTCAGAAATTACTACCACATAAATTTTCCGAATACGGACCATCAATCGCAGCCGGTGATGTGGACGGGAACGGATTAGAAGACCTGGTCATCTCCGGATCAGTAGAGGTGGGAGCAACTATTTATTTACAGCAGCACGATGGTAAGTTTATCAAACGACCCTTCATAGAAGGATTGAATAATCAAAATAAGCGGTGGGAAGAAATTGGAATAGCATTGTTTGATGCTGATGGAGATAATGATCTTGATGCTTATATTACAAGTGGCGGCTATGAGAGTCCGCCCAATTCTGTTAATTTCCAGGATCACTTTTATCTGAATGACGGAAAAGGAAACTTCAGGAATGATACTGCTGCCATCCCACGGAATTATACAAGTAAATCCTGCGTTCGTGCCGCTGATTTTGATAAGGACGGTGACATTGATCTTTTCATTGGCGGCCGAGTGGATCCCGGAAATTATCCCAGACCCGTTTCCAGTTTTTTATACAGGAACGATTCGGGCGGAGGAGGTGTAAAGTTTACGGATATCACGGCATCATCAGCTTCTGCTTTACAAAATGTTGGACTTGTCTCCGATGCTATCTGGACAGATTTCAATAATGACGGATGGCAGGATCTCGTTCTCGCAGGAGAATGGATGCCATTGACTTTTCTCAAAAATAACCAGGGTAAATTTGAAAATATCACGGCGTCCACCGGGATACAAAATGAATCAGGATGGTGGACAAGTATTGTATCAGGTGATTTTGACAATGATGGTGATATAGATTATATAGCCGGAAATCTGGGCCTGAACTCTTTTTACCGCGCAAGCAAAGATTTTCCGGTAAAAATTTATGCGAAAGATTTTGACAAAAATGGAAGCTTTGACGCGATCCCATCCATATATCTTCCGGCTTCACTTACCGACACAACAAAACATGAATATCCCGTACATACACGCGATGACCTGATTAAACAGATGATCAGCTTCCGGTCAAAGTTTCAAAACTACCGATCGTTTGCATCGTCAACTTTCGAAAAAATATTTACTAAAGAAGAATTGCAGGGTGCGATCGTACTGAAGGCAACTAATTTTAATCATTCGTTATTCAAAAATGTAGGAAATGGTCGTTTTGAAATTGTTTCACTTCCATTGCAGGCACAATTTTCCTGTATCAATGGAATGATCGCAGAAGATTTTAATAGTGATGGAAATTTGGATATCCTATTCACAGGTAACGATTATGGAACAGAAGTATCAATTGGTCGTTACGATGCATGTAACGGACTGTTGATGAAAGGAGATGGTCACGGCAGTTTTAATGCAGCTTCCATTTTGGAAAGCGGCATTTATATTCCCGGCAATGGAAAAGGTTTGGTGAAATTGAAGAATGGATCGGGTGGTTATCTGCTGGCTGCAAGCGAGAACAGAGGCCGGTTACTGGTTTTCAAATCCAATATGGCTTATGAACTGATTGAATTTGATAAGGATGATGTATCTGTATCATTGAAACAGCGTAACGGTTTGGCAAGGCGTCATGAAATCAACTATGGTTCTTCCTCGATGTCCCAATCTGACAGAGCTTTAATCATTCCAAAGGATAGTGTTTCCGTCGAAATCACAAAGGCAAATGGCAAAAAAAGAATTTACAGACATTAATTTATTATGAAAATTTTAATTGGTTTTTTACTTGTTTTTTTTGTTTATGCATGTAACCTGAAGTCGTCATCAGTTGCAGATAAAAAATTGCTTGATGATTCCAATGTTCTTCATAATAATCAGCAGCAACTCACGAATGTGATCATTTATGATGTGTTTAGTCCTCCGGTTGCCAGCCGGATCTATGCATATACTGCACTCGCTTCCTATGAAGCAATGCGTTTTTCTGAAAAAAATTATCCTTCAATCGCATCGCAACTGCACGGATTTCCTGCACTGCCCATTCCGGAAGAAGGGAAAAAATATAATTTTCTTTTGGCTGCAACCAAAGCTTTTTTTACAGTGGCGCAAAATGTAAAAATCTTTTCCTATGATTCAACGCTGGCTTACCAGGAAAAACTATACAGTGATTTTCGGTCATTGCTGGAACCGGAAATTTTTGACCGGTCTGTTGCATTTGGTGAGGCTATTGGAAAAAAAATACTGGAGCGGGCGGCGAAGGACAATTACAAAGAAACCCGCGGAATGGAAAAATATCTGGGAAGTAAAGAGAAGGGCAAATGGCAACCTACAGCGCCTGATTATAATGATGGAGTAGAACCGTACTGGCATTTACTCCGTCCGCTCGTACTGGATTCGGCTAACCAATGCAAGGCTCTTCCCGCACCGGTTTATAAGATCGACACCACCAGCGAATTTTATAAAACAACCTATGAAGTATATGCCATAGGCAAAAATATTACAGAGGATCAAAAAACTATTGCACGCTATTGGGACGATAATCCTTTTGTTACGGAACATTCAGGGCATTTAATGTATGGGAATAAAAAAATTACTCCTGTTGGTCATTGGATGGGTATTACTGACATCGCATGTAAATTGAAGAAAACAGATCCTGTAGAGACAGCCCAGGCATTTGCTATGACAGCCATTGCAATTTTCGATTCTTTTATTGCCTGCTTTGAAGAAAAATATAAGAGCCAGTTGGTTCGGCCTATTACAGTGATCAACGAATTGATTGATCGCAACTGGCAGCCCTTTCTTCAGACGCCCGCGTTCCCGGAGCATACAAGCGGCCACAGCACCATTTCTGCAGCGGCTGCGTCTGTTCTTACTCAAAGATTTGGTGACAATTTTAAATTTGAAGATACAAGTGACATGGCCTATATCGGGATGAAAAGAGAATTCTCATCTTTTCTCGCTGCCGCAAACGAGGCTTCGATCAGCCGTCTGTACGGAGGGATCCATTATCGGACAGGCATAACAGCCGGAAGTAAACAGGGGATGGAGGTTGCACGGCTGATCAATGAACGCATCCGACTTCACGACTGATCACTAATCTTTTTCATTCGGTAATTTGGAAAGATGAACAAGGTTTTTTTGAAGAAAAAAATTAGTAACAGGATTTTGCTCGGGCATCCCTGGATTTATGCGAATGAAATAGACAAAGCTGATACTGGAACAACGCCCGGTGAAATTGTTGAAGTTTTTTCCGGAGAAAGAAAGTTTATCGGAAAAGGTTATTACAACTCCCGTTCGCAGATAGTTGTGCGACTGCTCACACGAAAAGAACAGGAAAGAATTGATGCAGATTTTTTTCACAGACGGATTTTATCAGCATGGAACTATCGTCAGAAATTAGGTTACAGAGAAAACTGCCGCCTCATTTTTGGTGAAGCGGACCAGCTTCCTCAATTGATCATCGATAAGTTCAACGATTATTTTGTAGTTCAGACCCTGAGTTTGGGGATTGATGTTTGGAAGCCTCAGATCATCCAGGCACTTGAAAAAATTTTCACTCCCAAAGGAATCTACGAAAGGAATGATGTACCGGTAAGAGAACTGGAAGGTCTTCCAATGCAAAAAGGATTTCTGTCAGCACCTTTTCCGACGCATATCCTTATAAATGAAAACGGATTAAAGTTCAACGTAGACATAGAGAATGGACAAAAGACCGGTTATTTTCTTGACCAGCAGGATAATCGCCGTCAGTTGCAACATATTGTAAAGGATGCAGAGGTGCTGGGCGCATTCACATATACAGGTACTTTTGAAATTCATGCAGCACAGTATGGTGCACGCTCTGTTCTTGGGATCGATATTTCAGCAACAGCTGTCCAGCAGGCAAATGAAAATGCACAGCTGAATAATTTACAGGACAGATGCCGGTTTGAATGTTTGAATGCTTTCGATAGTTTGAAAGCATGGGGTAAGGAAAATCGCACGTATGATGTAGTGATGCTTGATCCGCCCTCCTTTACAAAAACACGAGAGCAGGTTGAAAAGGCAATTACAGGATACAAGGAGATCAACCTGCGTGCTATG
>DATLDA010000386.1:0-2649 GCA_035526135.1 Flavitalea sp.
GTCTTTTACCGTCAAGATTAACCCGATGAAGATCTAGCAATTCAAAAATACCCAGTGGCGCATACCAAACGGATTGATATTATACATCACAAGTACTTTTTCTCAGGAATAAACGAGTAGCCAACGCGCGTAATCGTCTGCTTGTCGAATGCCTTTCGTTAATTAAATATTCGTATTCACATTGAAATTTCTGTTCACGCAGGCTGGTCTAATGTGAATCATACCGTATAATCTATACCAGGTATTTATGTTTCATTAACTCCTAAGAAATTTTTCATAACATAATTTGTACTGCAATCAGAGGAAAGCTCATTTTGAATGTCGATTTGATGGCGACATGTAATTTTTGACATATCATCAAGCAATGAAGACGGTTGATCAAAGAAATTTTCTACCTGTACCTGTAATAGGTTCTTTTGTGAAGCGGCTTTCAACAACCGTATTCATTCACTTAAAAAAACAATGATATGCGACAAATTCATCCGGCAAAGATTGCAGTGCGATCTGGCCTTTTCTTAATCTTTTCTGCAGTATTGTTCTCATTTTCACTTTCGCGAGGCGGCGATGTTTTCAAGATCTTCCTCAATGACAAAATGGTAGTTGAACAATTTGTATCTGAGAAAACTTCTGTAAAAATGCTTACCCTTGACCAGTCAAATTTAAATGACAGGATCAGTATTTATTACAGTCATTGCGGACAGATCGGTAAGAAGAGAGCGATTGTTATACGCGATGCGCAGGACCAGGTGCTTAAGGAGTGGCGGTTTACTGATTCAAAAGGGGAGCATCAGCCGATGGTAATGGCAGTAAAAGATATTCTTCAATTGCAAAAGAATCATTCAAAATTGAAAGTTTATTATTCTTCGGTTGAATTGCCAGGAGGAAAACTACTGGCTACTGTTGTTTCTTCGGGAAAAAACACAAGAATTACACGTCCATGATCCAAGAGGCTTCGCCTCTTAAGAGGCGAAGCCTTTTATCAGCCACCCGTCTCACTATTTGCTGCATCAACGGGCTTGGATTGAGCCGAATGCTGATCCCTCAGGAAAATCGAGAGTACAACTATTGCAAATACCGAAAGAAATTCACTCTGCCAATTTTGAAAAGATTCAAACCAGAACCTGTGATTTCCGAAATAAGTAAGCATGCTTTCAGTGGGATGATGTTTCAACAATTGCTGTTCATTGAAATCTTTATTGCTACCATACCAATGGGCCAGGAATGACAGTACAAAAATAAATCCCAGCGCATAGGATAATGAGTGTCGGTAAATATTAACTATCCATCCACCCTGTCTCACTGCCCAGGGGGCATTTTTTCTTTTCGGATTGGGTTCGCGGTCGACTTCTTCTTTTTCTTTTTCCGGATCTTTTGATTCCGATGAACCCTTTTGATATAAGAACATCGACAACACAACAAAAAGTACCATCTGCAGGAACTCACTTTCCCAATTTTCAAACGTGGCCTGTAGGAAATGCCCGGATACAAAGTACTGAATCACGGTGATCGGCTGGCCTCCCTCCTCCGTCACCTCCATGTTATGTTCTTTGAGACCCATAACTATTTGACCGATCAGCGTAATTATAAAAAGAAGAAAAAAAACGATTGACAATCCATTATTCCTGAAAAATTTTTTCATCTGTGTAAGATTTCTTCATATCCTAAAAAAATTGTTCCACAAGAAATTTCAAGGGATGGCATTTTGGGATCATCACAGCCCCTTAATAATCATCAATCAGCGGGGCAGCAATAAATATCAGATGTCTCCGCTTCATTAAGAATGCCTGTAGCTCATAGTTGCGTCCATGCGGTTTAGTATTGGCGGAAGCTCATCGATATAAATTCCAATACAACGGGGAGGGATGTACGCCAATATGTCCAATTATGCGCACCATCTCGTATCCGGAATTCATGAGGAATATCCTTCTTGCGCATGGCAATATGTACCAGCGAATTGCCCTCAAATAAAAAATCATCATCTCCGCAGTCGATATACCATCTGACTGTTTTCTTTATACTGTCTGGAAGGTTGTTAACAAGAGAAATGGCATTGTGTCTGTTGTAATACGTATTGATTGTGGTATCGGAAAGAGTAGGGGTGTTGCGTGCATAATTTCTTTTTGCTTCTTCAAATGATAAGGGTCCCACCGAAGCACTGAGGGGACAGGCAGCTGCAAATAATTCCGGGTGATGTAACGCATACATAAAGGAACCACCTCCACCCATTGACAAGCCGCTGATTGCCCGGTAACGCTTTTCTCCTTTGATGCGATAGGTTTTTTCCACATACGGCATCAGTTCCTGGAAAAAAAAATCTTCATACCGCCAATCCCCACGAATATCGTTGAAGTAACCCCTTCTTCCGGTATTTGCATCGGGCATAACAATGATCATGGGCGTGGCATTTCCATCACGGATAGCCTTGTCCGTTATATTCAGGACTTCTCCAAACTGAACCCATCCTGTCTGATCGTCCCCGCCTCCATGCAGCAGGTATAACACAGGGTAACTTCTTTGAGAAGTTTCATAATCCGGAGGAAGGTAGATGGCAAATTTTCTGTCAGAATTAAGTATCCTGCTTTTTACTGTAAGATTATCAAACACTTTACCTGATTGCGCCATTGACAATACAGGCAGTAATATGAATAA
>DATLDA010000390.1:0-4846 GCA_035526135.1 Flavitalea sp.
AATCGCCATCCCTTCCTGAACACGTGGTGAGTTATCGTTCAGGGTCGGAATAATAACTTTTCCGCCGTTACCGAATGAGGGATCAAGTTGTCCGGGCTGAGCATTTGAATAATTGAAGCCCGCCAGAAGGATAAAAAACCAGCTAATCAAATTCTTCATTATGAAAAATTTAAAATGAATAATGTTGGGTTTTTCATTTCATTGAAGAAGCAAGAGCGATAGTCAGGGGAGTAAAAGATTCAAGATCAATAAAAGGCGGGAAGGGTTGATGAAATTACTAATTCTTTTTATTCGAAACAAATCCTAGCTGTCAGCGGTCAGCAGTCAGCTATCTCAATATGACAGTAGCTAGTGTGGTTTCGTTGCGTCTTTGCTTCCTTTGCGTCTTTGCGTGAAACGAAAAGGATCTTTCGCTTCGTTCAGGATGACCAAAAAAAGTAAAATAATATCCTATCATCCTTTCCATCCTATAAATCTTAGTTCAGACAATTACAGTTCATTCACGGATTCATTCAATTGAAGCATGTTGAAATGCTAACGGCGTGCGTTTGATTGTAAGTTGCACCATCAGGCAATGAGATTGTTGCTTTAACCCCAAAACCAAACTAATGAACACGCTCAGTAAAGTTGTAGAATATCAATTGCATGTCACTGCTTTCGATTGGGAAATTGCTCCCGGTAAATCAGTAAAAGCGTGGGGATTCAACAACCAACTCCCCGGTCCCACACTGAAAGCTTCCAAAGGTGATACACTTGTCGTAAAGGTGAAAAATGATCTGCATCAGGCTACTATCATCCATTGGCATGGTATAAGGCTTCCGGCATCCATGGATGGAACCGGCGAAGTGCAAAAACCCATTCAACCTGGTGAAGTATTTGAATACCGGTTCATCGTACCGGATGCCGGTACATTTTGGTACCATTCCCATCACAACGAAACAGAGCAGGTCGAACGGGGAATGTATGGAGCGCTGATTGTTGAAGAAGAAAGCAATTTAAAAGTAGATGATGAAAAGGTTTTGATGATCGACGATATGAAACTGACGGATGCAAATGAATTCAAAGAAGGGGGAATGATCGCGCGTTGGAAAGAAAGACATGATGGAAGAGAAGGCGATACCGTACTCATAAATGGAAAAGAAAACGCGGTGATAAACATGGCTGCGGGACAAGTGGAAAAATGGCGAATCATTAATTCCTCCAGTGCACGCTATGTAAAGTTACATCTCGGCGGAAGACCTTATAAGATCATCGGCACCGATGGCGGATTGATTGAGAAACCTGTAGAACAAACAACAACCCTTCTAACGCCTGGTGAACGATTGGATGTTCTGGTGGGTCCCTTTTCATACGGCGAAACATTTGATATTGAATCATTGCCGTATAACCGCATGACTTTCCTTAAGGCAAAAAAAGAAAAGTTCGCAACAGTGCGTGTAGGGGAAACAAAACATTCCCTTGCACATATTCCTGAACAGTTAAGACAAATCGAACCGCTGGCTCCTGCCAATGCGAAAATAACCAGGAAGGTGAAATTATCTGTTATACCCAGTCTCCGCCATGGGATCGACTTTGCAGTAAATGGAAAAATGCATGTGAATGATCAACCGGTAAGAGTCGGTGAACTGCAGGTATGGGAAGTATCGAACACCAGCATGATGGATCATCCTTACCACCTGCATGGTTTTTTCTTCCAGGTTCTACAGATCAATGGTAAAGCACAAGACTATATCGCGTGGAAGGATACAGTTAATCTACCTCCAAGAAGTAAGATGAAGATTGCCTGGATGCCTGATAACCGGCCTGGCATCTGGATGTATCATTGTCATATTCTTGAACACCATGCTGCAGGTATGATGGCGAATTTTGAAGTACTGAGTGAAACTGGTACGCCTACATTACATAAGGGGACGCATGTTCATCATCACTGATTGAAAAAGCTTTGAGTAATGTAATGTCTTGAATAAAAAAATCAGGACTTGTACTTCGCATGATGAAAGATCTTTTGAAATAAAGTCATTTCAACTTTTGGTGAGTTAGCATATTCAAAATGCTTCTAAGATCATCTTTTTGCTGAGTGACATACCAGTAGTCGTTCCCATTGCTACGGCGTTGGCAACGGTTCGCATCCGTGTTACATTATCGCCACATGCAAATATTCCGTAGATGGTCGTTTCGTGAAAAGCATCAATCTTTATATAGCCTTCGTCATTTAATTCGCATCCTAATGTTTCTATAATCCTGCAATGTTGTTCAAAGGGACAAGGAGCATAGATAGCCATTGGCGAAACGCTCGACGCGTCATCAAAAATTATTTTTTGAACATAGCCTTTACTATGCTCCAATTGTACAACTTCCTTGTCGACAATATTTATTTGATGATTTTGAAGCCTGACCAGTTGTTCATCAGTCAGTGTGGATTTTCCATTGGTGTAAACAGTAAGATCCTGTGTCCAGTTTGAAATCATCATTGCAACTTCAAATGCAATTTGTCCATTGCCCATGATACCCGTCTTTTGATTTCTTATTTCGTAACCATGACAATACGGGCAATGCAAAACGGAAATGCCCCAGCACTCGGAAAAGCCGTGAATATCTGGTAGAATATCTCTTATTCCGGTTGCGAATATTATTTTCCGACTCTCAAAACTTTCACCTGACGCAACCTGAATGATAAAACCAGAATCCGTTTTGATTGCTGATGTTGCAACGCCATCAAAAAACTTTATCGTATCATAATTTTCAACTTGTCTTCTTCCTAATTCCGCTATTACTTTTGGTGGAACTCCATCCTGCGTTAAAAAATTGTGTGAATAGGGTGTTTGCCGGTTGCAGGGTAAATGGCTGTCAATGATCAAAACAGTTTTCAACGCTCTGCCAAGAGCCATCGCGGCAGCAAGTCCAGCATAACTTCCTCCGATTATTATTACTTCAAAAATCTGACGCATAGAATTATAGTTCTATTTCACGCAAAGGGAAACGGCTGTGAGCCATGAGCTATGAGCCGTGAGCACGTACTCTTGTATTGTCATCGTGAGAGAAGTGAAGGAACGCATCCTTCCCATCCTAGAAATCTTAGTTCAGACAAAAAATAGATCCTTCGTCTGGCTTTCCTTTATGAATATTTATTGGAGTGATCCCGCTCAGGATGACAAAAAAGAAAAATAAAATCCTATCATCCTTCACATCCAATAAATCTTAGTTCAGACAATCTTCGAACGTATAAATCTTAGTGCAGCCAGGAGCTCATAAAATCTTTTGCACTTGTCCATTTGATTTGCGGATACCGGTTATTATCTAATTTCTCGTGATGTGTGCTGAATTGGTCATGCATATATTGGCCATTTTGCCATTTCGGAAATATAGACTTCTCCCCTTCGGGATCCGCTAACCGTTGCTGTTTGATATATCCGGCAAACTGTTCAAGACTTCCCATAGATTTTACTGAAAATTTTGTTTTCGTGATTTCTGTAGCAAGCAATGCCAAATCATTTGCATTTACCTGGAAACTGGCAATATGCAAACTTCGCGGTGTTGATGAATCCAAAGCGGCGGCGGCTGTATAATCTGCTGTATTATCCATAGTGGTAAAATCCAGATGCCAATCCGCTTTCTCCCCCCAATATCCCGCAGACTTATTCTTCAAATCAAGTATGGGTGTATTATAGGTTAGTATATCTGCAAAAGCTCCATTGTAAATTGACGTGGCAGAAATATTTGCTTTGTCGAGCACCTTATGAAATTCACGACGCAGGTCAAAGTTCCGGTTCTCACTATTGATTTTTGTAAAGTCTACTGCAAAATCGGATGGAATAAATCTTGGTACGCGGGCTGCAACTGCGGCTTCAAGAAGATGTGTTTGCACATCAACAATAACCTCTCTTAATCCCTGCAACGCAGATATAAGGCAAGATGCACCGGTGCATACTTTTCTCAGCTCATCCAAATTCATCATATCCACCTCAACTATCTTCGCGCCCGTCTTGCTGAGATTATTCACTTTTTCTTTATCACTTCCCGGCCGTACAATTGCGCGAACATCTGCCCCTCTATCCATTAATGCCTTGATAATTCTATGCCCGAGATTTCCTGTACCACCTGCGACTACTATGCTGTTTGACATACTTCTATTTTCTTAAGTCATGACAACATAATTTCCCGGGTAATAGTTCACTGAATTTTGGAGACCAGCATTTCGAATGCTATGTGCCCTATGCAACTATGTATCTATGTGTTGTTTTTTTTATGATTGTTTAATCTTTGATTCCCTGCGCTCTTCTGTCTTCGAATGGCGGCTTCGGATACAAGACCCTTGGGTTTGTTTTTACCAGGTTCAAGGCTTCCTGCACAGCGCGTACCAATTGCGGATCTTCCCCTTTTGCCAGTTTAGCAGGATCATCCCACACTTCAATCTCAGGCTTTATTCCATACCCTTCAGCAAACCATTTGCCGGTATTGCCATATAAGCGTGCATCCGGCACCGTTATAAAACCGCCATCGATCAGGTTATGCCCTGTAGCCGGCCCTACTAATATTCCCAATGTTCTTTCCCCTACGATGGGCCCGAGTTTCAATTGCTGGAATGCCCACGGGAATGCATCTCCACCCGATCCGGCCCAACCGTTGATCAACATCACCTTTGGCCCGTTGTTCGCTTTCACTGGCCAAACAGTAACTCCCGCATTTCTCCACGCAATATTGTACAACACGGGTCGGTTCAACATCTCGATGAACCGGTCTGCCAATTGTCCTCCGGCATTAAAACGTTCATCGATAACAAATCCTTTCTTATCCACCTGCGCATAAAACTGACGCATCAATTCAGTTTGTCCCCGAGTGCCGGTAT
>DATLDA010000391.1:0-21608 GCA_035526135.1 Flavitalea sp.
CGGCTTCACTTTCACAGCAGTTGTATCTATCGAAGGGAGCATCTTTGCATAGATCGGGTTTTGAGCCGTATCATTCATGGAAGAGAAGAAACGCACGTATACATTACCGTTATAATTCCGTTCAATCACTGCGAAACCTGTTTTGTCGGAAGCGTATAACAAACCGGGTTTTTTCGGTGCAATAGAAGACATTTTGGATCCCGCGCCGCTCACGATGTAAACCTGGTTCTGTAATTCGATCATCTGCAGTGTATGCTCATGACCCGCTACGCGCAAACAATATGGATGCATACGCAGGATACTGTCAACGGCAGAACTGAAATTTTTATAAGTCGGGTGACGGGTGTCTTGTATGTTTCCAAAAACTCCTCTTGATATCGGATATATTGATCCAATGATCGGAAGCGGGATATATAATTTTGGATTTATTTCGGTAAAAGGAAAAATGTGTTGCTTTATTGTAAAATAGCCGCCGTGCCTGCCATAGGTAACAAAGGGGTGGTGCGCGGCAAAAATCAAGACCTTGTTCATATTCCTGAACACGATATCTTTTAAAGCCGCCAGTAGTTGATCTTTCGTTTGAAATTCGCATCCGGACGTGGCTCCCGGTTTATCGTATGCATGCAACCACCATTGGCTGTCGATCACCACAAGGGTCATTCGGTCGGAAAGTGAAATTTCTTCTGGTCCCGGACATACGGAGGAAGGCACATACATCACATTGTCCCGTTGTAGTCCCGTGATATAACGGTATTGGTTAATTACCTGTTGCCATCCGGAAGGTGCGCCTTGCATCCAATCATGGTTACCTGCCATAAAGTAGGCCTTCGCTTTTGTGCCTGATACCACATTGATCTGGCTATCCAGGATCGCTTTCTTTTCCAGGTAATTATTTGCGTAGGCAGAGGGCAGGCCCTGCGGATAAATATTGTCCCCAAGGAATAAAATGGTGGTATGTTCCTTATTCAGATCGTACATTTTTCGAATCAGATCCAGTTCGGGATTCTTATTGTTCATATCGAACTTACCTGCATCCCCGACCAGAATGATTCTTTCTGCTACAGAATCCCGCTGTGCAAATAATGGAAAAGAAAAAAAGAATAAAGCAAACAGCAGGAAAGGGATTCTTAGGAACATAGTAGCAATGGTTTTAACCGGATCACTGATCCGGTTGAATTTTTCAACGATGTACATATGGAAATTTCAGGACGGTTGCTTTGCCCTGAACCCCTTCATTAGAGATGTACATATCGCCGTTTGGTGCAAAAGTTATGCCTTCAGGCTGCGGAAATTGTGTGGGATTCAGTTGATAAACCTGCTCCACTTTCCCTTGCATTGAACATTTCAATAATGCCTTTCCAATGGAGGCAACTATGTATAATTTATGTTCAATCGGGTGAACGGCCGCGGCGGATGGTTTACAGGTAATGGCATTATCCTGAATCCTGGAAAATATCGTGGCCATTGAAATCCGGTAATAAGGTTCTGTAGAAAAAGTATTTGTGGCCGGATCGTAGCTGTAAGCCAGAATTTCTTTTCCGGAATTTCGATGATCTTTTGTGATGATCACCAGTTTTTTCGCGGCTGCATCAACATACATGGATTCGAATTCAATTTTTTTACCTCCTTCAAACTTTACATGGCTTTTGGTGTGCGGAGGCTGAGCACCTACTTTATAAATTTTTCCATTGCTTTCTAAAATATAATAAGAATCGCCAAATAGTACGAGGTCTTCAAAATCACCTTTGCCTTCAAATTCAATGCTTTCGAAGGCACCCGTTTGCATGTTGACAAGAAAAATTTTACCTTCCTCATCGTTGTTCATAGCAATCCGGCCATCTGGCAGAAAATACATCCCGGATATCTCAAGTAACTCACCATCAAATACCATCAATTGCTTTTGCTTTTCATTATAACCGGGCACTGGAGGTAAAAAGGACCTTCCTGACGTAGCCGTACAACCGACAATTGCGGGCAGGGCAAGTACCATCAGATACGAAACAACAACTGATAATGACCTCATCGGTGGCATAGAAATTTGAATACGTTCAGAAAAACATCGTTTAATGCGTAATTTTAGTACCCCAAGTTACAAAGCATGACACCCGCCAACCAGAAATTGTTACAAGAAGTTCAGCAATTTGTTAAAAATATTTTTGCAACAAGGGTAAGTCCTGCATTTCTTTTTCACGATATCAATCATACACGTGACGTTGTAAAAGCGTGCCAGGAGTTCATGACGCATTATACGCCAAGCGAAGATGAACAATTGGCGTTACTAATAGCAGCCTGGATGCACGACATTGGTTATTCATCCGGTACTCCGAATAAGCATGAAGAATACAGCCAAAAGCTTGCCACGGCTTTTTTAAACGACAGAAAATCGGAACAACATATTATTGATATGGTGAATGGCTGCATTATGGCGACAAAAATGCCCCAAACGCCTACCAACCTGATTGAGCAAATTATTTGTGACGCTGATCTCGCTCATCTTGGATCGAACGAATTTGAGGAAAAGAACAAATTGCTCCGTCAGGAAATCAATGAACTTCAGGATACAGAAGTCGGCAAGAAAGAATGGCGACAAATCAATGTCGAATTTCTTCAACGTCAGCGATATTTTACAGATTATGCCAAACAAAAACTTGAACCGGTGAAAAAGAAAAATTTAGAAAAGTTACTCGACAAATTGGGTAAAAAAGAAAAGCAATTAGTTGAAGAGTCAGTCGCGGCACCTTCCAATGTTATCAATCTCAATCCGGAGAAAGTTGATCCGTTACACGCGGTGCCCGCTACACAACCGACCGGAGAGATGGAAAAGAAAGAAAAAGACGATAAAGACAAAAAAGATAAGGACAAAGACAAAGACAAAAACGATAAAGAAAAAAAAGAAAAAGAAAAGCTTGAGAAAGATAAACAAAACCGTACTGACAGAAGTGTTGTGGCGATGTTCCGCATCATGTCCGAAAATCACGTGAACCTAAGCCAGATGGCGGATAGCAAAGCAAACATTATGATCTCTGTAAATACCATCGTGATCTCAATCATGGTATCGGTATTGCTGGGAAAGCTACAGTTCTATCCGGAATACATTATCCCAACTATCCTTCTTGTTGTTCCATGTCTGGGTGCTGTCATTTTTGCAATTCTCGCTACCCGTCCGAATATTACGCGCGGAACGTTTTCAAAAGAAGATATTCAGAACCGTGAAGTGAATCTTTTATTCTTTGGCAATTTTTATAAAATGGAACTTCCGGAATACGACTGGGCCATGAAACAACTGATGCAGGACAAAGAGTATTTATATGGCAGTATGATCAAAGACATCTATTTCCTTGGCGTAGTACTGGCGCGTAAGTATAAACTCATCAGGTATTCCTATAATATCTTTATGTTCGGCCTGATCGTTGCCATCATTGGTTTTGCGCTGGCCTTCCTGCTGGCAGAAAAGCAATCGTGAGAAGGGTTGCTAGTTGCTGGTTGCGGGTAACCCTTACAGCTGTTGACCGTCGCTTAGATATTTCTTTAATTCTGCAACTAATTCAGTCTTCGTAATTGGCACACCCATAATCTTGTTGAATTTCTTCGCATCAACAAAATATTTATCGCGGATGATCTTTACGAGCTGGCCATTGTTGATTTCCGGAATCACTACTGTTTCGAAAGAAGAGAGAATCTGGCCCAGGTTTCGCGGGAACGGCCGCAGGTACCGCAGGTGTGCATGACTTACCGAATGTCCCAGTGAAATTAATTCTGTTACGGCACTCTTGATAGCGCCATAGGTTGATCCCCATCCAAGTACCAGCAGTTTTCCTTTCGGAGGCCCGTTATCAATTCTTTGTTCGGGTATATAATCTGCAATTTTTTCTATTTTCTCTTCCCGGAGTCGTACCATCAGTTGATGATTTTCCGGATCATAACTCACGTTGCCGGTAATGTTTTGTTTTTCCAGTCCGCCGATCCTGTGTTCAAGTCCTGCTGTTCCGGGAATTGCCCATGGTCTGACTCCTTTTTCATCGCGCAGATAAGGTTGAAAGCTTTCTTCAGCATGATCCAATCCAGTTTTGAAACGCATTGTGATAGCAGGCAGGTCAGCTGCTGAAGGAAACTTCCAGGGTTCCGCACCATTGGCAATGTATCCGTCGCTGAGAAAAATTACGGGTGTCATATGCTGGACGGCAATGCGAACGGCTTCATACACTGCACCAAAACAATCACTCGGCGTTGATGCCGATACGATCGGCATCGGGCATTCGCCGTTCCTGCCGTAATATGCCTGCAGTAAATCACTTTGCTCTGTTTTTGTTGGCAAGCCGGTGGAAGGGCCTCCGCGCTGGATGTTGCAGATCAGCAACGGTATCTCGAGCATCACAGCAAGTCCCATTGCCTCAGCTTTCAAAGCCATTCCGGGTCCTGACGTCGTTGTAACCCCCAGCGATCCTCCATAACTGGCACCAATAGCCGAAGTAATAGCGGCAATCTCATCTTCCGCCTGGAAAGTACGTACACCAAAAGATTTGTGTCGACTGAGTTCATGCAAGATGTCGGAGGCGGGCGTAATAGGATAAGAACCTAGGAAAATCGAAAGTCCGCTTTTTTGCGAAGCAGCGATCAGTCCGTAAGCAACCGCCTGATTACCCATGATGGACCGGTACACCCCGGATTCCATTTTTGCTTTTTCAACTTTATAGCGGGTGGTAAATGTTTCAGTCGTGTCTCCGAAATTATATCCTGCCTGCATGGCTCGTATATTGCTCTCGAAGATCTCGGGTTTTTTCCCGAATTTTTCCTGAAGGAACCGTACGGTGTTCATCATGTCACGGTTATACATCCAGTAGAGAAAACCAAGCACAAACATATTTTTGGCCCGGTCTTTTTCTTTTGTACCGAGTGTGATGTCTTTCAATGCTTCACGAGTCATCTTGGTAACATCCAACCTGATCACTTCATAATTTCCCAGGCTTCCGTCGTCCAACGGGTTAATGCCTTCGGGGTAATTTGCGAGCCGTAAATTTTTTGAATCAAAACCATCCACATTCGCGATGATCCTTCCGCCCTTTTTCAGTTCACGAAGGTTGGTTTTCAATGCAGCTGCATTCATAGCGACAAGCACATCACATTCATCGCCAGGCGTAAACACCCTGTCTGAAGAAAAACGCAACTGGTATCCGCTTACTCCGGGCAATGTTCCCTGTGGCGCCCTGATCTCCGCAGGAAAATCCGGAAACGTTGCCAAATCTATTCCCAACAGTGCGGTATTATTGGTAAACTGAGTACCCGTTAACTGCATTCCATCACCGGAATCTCCGGCAAATTTGATTACCACATCCTGCAATACTTCTTCTTTACGACCCATGGACGATTTTAGATTTTAGATTTCAGATTTAGGGTCGATTTTACGCGACCCATTTTTCATTTTAATTTTTAATTTTTAATTCCGCAGCGCCTGATAAATTACTTCATGAATTTTTGGCCGTACGTTCATGCGGAGGAAACGATTGGCATCTCCATTATTATTTACGCGGTTAGAAAGAAAAATAAAAACCAGATCATTCTGGGGATCCATCCAAACACACGTTCCTGTAAATCCGGTGTGACCAAATGTAAGTGGTGAAGCGGATAATGCCGGATAGGGCTCTTCACGGGTTGCATTGTCTTTTTCAGGCTTATCAAAGCCAAGGCCTCTTCTGCTGTTCTCGCTGTGATATGCAGTAAAAAGATCGATGGTTTCTTTTTTGAAAAAAACGGTTCCGTTCATTTTACCTCCATTCAGAAATACCTGCGATAACACAGCCATTTCATAAGCATTGCTGAAGAGACCCGCATGTCCCGAAACGCCGCCAAACATGGCTGCACCCGGATCGTGCACATCCCCGTGCAGTAATTGCTGCCTGAATCCTGCTTCCCTTTCTGTAGGAGCAATAAAAGATAAAGGAAAATGTGCCCGTGGCAGGAACGTTGTATTTTTTAATTCAAGCTTATCATAAAAAGTTTTCTTTACATATTCATCAAGGGTCATTCCGGACAATGCTTCTACAACTTTTCCAAGAAAAATAAAATCGTTATCGCTATAAACATATGTTCCACGCGGTCCGAGTTCGCTTTCGAGTATTCTCCGGTACATCGTATCCCTCCAGTCTCTTCGCATATAAACGTTTTCTGCTACACGAATTGAATACAGGGAATCTGTAATCGGGGAATAAATGCCGCCGCTGGGTGTATTCGAATACAAGGTATCAACCGTTTCGCGATAAAAGGGAATCCATGCTTTCAATCCGGCCTCATGGATCAACAAATCGGAGATCAATATCTTTTCTTTGTTCGACCCTCTCACCCAGGGCAGATAATCTCCAAGTGTTTTTCTAAGGTCAAGCCGGCCTTCATCATACAATTTCATCACCGCCATTGTGGTAGCCATGATCTTAGTAACAGAAGCCAGGTCGTACATCGTTTCGGTATAGACCGGCTCCAGACTATCATACGTCAAATACCCGAAAGCACGTTCATATCCGATTTTTCCATCTTTTACAATCATCACCACCGCCCCGGGAATTGCTCTTTTTTGAATCGCATCTTCGACGATCGAATCGATTGCTTCCAGTTTCTGTGAATTGAATCCGAGTTCGGTCGATTCTACGACGGGCAATAATCGTTCTGCCACAATGCCGGCACCAAAAGGAAAAGCAGGACAAACTGTAACGGGCAATTTACCTTTTGCAATAAACCTTCCCTTCATCAAATCAGCAGCGGTCATTTGTGTTATCTCATCATCTTCGTAACAGGCAATCAACACCCGGCTGTCGCACAGATTTTTAATTATATACGGATTCCCAAAGGCCAGGGTTACTGTTTTATGATCCTGCTGCAATTGATGAATCAGGGTAATGGCCGTACTACTTACATTGAAATTATTCGCAGGAAAACGACTGTAAGCATGCAGACCAATCACTACGATATCATATCTGTCTTTCAGCAGCGCCAGAATAGCGTTTGCCTTTGCTTCGTTCATCCGGTAATCGAAATAATAAACGTGTGCGTCATACTCATTCCGCAAGCTCCTGGCAAATGCATTGTCCTTTGTACTGCCAAAACCTACATAGGCAATTTTTTTTCCTTTAGAAAGCGGCAACAGGGAAGGTTCATCGTTTCGCAGTAGTGTAATGGCCTTCTCCGCAATATTCTGGCGCATCTCCGCCACTTTATAATTTAGATCTTCTGTAAGATGTCGCAATTCAACCGGTTTCAAGGATGCAAGACCCAACTGAAATTTCGCGTACAACACCTTTTTTACATGGGCGTCGATTTCCTGCCACTTTAATTTGTTCTTACGGATCGCCGTATTTATTTTTTTTATACTGTTGGATATATCGCCGGGAAGACAAAGCATATCATTTCCGGCAATCAATGACTGAACAGAAGCATCACCGTCGGGAAAATATTTTGTGACGCCTTTCATTTCCAACGCATCAGTAAATGTTAAACCCTGATAACCCAACTCATTTCGCAACAAAGCCGTTACATTATTTTTTGAAAGGGAGGTGGGGGTGTTTGCTGTTTTATCAATGGCCGGAATCGACAAATGCGCTATCATCACGCTTCCGATTCCTGCCTTGAAAATTTCACGGAATGGGTACAGTTCCAGCGAATCAAGTTGCTCTTTGGATTTATTGATCACGGGCAAATCGTAATGCGAATCCACATCAACATCTCCATGACCGGGGAAATGTTTGGCACAAGCCATCACTCCAACATCCTGCATCCCTTTCATGTATTGAATAGCATGAGCCGCCACCCTGTATTTGTTTTCTCCGAACGATCTGTCATTGATAACAGGATTGTTTGGGTTGTTATTGATATCGACAACCGGCGCATAATTCACGTGAATTCCCATCCGCTTGCATTGTTCGCCTACCAGTTTTCCATACTGATAGATCAGTAGGGGATCCTCCACAGCTCCCATCATCATCTGCCGGGGTAATGCCATCACACTGTCCAGGCGCATTCCCACACCCGTTTCACCATCGATTGCAATCAGCAACGGTGTTTTCGCTAATCGCTGCAATGAATTTACCAACGCTGCCTGTTTCAAAGGACCACCCTGAAAAAGACAAACGCCTCCAATATTATATTTGCGTATAACGTCTGCAACTTCACGATCATAGAAAGTTATTTTCCTGGTGGCGCCATCAATAGAAGAAAGCCGCACTACCATCAGTTGCGCAATTTTCTGATTTTTTGAAAGGGTTTTGAAAACACTATCGACCCACCTGTCGGCAGCAGGATTGCCTTTTTGTGCGTTGCCAATTAAAGAAAACATGAGGAAGGCAGCGATTATTCCACTCCGGTTCATTACTACTTTTTGATTACAAACTTGATAGCAAGTTAATGAGAAACAGCAGAAACGGATGCATCTTCACATTTCCGGGCAGGCATGAATTATTCAGCACGAAGAAAAATATGAACCTCATGCGGAGCTGTTTCATCTCCCCCGAAATACGGATACAAATGATATCCTGAGGCAACCGGCATTGTTGATGAACGGGACACTCTCCATTGCCGGCCATCAATGGTGAAAAGATAATGGCTTTGTTTAACGGAAATCGTGCACAGATACTGCCGGCCTATATCAATAGTTGTGAGCCATTCGATCGAACGCTCGCCTTCTATATAAGTATAGGCATATATTTCCAACCGGTTGTTATTCCAGTTCCAGCCAAACCGTGCACTGTTTTCGTGATGGCCTTTTTCTTCAGAGAAACCAAAAACTTTATTGACATCTCCCTGATTTGACGGATCGACTGTTTGATATATTGCACTGCTGTCGAACCGTACAGTGTACGACATCATGGAATCTTCGAAAGCTACCGTCGCAGATCTGTCAGAGTAATGTGCTCCCTTATTGATCGTATGTTTGACAAAGTCTGATTCCCGCGAAACAAAAGGTTCATTTCGGCTACAGGAATAAAGAAAAATCAGGAATATGAAAAATATAAGGGGACGCATATCATTGAGGAGACGCAGCGGAAGCGTGAATTAGTACTCAAGTTCAACAAAATCTTTGCCATATAAGTGAAAATATGTGCACATCGATAGAAGAATGTGATTTTTGATTATCGTAAACACACTTTCCCCGAGAGGAGAATTGTACATTTGACGGTTCTAAACAGATATAGTGTGAGTGATATCATTCAATTGTTACCCGATAATATTGCAAACCAGATTGCTGCTGGAGAAGTGATTCAAAGACCTGCCAGCGCGGTAAAGGAATTGTTGGAAAATGCAGTAGATGCCGGAGCAACGGAAATACATCTGCTTGTAAATGATGCCGGCAAATCAATGATCCAGGTAATTGATAATGGTAAGGGGATGAGTGAAACTGATGCACGCATGTCATTTGAACGGCATGCGACTTCCAAGATCAGGCAGATCGAAGATCTTTTTCACATTCGAACCATGGGCTTCCGAGGTGAGGCCCTTGCTTCCATTGCAGCTGTTTCACAGGTAATATTAAAAACCCGGCGAACAGGAGATGAATCAGGAACCTACATCGAAATTGAAAACAGTGCAGTAACAAAACAGGAACCGGTTGCCTGGCAGACGGGAACAAGCATCTGCATGAAGAATCTTTTTTTCAATGTTCCGGCACGAAGAAATTTTCTTAAAAGCAATGCCGCTGAATTGCGGCATATCATGGATGAATTCATACGCGTAGCCTTGTCTTTTCCTGATGTGCTTTTTACTGTAACGAGCAACGGTCAGCAGATCTTTCATCTTGAACGGGGATCGTTGAAACAGCGAATTGTTCAAATACTCGGCAATCAGTACAATGCAAAACTGGTGCATGTTCAGGAACAAACTGATTATTTGAATATATATGGTTTTGTCGGCAAGCCGGAAACCGCCAAGAAAACCCGCGGTGATCAATATCTTTTCGTCAACAACCGGTATATCAGAAGTCCTTATCTGAACCACGCCATCATGACGTCGTACCAGGAAATGATTCCCGCTGATAGTTTTCCATTATATGTATTGTTCATCGATCTGGATCCATCCGTCGTGGATGTGAATGTGCATCCGACAAAACAGGAAATAAAGTTCGAGGACGAAAAAATTGTATATGCTTTTGTACAGGCAGCCGTGAAACATGCTCTTGCACAATTCAGCATCACGCCTACCCTTGATTTTGAGCTTGACCCCGGGATACAGCAGCTGGATGCCGTAAGTAAACCGAGTACTGATGTGACCAGGGCAACAGCGTCGGCTTCCTCCATCTATCAATCTTTTTCACAGAAACATCAGGCACATTTTATTGAATCTTCACGCAGTGAATTACAAGACTGGAAATCTTCTTTTCAGGAGTCATCTCATCGCGGAACTTCTTCCGTATTCACCGATCAACCGCTCAGTCTACACACGGCAACAAATCTGTTGGTTGAAGAAAACGCATTGCTCATGCAGGTCCAGAATAATTTTATTCTGGCTACGACCAACCGCGGATTCATTGTGATCGATCAGCAATATGCACACGAACGCGTGCTGTACGAACGATATTCTGCTGCCGCAACGGGCAAACCGGTTGCCGCCCAACGAAATCTCTTTCCCGTCACGATAGATCTTTCTCCACAGGATAAAGCATTGCTGAACGATCTTTTACCCGACCTGCAATCTCTCGGCTACCAGATAGAGCCTTTTGGAAAAGATGCCTTTGTAATACAGGGCACACCTGCTGACATTGAACAGGGGAACGAAAAAACAGCGATCGAAAACCTGCTCGAACAGTTCAAACATTTTACCGCCGATCTGAAATTTTCGCGAAGAGAAAAACTCGTGCGTCTGATGGCCGCTCAACATGCACTCCGCCCGGGTACACGACTCGCACACAAAGAAATGAAGGGACTGGTTACAGATCTGTTTGAATGTGATCAACCGAATGTCACTGCATCAGGCAAACCGACCTATCTGGAATTCAGAAAAGAATATCTCGAACAGATGTTCAGGAGAGTGTGAGATGTATGTACGATGTACGATGTACGGTGTACGGTGTACGATTTTAGACCTGTCCTGAGCGAAGCGAAGGATCTGCATTTGCGATTTCAGATTTAATAAGCAACAAGCAACCAGCAACTAAAAACTCAGAACCAAAACCTTCAGTTTTTCCTCCTTACCTCATGCAAAAACCGCTCGACACTTGTGCGGATCTGCGCTGCATCACCTCGATGGTTATTGATCAGAATAGAGAATACAAATTCTTTTCCCTTTGATGTTATCATGAACCCACTCAAAGCAAGAACACCTGTTAAGGTGCCGGTTTTAGCAAAAATGTAACCGCTATCCTGTTTATAATAATCTTCCAGTGTTCCGATTCCGCCGGTTGGAAATAAGTTCATTAGCCGCTGCATACCGAATTCTTCCTCCATTTTTCCAAGCACCGTAGTAAAATCACGAGGACTTACAAGGTTATATCTGCTTAGCCCGCTACCATCAGCCCATGCAGGAGGTTGAGGCAGTCGTGCAAACTCATTCCTTTCAATATGCGCAATCACCTTTGAATCATCCATCACACCAAATAATTTTTGCGATACCATCAATAAGATCTGCTCGGCAAAAAAATTATCGCTGCGAAACATCATCGGCCGCAGTATACTATCAAGTGGTTGGGAGTGCACTATTGTAAAGGCAAGGTTTGAAGGCACAGGCTTATCAGTGATGTGGATCTTTTTTCCAACTGTGTCTGTTAGCAAGACCGCAGCAGACTGCAATCCATTCGTGATGAATGGCACATCCTGTTCTCCCTTTTTTTGGAGACTCTGTGTGATCGTAAAAATGTTTTCATTTTTTTCCCGCAACACAAAAAAATTCCTGCTGCCGGTGTCGGTGCTGAACCGGACCTTCCAGTTGACCTCCGGTAAAGAATAGATCGCGACGGACTCATCCATCACATTATCTTCTTTGGGAGTTTCTCCTGTACGTTTCTGAATCCATTTAATAACATTCCCATATACTGGAAATGGGTTCCTCTCCGCGCTGTAGGACTCATTGAAATCGTCCCAGGACCATCCTGCACCAAAAGATTTCGTGTTCCAGTTGCGGGCTATCAGATAAATATTTTTTGATGATTGCTGCATCAATTTTATGGCTGGCTGCCATAGGAAATCCTGATGTAAAACTGTCGGATCACCCAACGGCCGAATAAACAACGCTGTATCGTTTTCAGCAAATTCAATGGAAGAAATTGAATCGCCGAGGTATTTCATAGCGGCGTAACAACTGAGGATTTTTATATTGGAGGCAGGAACGAAATATTTATCTCCCTGATAATCGTAAACCGTTCTTGCTGCGCCCAGGTCATAAATATGAATACCAATATGCGCATTCAGAAGAGTGGAATCATGGATCCAGGTTGGATTCTGTGTTTGTCCTACTCGTACGGTTGAACACGCAATCAGAAGAAAAAAAAGAGAAACTGAAAAGACAACTCTGATCATGGATCATTATTAGAATCAACTCCGTTCCTGTGCCCTCAACCAGCGCTCGGGAATTTCATTGCTGCTGGCAAGTACATAATCTTTGTAAGAACAGGCAATGAATTTGTTATCGGGCAATTGCATCCACCAGCGACCGGTTCTTTTACTTTGAAGAAAAGTTGTTTCTACTTCTGCGAAGGCTGTATGAAATTCATTGAAAGCATCTTTGTCTTCAAAAGCAGATTCGCGCTTTGACCTGCTTTTACCATCAACGATATACCACAACATTTGCGCAATTTGCATTGCTGTGAGGCCATCCTTGTCTTTCGTTGCATCAAATCCGTAAATGCCGATCGAGTTGACGTGTCTGCTGAGCCCGGCATATCTTGCCAGTGCGCAAGCCTCATCACCGGTGAATCCATTTGGTGATAGTTCATTCGCAGGCGCGTAAGCATGAGCGATTGAATTAATATCGAATGTGAAAAGTGATGAATTTCTGATCACGGGTTCCATCTCTTCAATATTTTCTTTCACATGCCCAAGCCGGTAACAATCAAACCGAAGCTTGTCCATCGTTTCCAGCATATTGGGATCTACAAAATAGCTTTGAAAGCCAATGTGGTTATAGTGGCGAATAAAATTGGGTTCACTGGTCAGCATTTCAAGCAGAAACTGTTCGGATTTTTTTGAAGACGCAAAATTCAGGTCAAGCATTGCGTCCACTCCCGTTGCCTCAACAACTGTTTTCGCGGCCGAGACAGCCTGGTATTGCGCAAGCGTAAGATCATGCGATCCTCCGAGTATAACGATCGTTTTTCCCGCAGCTGTTATTTCCTGTATGACGGTACGCAATGCCGCATATGTGTCAGTAAGCGTTGCGCCAAATACAATATTTCCGATGTCAGCAATGCGGGTATCCGGGTGCCAATAGTGAAGTGCATATAATTTCTTCCGGACAGTATTCGGCGACTGGTGTGTCTGGCCTCTGTTCATGAGCATACCGCGTTGTTCACCGCAACCCACAAGCACAATGTCAATTTCGTCAAGGTCAGGAAATGTATCCTCATAAATCGCAATCGATTTGCCGAATTGATTTTCGAGGTAACCTTCTTCTTCGGATAAAGCGGCAAAGGGTACAGGCTCGAGAAAAATATCAAGATTAAATTGAGATGGCATAGTTGCAAGTTAATGGATCAACCGGAAAATTATGGATATGCCACTTTTCATCTACCCCTTCATGTGAACTTCCTTCAATCCTTATCTTTGTATCATGGATCAACTGCTTCATCAGATACAACAATATAAACAGGAAATTGAGCAAACACCTGTGAATGGTGCTTCATCACTGGAGGCATACAGGATCCGCTTTCTGGGTACAAAAGGAATATTGAAGCAGTTATTTACCGAAATGAAAAATGTACCGGCAGAAAAGAAAAAAGATTTTGGTCAGGTATTGAATGAATTCAAGCAACTCGCCGAAAATAAATATGAGCAATGGAAGGAATTGATCGGTAAGGATGGTAATGAAGCCGTTGAAAAAATCGATGAGACGCTTCCCGGAGATCCGTTGCCTTTAGGCAGCAGACATCCAATCAGCTTAATGAAAAATCAGGTCATTCGCATATTTGAAAGACTTGGATTCATTGTTGCAGAAGGTCCGGAGATTGAAGATGACTGGCATAACTTCACCGCTTTGAATTTGCCGGAACATCATCCTGCACGCGATATGCAGGATACTTTTTATATCAATCAGAATCCTGACTGGCTTTTACGAACCCACACGAGCAATGTTCAGATCCGGGAAATGGAAAAAGGTAAACTGCCGATCCGTATTATTTGTCCGGGTCGGGTGTACAGAAATGAAACGATCAGCGCACGCTCTCATTGCTTTTTTCACCAGGTAGAGGGCTTGTACATTGATGAAAATGTTTCATTCGCCGACCTGAAGCAAACCTTGTATTTTTTTGTTCGGGAGATGTATGGACAGGATATACGGATACGTTTTCGTCCGAGTTATTTTCCATTTACTGAACCCAGTGCAGAAATGGATATCAGTTGCCAACTTTGCCATGGGGCAGGTTGTAACGTTTGTAAACATACCGGCTGGGTTGAGATCCTCGGTTGCGGCATGGTACATCCTAAAGTGTTAGAAAATTGTAAGATCGATCCGGAAAAATATTCTGGTTTTGCTTTCGGCATGGGAATAGAA
Organism: Flavitalea sp.; assembly: GCA_035526135.1. Lineage (GTDB taxonomy): Bacteria > Bacteroidota > Bacteroidia > Chitinophagales > Chitinophagaceae > Flavitalea. Next base: position 14,677 of record DATLDA010000391.1, read on the forward strand.
AGACCGGCGATGCTGAAATATGGGATCAATGATATCCGTCTGTTCAGTGAAAATGATGTCCGGTTCCTGCGACAATTCATTGCCGCAACGTAAGAAGATCATCGTCTGTTAATTTTCCACAATGATCCAAAAAATTTCAGTTTGCGGCGCAGGTACGATGGGCCGGGGAATTGCATTGGCCTGTTCGCAATCGGATTATTCAACCATCCTTTTCGATGCGGATGCAAACGCATTGGCCAACGCCAGAACATCGATCGAACAACAACTGAAGATGTTGGAATCAAAAAATAAAATAAACAGTCACCAGCATGAACAGATGATAAAGAATTTGGAGTATACGACTTCGGTTCATGATTGCCGTGCGGATCTTGTCATCGAAGCGATCATTGAACAGGCTGATGCAAAAGAAAAATTATTTACCACGCTTGCCGGTTTGAATGCACCCGATGCGATCCTGGCTACCAATACCTCTTCACTGTCAGTTTCAAAGCTCGCTGAAACGATTCCGCGGCCTGAACGATTTGCCGGTATGCATTTTTTTAATCCCGCAACACTCATGAAACTGGTGGAAATTGTACAGACCCCGCACACTTCCGCAAACACGGTAAACGAATTAAGGGAGGTGGTGCGTAAAATGAGTAAAACACCCGTATTGTGTCGCGATGCCCCGGGCTTTATTGTCAATCATGTTGCACGTCCATATTACCTGGAAGCATTGCGGCTCCTCGAGACGGGTATCGCGGATATCGAAACGATCGATGCGATTATGGAAGCCACCGGATTCCGGATGGGACCCTTCCGGCTTATGGATTTAATCGGCAATGACATCAATTATTCGGTGAGTTGCTCTGTTTATAAAGCATTAGAGGAGCCGCAACGATTGAAGCCCTCGATCATTCAACAAAAAAAAGTGCAACAGGGCGAACTGGGAAAGAAAACAGGTAAAGGATATTATGAATATGACAACGAATAAAAGATTTAGGAGTGCCTGCCAGATGAATACTCTGTCTGCCTAACTATTTATGCTCATGAAAAGAGTACTTGTTACAGGCGCAACAGGGTTTATCGGGGCCTATATCATGCAGGAACTTATACGGAAAAATTATTTTGTCCGCGCACTTCATCGCACCGGCAATTATCCTTTCTATATCGATGCGGAGATCAATTCAAAAGTTGAATGGGTGAATAGTGACATTCTTGATCCGGTATCACTGGAAGAAGTGATGTCCGGTATGGATTGTGTAATTCATGCGGCGGCAAAAGTTTCATTTTCGTCACAAGATCATCAGCAATTGTATCATGTGAACAGGGAAGGAACTGCGAACGTTGTCAACGCGGCGCTCGAGAAAAAAATCAACCGGTTTGTTTATATCAGTTCTGTTGCCGCTATTGGTAGAACTTCCGATGGATCCACTGTGAATGAAAAGAGGAAATGGGAGATGAACAAAACTCATACGCAATATGCGATCAGTAAATATCAGGCGGAACTTGAAGTCTGGAGAGGTATAGGAGAAGGTTTAAATGCGGTTATTATCAACCCGAGTACAGTGCTGGGATATGGTGATTGGAATCATTCGAGTAATGGAATATTTAAAACAGTTTTTAATGAAATGCCCTGGTATACAAAAGGGGTAAATGGTTTTGTTGATGTGGAAGATGTTGCCAAAGCGACGGTATTGTTAATGGAAAGCCACTTTCAGGCGGAGCGATTTATCGTTAATGCCGAAAATATTTCGTTCAGGGAAATTTTTAACAAAATAGCAAACGGATTTGGGAAAAAAGCACCTGGTATGTATGCCGGGAGAACGTTGGGTTCCCTTGCGTGGAGAATTGCACTGTTAAAATCCTGGTTTACAGGGGAAGCCCCCGTACTAACGAAAGAAAGCGCACGGGTAGCGCAATCACGTACCCTCTTTGATAACCAGAAGATTCTATCAGCACTCGACGGGTTCACTTTTACACCGATTTCACAAACCATTGAAAAGGCCTGCAAACGGTACCTGACACAATAACGTCTACTTTCTGGTGAACTATTTGCTCCATACTTTCAACCCTTTGTAAACGTTATATAAGCACAATATTATCCATGAAAAAAAGCCTTTTTCTCATACTGATCCTCGCTGCGGTAACCTCGTTATCAGCACAGGAAAAGACAACATTCCCGGTATTGGGAAAAGTGGTGGATTCGTCATCCAGGCAACCGCTCAATAATGCTTCTGTGTATTGTCAGAATACAACTTATGGTACCATTTCTAATAATGACGGAAATTTTTATATGCGCCTACCGGCAGGTGGGTACGACCTGGTAGTATCATATACCGGATATGAAAAAAGAGTAATGCGGATCAGTAACAACCTAACTAATAAAGATACTTTACTTATTGAACTGGTAGCTCAAAGTAAAGCGATGGAAGAAGTGGCAATCGTTGCTACGAACGAAGTCGCTGACGGCTGGCTAAAATATGGCAAATTTTTTACGGATCAGTTTATTGGTACAACACCCAATGCAGCAGAATGCTTTATTCAGAATCCTGAAGCACTCCGATTTTTTTATACCAAGAAAAGAAACAGGTTAAAAGTTACTGCGAAGGAAGATGTCGTGATCCTCAATCAGGCATTAGGCTATAAGATCAGGTATCAACTTGATTCTTTTAGTTACGATTACAATACAAACATCAGCCAGTATACGGGAAGTCCATTTTTTCAGGAGATCGATTCAACACGTGAGGCAAGAACGAAATGGCATATCAACCGCGCAAGAACTTATCTGGGATCACGTTTGCAATTCATGCATTCTTTATATGATCAGACAGTAGCTGAAGATGGTTATACTATCGAGAAAATGAATAATAACCCGAAAGATGTTTCGGGTGTGCCGATCGAAAATCTTTATGATACCGCCAGCTATTTAGCCGACAGCAGTTCTGTTGAACTGGTATGGTCAGGCAGATACAGGATCAGTTATAAACCAGTACTACCTGATAAAAAATTTTTGGAAGAATTCCATCTCCCTGCAAATTCCCGTTCGCAGGTAACCATCCTCGATATTCTCAATGGATTTGTAATTGAAGAGAATGGCTATTTCTATGATCAGTATGATGTAGTGAATTCCGGATACTGGGCATGGAAAAAATTAGCGGAGTTGCTGCCTTATGATTATGTATACGAATAGACGATTATTCTTTTTCCTCATTCATGATCTTTTTCCATAACTCGGGAATTCGTTTGATCCAAACGAGTTCACGCATTTTCTCCTTTGCGGATACTACAGGTGACCCAAAATATGCCTGCCCTCCTTCGAGGTCTCCGGGAACACCACTCTGCGCCATGATCACCGCGTTGTCCCCAATGGTCAGCGTTTTGTTGATACCGACCTGGCCCCACAAAATGACGCCATTACCAATGGTCACTGCACCTGCAATACCTACCTGCGCTGCAATAAGACAATTTTTTCCGATCACGGTATCATGACCGATATGAACCTGGTTGTCGAGTTTAGTGCCTTCACCAATAATTGTATCATGTGTTACACCCCTGTCGATCGTGCATCCTGCTCCGATTTCAACATGATCACCGATGATCACCCGGCCGCAACTCTCCATTTTTTTATACCAGAGTGACCGGTCTTTTTTCGTGTTGTAATAAAAAGCATCGGAACCAATTACTGTACCAGACTGAATAATCACTCCATCTCCAATCACACAATGATCAAGAATGGTAACATTTGGCTGTATCCTTGAATTTGATCCAATCGTCACTTCATGTCCAATGAATACATTTGGACCGATATATGTCCCTTCACCGGTCCTCGATGTTTTGCTGATGGATGATGTAGCCCGAACAAATGGGCGGAAATATTGCGCAATTTGCTGATAGGCTTCAAAAGGCTGGCTGTGTATCAATAATGCTTTTCCCGCAGGGAAATCGGTTTTTTTATTGATGATAATAAATGTAGCAGCTGAATGAATACATTTTTCATAATATTTAGGATGATCTACAAATACAAGATCACCCGGCTCAACCTTGTGGATCTCGTTGATACCGGTTGTATGCAAAGAAGGGTCACCCACCAATTCAGCACCAATGAAAGAGGCGATCCATTCTATTGAGACGGGTGAGGGAAATTTCATGCTCTCTTATTTGAACAAAAGTAACTGTAAAAGCAAGACCTGTATTCTCTTTACCGTTCTTGATCGGATCGAATTTTCACAATGGCAGAATGAAACGTAAATAACGATCATCGGATCTCAATCATCACCCACCGGTCGATATTGAAGTGATAAAGTGCGAGAATGTGCCCTTTTCCACAACAGATTGGAAAATGTTGATAAAATTCTTTCGATTTTTTTTTTAGTTAGGAAAAATTATTTTTAATATTGTGTAGGGAAATTTATTTCCCGGTACTTACTAACCCATCCACATAATAATCCCCTTGATCTTTATCAGGGGGATTTTTCTTTTTTTGATGTAAGTCCACTTCTTTTTTTATGTCAGACTACTTCCTCTTTTACAAACCGTACGGGGTACTATCCCAGTTCACGAGTGAAGCCGGAAAAAAAACCCTCAAGGATTTTACCGATGTCCAACGTGATGTGTATCCAGTCGGCCGACTCGATCATGATAGTGAAGGTTTGCTGCTGCTTACGAATGATAAAAGCATCAACAATCGTTTATTACATCCATCAAACAGACATGAACGTGAATATTGGGTAGAAGTAGAAGGCATTCCAGATAGCCAGGCTATCAACCAGCTGGAAGAGGGCGTGGAGGTTACAATTGACGGTGAACGTTACAAAACCAAAAATTGTGTAGCACAATTATTCTCAGCACCGCCTTCTGTGCCCGACCGCGACCCACCGGTAAGGTTCAGAAAAAATATTCCGACTTCCTGGATCCGGTTGATCCTGCACGAAGGGAAAAACCGGCAGGTAAGAAAAATGACAGCAGCAACAGGATTTCCGACTTTACGCCTGATCCGCTACCGCGTTGAAAAACTTTCCATCGAAGGATTACAACCCGGAGACATTCGAACATTAACTCAATCAGAAACGTACGCTGCATTATTTGAACATAAGCGTGGTTAAGCGGATTTCCTCGCAGTTACTTCGAACTCGTTATGTCCGCATGATATGCGAGGGCCTGCACTTTCGACACTCTTTCGTTAACTTGCTGCCTAAATTTTTTAATTCATGCTGAAATCCATGACAGGATTTGGAAGAGCAGAAAAGGCAGTCGGTGATAAAACATTTCTGATTGATATAAAATCCCTCAATGGCAAACAATTTGAGTTGAATCTGAAAATGCCCGCCTTCCTGAAACCGTTTGAATTTGACATTCGTACCATCCTTTCAAAAAACCTGAACAGAGGATCTATTGATTGCACTATTTCACTGAAAGAGACTGGCAGCGCGAAGCCCGTAAGCATCAATACCGATCTTGCAAAAGCTTATTATAAACCGATTGCAGAATTGTCGAAAGCGTTGAACCTTGACCCGGCGCACATCCTCAGCACCCTGATCAAACTACCGGAAGTGATCACACCCACAGGTGAAACATTGACAGACAGTGAATGGCAATCTTTTAAACAGATCATGGAAGCTGCGATTGAAGACCTCAACAATCATCGTATCGAAGAAGGTAAGTCCTTAAAACAGGATCTTGAACTGCGCATCAAAAACATACTTTCACAACAGGAAGCAATCGTCAAGTTGGAACCACTGCGAAGAGGAAAGATTAAGGAAGGACTTGTAAAAGTGCTGGAAGAACATGTCGGCAAAGAGAATTATGACCCGAACCGGCTGGAACAGGAGATCATTTATTATATCGAAAAAATAGACCTCAGTGAAGAACAGGTGCGACTGAAAAATCATTGTGAGTATTTCAAAACGATACTCGATGAACCGGAAGATGGGAAAGGGAAAAAACTTTCATTCATTTTACAGGAAGTGGGAAGAGAGATCAATACTACCGGTGCGAAAGCATATGATTCGAGTATTCAGAAATGTGTGGTGATGATGAAAGATGAACTGGAAAAAGCAAAAGAACAGATCCTCAATGTGCTGTAAAAGGCTTGAATAAAAATTCCTTCTGAATTGAAACCATCTTCTACCAGCGCGTATTTTCTTTTACTACTTTTTTCTGCAATAGTTTCCTGCACTTCCGTAGGTATATACGAAAAGAATGTATCTATAGCAGGTCATTCCTGGAGCAGTTCTTTCAAACCCGAATTGTCTTTTGAAATAAAAGACTCCGCAGCTAAATACAATCTTTTTGTGGTGATCCGTCATATGGATGCCTACAGGTATAACAATATCTGGCTGAATATTTACCGGCAATTCCCGGGTGATTCAATACGTAAACAATCACTTGATCTGCGACTGGCTACCGACGACAAGGGATGGCTGGGTTCGGGAATGGATGATATATTTGAACACCGGGTCAAGATCACCAGGGAGGCACAATACCTTCAACCAGGGTTATACAGATTCCGGATCGAGCACATTATGCGGGAAGATCCGCTGCAATATGTGATGAATATCGGAATACGCGTCGAACGAGAACAGTAAAAAAAATTCCCGATGCCGTCCAGGATCATTCAATCATTCAAAAAAAAACGGCTCGTCCTCGCGACAATCGTCTATTGGATTCTTTTACTGTATATCATTGTTGCGCTTGTCTGGTGGTACATCGCATTGGAAAGACAGAGCCAGCAGATGACCACATACCGGATGAATGAACTGCTGCCATCAGATCCTGCATATATCATCAAAAAACAAAAAATCCTGGATGAAAAGAAAAACGAGACCACTCAATACATTGGTGAGGGTGCCACCTTCCTTGCCTTGATCCTCGTTGGGGCTGTATTTGTTTACAGGGCTGTGTTAAGACAGATCAACCTTCAACAGCAGCAGCAAAACTTCATGATGGCGATC
>DATLDA010000006.1:0-8650 GCA_035526135.1 Flavitalea sp.
TGCACGATTGGAGAAGGAACTTCGGAGATACAAAAACTTGTGATCTCAAGAGAAGTGCTCAGGGCGTGATAAGCACTGATAGAAATTATTAAGAAACCCGCGGTTGCGGGTTTTATTTTTAAATAGTACTGGTTATAATTAATCCATAAAATCGCTTTTACCTGCCTCACCCTGAAACAAACCGTCTATAGCACCGGCAAACATGGGAAATTTTTCCTTAGTAAAATTCTTGATAATATCAATGGCTTTTTGTGCCTGTTCTTCTGACAATCCGGCGTTTTTGAGGCGATCGACCAGTTCTTTCATATGCGAACCATTAAACATGTGGAACTTGAAGAGCCAAATACGTTACGCTACTTTCAGCAAACTGATTTTACTCTTGTCAAATTTCTTTTGTGCATAATCGAGGTTAATATGAAATACCGTTTGCTTAGACGAAGGCATTTCAAACATCGCATCTGTCAGAATACTTTCACAAATGCTCCTGAGTCCCCTTGCGCCTAATTTATATTCAAGTGCCTTTTCCACCATAAAATCAAGCACGGGTTCTTCAATTGTTAGTTGAATTCCTTCGAGCTCAAATAGTTTTTTATACTGTTTCATTAATGCATTCTTCGGTTCCGTGAGTATAGAACGTAAAGTCGGCTTGTCAAGTGGATTCAGGTGGGTTACTACAGGCAACCGGCCCAGTAATTCTGGTATCAGTCCAAAAGTTTTAAGGTCGCGTGCATTCACATATTGGAGAAGGTTTTTTCGCATGCTTTCCTGTAATTCCTGGTTTGCATTAAAACCTATGGCATTGGTGTTGACCCTTCTTGCAATTACTTTGTCAATTCCATCGAATGCACCGCCGCAAATGAAGAGAATATTTTGTGTGTTTATTTTAATCAGTTTTTGTTCAGGGTGCTTTCTTCCTCCCTGTGGTGGAACCAATACATCAGTTCCTTCCAGGAGTTTCAACAGACCTTGTTGTACACCTTCACCACTAACATCTCTTGTAATCGAGGGGTTGTCGCCTTTGCGGGCGATCTTATCAATTTCATCTATGTATACTATTCCTTTTTCAGCTGCTGGTACATCATAATTACAAACCTGCAATAAGCGTGTCAGAATGCTCTCCACATCTTCCCCAACATACCCGGCTTCCGTGAATACGGTAGCATCAACGATGGCGAAGGGCACGTTCAATAATTTGGCAATGGTTTTTGCGAGGAGCGTTTTTCCCGTGCCCGTTTCACCAACCATGATGATATTACTTTTCTCAATCTCAATGTCATTATCTACCGGTTTTTGCTGCAGCCTTTTATAATGATTGTACACGGCGACCGCAAGAATGCGTTTTGCATCGTCCTGCCCGATAACATAATCGTCAAGAAATTTTTTGATTTCCACTGGTTTCTTGACATTCAATTTGAATTGAGTATTGGCCGGACTGGAATCACTACGGATCATCAATTCCTGTTCAATAATCTCTCTAGCGTGTTCGACACAATTTTCACATATATGTCCTTCCTGACCTGCAATCAGAATCTTTACTTCATCCCTGCTTCGGCCACAAAATGAACAATGTAAGGTTGCTTTTGCCATATTTAATAGTTAATACACACACCTTCTGAGCCAGTCATTCAAAAGGCAAGGCTTTGCAAAGGTCACAAACTTTTCTGGTTCATCCAATCTAATTAATACACAAAAAAAAACCGCAGAAAGGCGGTTTTTTTGCAGTTATGATCGGAAAATCAGTTGTCTATAGCTTTTCTACAACTTTATCTACAATTCCGTACTCGATAGCTTCTTTTGCATCCATCCAATAGTCACGATCAAAGTCTTTCATCACCTGGTCTATCTTTTTACCACAATTCTCTGCCAGAATCCGTGCTCCTATTTCTTTTACTTTCCGTGTTTGCTTAGCTGTAATTTCAAGGTCAACACTCACTCCCTGTAAATGGCCGCCAAGGCTTGGCTGATGGATCATGACTTCCCCATGTGGATAAATGAATCTTTTTCCTTTAATGCCACCACTCAGCAGAATAGAACCCATAGATGCAGCAAGTCCCATGCAAACCGTACTAACAGGGCTGCGAAGCATTTTCATGGTATCGTAAATAACCATTCCGCTTGTTACAACACCACCTGGACTATTAATAAAAAATTTGATCTCTTCTCCTGGCTTGTCCGCATCGAGTAGTAACATTTTGGTGGTCACTTCTCTTGCAGTTCGGTCGTCTACTGCACCCCAGAGATAAACAGTCCTTGTCTGGAAAAAATATTTTTCCAGTTTTTTTATCAACATGTTCATTTCAACCGGAGTTTTTTCTTCCCTCTCTTCTTTTTCAGGTTCTTCTTCATCATCCATTCTACGCTCGATATAATATTTCATTTGTCCGTTCATAGTATAAGTTCATTTACTTTTATAAACGTTGTAATTGTTAACCATCTTTTTTGACCTTTCGTGGATTGGTAAGGAGGACTTCGTCAACGAGTCCGTATTCTTTTGCTTCTTCGGAAGTAAGCCAGTAATCGCGGTCACAATCTTTTTCAACTTGTTTCAGGGATTTACCCGTATGAAATGAAATGACATCGTACAGGTTCTTTTTTACTTTCCTGATTTCATTTACTGTAATATCGATATCGCTTGCCTGTCCGCCAATTGCACCGCTTGGCTGATGCATCATTACACGTGCGTGCTTTAGTGCAGTTCGTTTTCCTTTTGAACCGGCGGTAAGTAGAACAGCTGCCATAGAGGCAGCCATCCCGATACAAATAGTAGAAACATCCGGAGTAATGTATTGCATTGTATCATAAACTCCCAATCCGGAATAAACACTTCCTCCTGGAGAATTGATATACATCTGGATATCACGCGTACGGTCAGTGCTTTCCAGAAAAAGCATTTGTGCTGTGACAATATTGGCTACTTCATCATTTATCGGATAGCCGAGGAAAATGATCCTGTCCATCATAAGCCGGCTGTAAACATCCATCACCGCAATGTTCATGGGTCTTTCTTCGATAATATTCGGGGTGAGGTTTGTTACTAAATGGTTGGTGTAATCACTTAATGTATGGCTTGATATTCCGCGGTGCTTTACTGCATATTTTTCGAATTCCTTCTTATAATTCATAACGACGCGTTTGCTTATTGAAGTGTTGCTAACACCAAATCTCCGTCCAAAGTTTTAAACTGCCAAAAAACTGACAGACTTGCATAGGACTTGTTTCATTGGTCAACTGCTGAACTCAGTCATCAGTGATGATGATGTTCATGTTCTTTCAGTATTGATGCAAATTCATCCGCAGAAATAACCTTTTCTTCCGTCGGAACATTTTTTTCCGCCCATTCAAAAACTTTTTCGGTCTGAATACGGTGAAATGCATCTTCAACAAATTTTTTGTCCTGCATCATTTTTGTTACATAATCATTCATCCAGGGTTGTTCTGTATCTACAGTATTCATACCCATATACCCGGTCAATTGTTTACGCGCAAATGATTTGATATCCTCCGCACCAACTTCTATCGACTGATCGCGCATGATCTTATCTGTGATGAGGGTCCATTTCAGTTGATTAACAAATACAGGATATTCCGCTTCCACTTCCTGCTGGCTTTTCGGCGCCTCCGTACCATTCTGCATCCATTTTTTTAAAAAAGATTCCGGAAAATCAATATGGGTATGTTCAACAAGCAGGTGATAAATTTCATGCTGCAGGTGATTACGCGACTGACCTTCCCAATATTTTTCAATGTCTTCTTTTACTGCTGATCGGAAGGAAGTTTCATCAGCTATATTGCTCTGCGGATACGAAGTTTTGAAAAAAGCATCATCGAGTGCTGCTTTTTCAACCAACCCTACTTTCGTAATCAGCATACGAAAATTCTTATTGTCGGCGGATGCATCATGAAGCTCAATACCAAGATCTTGCAGAACCCATTCTTTTTCTTTTCCGGTAAGCATGTCACTGAGTGTGGCAGTTAAAACATCATCTTTCTTTTTTCCGATCAGTTGCTGCCTGAAACTTTCTGTGAAATATTTTACAAGAAGTGAATTGTCTTTACGAATTCCACCCTCCTTTTCATTTCCCTGATCATCCATTTCAATGAAGCTTACATTCAGCACATTATCGTCGCCTGTAACTGTTTCAGGTTCTGTCATTTTCCCATGACGCATTTGAAGTCTTTCCACTTCTTTCTCCACCATTTCATCATCGGCAATAACCTTATAACGCTTTGCTATCTCTTTATTGAAATCAGGAAGGTCAAAATGAGGTTTGAGACCTACTTCAAAAGCAAATGCATATTCTGCCGGATTATTCATATCGATGCTTCGGGCATCATTTTCCGGTAACGGTAATGGTTGTGCAAAAATCTCAAGCTTTTCATTAGCCATGTAATTACTCAGTTCTTTTTCAACGGTTCTTAATACCTCATCTGTAAATACGGCCTGGCCATGCATTTTTTTGATCATTCCGGAAGGCACCATTCCTTTCCTGAATCCTGGTATGTTGGCAGTTTTGCTATAATTCTTCAAGGTTTTTTCAAAAGAAGATATATAATCATCTTTTGCTACTTTAACGACAATTTTTTCATTCAGCAGGCCAATGTTTTCCCTTGTGATCGTTGCCATGTTATTTTCAGTTTCAATTTATAATTGGGGGTGCAAAGGTAATGAAAAACAGTCAGCAGACGCCGTTAGTAACTGGTTGAGGAAACGAAATCAGTGCTGATCTTTCTTACAGAAGGAGAAGCTAAAAAGGCTGCGTTGTATCCATTTTCTGTGCTTTATGGGAATAGAACAGCGCATTCAATCTTTCCGTTATGAAGATTCAAACTAACCAAAAGCAACTTCTCTAAAGGGGCCGGAAGAAGTAAGCGGGAAAGGTGGCTAGATTGAATTTGTCTGAATGCAAAATGACCCGCTGGATCTTTGTTAAGTAATTTAAAAAAATTCAGATTTCAGATTTCAGATTTCAGATTTCAGATTTCGGAGGCAACAATCAGGAAAGAAAATTGTTCCGTTTAATAATTCTACATCTTTTGAATAATCTACAATCGCAAATTTAAAATCTAAAATTCTCTGTGCGCATGGAGGGACTCGAACCCCCACGCCTTTCGGCACCAGATCCTAAGTCTGGCACGGCTACCAATTACGCCACATGCGCATGCACCCACACGGTGATATTTTTCGTCTTCTGATTATCAAAAATCCGGCAGGCGTGCAAAAGTAATCGAATCCGCTTTAATGGCGAAACCACCCAATTTTAATTAAATTCGTGAGCTATGGACGATGTTGTGGCAGGCGTTCCAAAATACGATCTGAACCTCGAGCAGGAAAAAAAACTCATTTTACGTGACTACCGGTCGCTGTTGCGTGCACTGAAACCCAAATTAAAGCCGGGCGATAAAGAACTTGTCCGCCTTGCTTTTGAAATGGCAGCAGATGCACACAAAACCATGCGCCGTAAAAGCGGTGAACCTTATATTCTTCATCCTCTTGCGGTAGCTCGGATTTGTGTAGAAGAAATCGGACTCGGAATCCGATCTACTATTTGTTCACTGTTGCACGATACAGTGGAGGATACAGATATTACTCTTGAGGATATCGAGAAAGCCTTTGGAAGCGAAATCGGTCGGATCGTTGACGGACTTACCAAAATTTCCAATGTCATCGATGTGAATGCTTCCCAACAGGCTGAGAATTTTAAAAAGATCCTCCTTACACTCACAGATGACCCACGTGTTATACTGATCAAGCTCGCCGACAGGTTGCATAATATGCGCACCCTTGACAGCATGAAGAGAGAAAAACAACTGAAGATTTCATCTGAAACCGTGTATGTCTACGCTCCCCTCTCTCACAGAATGGGATTGTACACCATCAAAACAGAAATGGAAGATCTTGCGATGAAATATCTGGAGCCTGATGACTACCGGGAAATAGCACGCAAATTGTCTGAAACAAAAAGAGAACGATCGAGATACATTAATGAGTTCATTAAGCCTATCAAAGAAAAATTAGAAAAAGGAGCTTTTGATTTCGAAATATTTGGCCGACCGAAAAGCATTCATTCGATCTGGAACAAAATGCGTAAAAAAGGAGTTGCCTTCGAAGAAGTGTATGACCTCTTTGCAATTCGGGTAATTCTTAATTCACCTGCAGAAAAAGAAAAAGAAGATTGCTGGAAAGTTTATTCATTCATTACAGATGAATATACTCCCGCACCAGAACGTCTGCGCGACTGGTTAAGCAACCCAAAGTCGAATGGCTACGAGGCTCTTCATACAACCGTTATGGGACCTCAGGGAAAATGGGTGGAAGTCCAGATCCGTACAAAGAGAATGAATGAGATCGCTGAAAAGGGTCTCGCCGCACATTGGAAATATAAAGAAGGAGGAAACGACGAAAGCAGGTTTGATAAATGGTTCCAACAGATACGCGAAGTATTGAGTGCACAGGACACCGATTCGGTTGATTTTCTTCAGGATTTTAAGATCAGTTTTCTTACCGAAGAAATTTATGTCTATACACCAAAAGGAGATGTGAAAATGCTGCCGGTCGGATCATCGGCACTGGATTTTGCATTTGCTATCCATAGTGCTGTCGGGTCGCAATGTATCGGTGCAAAAGTGAATCATAAGCTGGTGCCGATCAGTCACAAATTGCGGAGTGGCGACCAGATAGAGATCATCACATCTTCCAAACAAAAACCGAGTGAAGACTGGTTGTCATTGGTTGTTACGGCCAAAGCAAAAACAAAAATCAAGGATGCACTGAAGGAAGTTAAGCGGAAGATTGCTGATGAAGGCAAATACATGGTGCAGAGAAAAATGGAAAATTTTGGCGCGGCTTTCAATCAGCACAATGTGGATGTCGTAACAGGATATTATAAACTTGCATCTTCCCTTGATCTCTATTACCAGGTAGCAATCAAGGCGCTAGACCTGAAAGAGTTGAAGGAGTTTCATTTATTTGGTGACCGGCTGGAACCACCAAAGCCAATGAAGCTTGTAGAACATAAGGAACCGGCCGCCACTTCTTCTTCTAAAAAGGATGCAGAGCTGATCATTTTTGGCGAAAGCAGTGATCGTATAGTTTATAATCTTGCAAATTGTTGTAAACCGATTCCCGGAGATGATGTATTCGGATTTGTAACTACCGGCAAAGGGCTTACCATTCACAGAACAAATTGTCCTAACGCAGCCAAACTGATGGCGAATTATGGACATCGCGTTGTAAAAACAAAGTGGGCAAAAAATAAAGAGATTTCATTCCTTACCGGTTTGAAGATTGTGGGGTTAGATGATGTTGGTGTGATCCATAAGATTACTAATCTTATTTCCGGTGAATTGAAAATTAATATCAATGCGATGACTATTGAGGCGAAGGAAGGATTGTTTCATGGCAATATCAAAATCTACGTGCACGACAAAGAAGAACTCGACGCCCTTGTGCAGAGACTAAAAAAACTTCCTGGTATTGAAACTGTAGATCGATATGATACAGAACAAGTCTAATATCGACCGCAGACCACAGACGACAGACCATGGACCACAAACAAAATACCTTGAAGTGATTTAATAGCAATTCTCTTTACAGCATTCTCATTGTGAATTTGCTTCAAGTGAATTGATCATCTGTCGTCTGTGGTCTATGGTCAGCGGATTTATTGTTTTCCTTTCCCCTATTTTTGCCGTTTTTCAGTCACGATACGTAAATAGTTTCGTAATGGTGGATGTTATACTTGGTCTTCAATGGGGCGATGAAGGGAAAGGTAAAATAGTAGATTACTTTGCTCCGCGCTATGATATTGTCGCCAGATTTCAGGGTGGTCCAAATGCCGGGCACACTTTGTATGTGAAGGAGAAGAAAGTTGTACTGCATCAGATACCCTCCGGCATCTTTCATGAGGATAAAATCAACCTTATTGGAAACGGAGTGGTGTTGGATCCGGTTACTCTGAAGAGGGAATGTGAATCTGTTGCATCTTTTGGGATCGACTATAGAAAAAATCTTTTTATTGCAGAGAGAACGCATTTGATCTTACCTACACACCGCGCACTTGATAAAGCCTCTGAATTGCTTAAAGGGAATGAAAAAATCGGATCTACTTTAAAAGGGATCGGGCCTGCGTATATGGATAAAACCGGCCGCAATGGTTTACGGGTAGGGGATTTGCTAGATAAAAACTTCACCAGTCAATACATTAAATTAAGGCTTAAGCATCAGAAGTTGCTTGATAGCATGCATTTTACAGAAGATATTAGTGCATGGGAAGAAGAGTTTCTTGATGCCATTGAATTTATGCGTGAATTCAAAATTGTTAATGGCGAATATTTCATCAACGATAAGATAGCGGGTGGTGCAAAGGTACTTGCAGAAGGGGCGCAGGGTAGCATGCTCGATGTTGATTTTGGAACCTTTCCATTTGTTACCTCTTCAAATACTATCTCAGCAGGTGTATGTACGGGCCTGGGGGTGCCTCCGCAAAAGATCAATGATGTAATGGGAGTCACTAAAGCATATTGTACCCGGGTCGGAAGCGGGCCATTCCCCACAGAACTGGAAAATGAAACCGGAGAACAACTGAGAAAAACCGGACAGGAATTTGGTGCTACAACCGGAAGGCCCCGTCGTTGCGGATGGATCGATCTG
>DATLDA010000009.1:0-6052 GCA_035526135.1 Flavitalea sp.
AAACAGCGACGTTATTTTTTTTGATGAGCGACCTGAATTTAAAATAGGGGCCGGCCATATCCAGTCCTATTTTTTTTGCTGCATCACAGCGTGAAATAATACAACCATCATTGTTGCTTAACACCACCACGGGTGTCGTTATCAGCTCCGGACGGAAAAGTTTTTCGCACGAACAGTAAAAGCTATTGCAGTCGATGATGGCTTTCATTTTTTTGTTTTCATTAATTTTTTGGTATCAGCTATCAGGTATCAGCGGTCCCACCCTGTTAATAAGCTATTCGCATCAAAATTTTATTACATGACATTTTAAATACCCGCATTTTATTTATCTGGGATTGCTGATACCTGATAGCTGATACCCTAATGCGCATACGCTAGTCATAAAGAATGTATCACAAACGTCACCACCCCCCAAATCGAAAAATCCTCACAACCACCATCAATATCGATAGGAGATAAACGGTCGCTGTCTGGCACGAGGCGCGCCTTGTTAAATGTTTTTTCAAAACGCCTGATCAGCATTTCACCCTGCAGAACGGCTATCACGACTTTGCCGCTGACCGCTTTCAGTGACCTGTCAACAATCACCACATCGCCCTGAAAGATGCCAGCGTTTTGCATGGCATCACTGTTCACGCGCATAAAAAAAGTTGCCGGCTTATTGCGGATGAGTTGTTCATTCAGGTCAATTCCTCTTTCACGATAATCATCTGCTGCGGAACCGAAACCTGTCGCCTTGGAGACGGGAACATCCCATTGACTAAATCTTTTACTACCCCGGTAAGCTGCTCCCGAGAAATCTTCCAGTTCCATATAAATACTTTGTTTGTTTGCTAAATTATTTAGTAAATTTATACTAAATTCATTATTGCAAAAATCAATGTTCATAAAAAAAAAGTGTGATGAATACGAAGATGAGCACGATACCGGGGTATCGATTGAATGAATACCAGTTGGTGTTGAATCCTCCTGTAGCATTCAGGGAAAAAATAAACAGGGTGCGTGAAGAATTCCGGGAGATTTATCCGGGAAGCCAGGTAAGTACAAGACCTTATCTTGTTCTTGTAAGATTTACTGCCTGGGAAATGATGGAAGAAAAAATTACGCTGCGCTTGAAAACAGTCGGCATGGGTGCTGCAGCCTTTAAACTACAGGTGAAAGATTTCGGAAGTTTTCCTTCTCACAGTCTTTTTATAAATGTGATCACTAAACTGCCGGTTCAGGATCTGGTACGACAAATAAGAACTGCGCAACGTTTGTTGAAGTCACCAGATAGTGAACCACATTTTTTGCAGGAGCCGCATTTTTCGATTGCTACCCGCCTGATCCCTGCGTATTATGAAAAGGCCTGGCTCGAATATTCTCACCGGCATTTCACCGCATCTTTTATTGTAGATAGTATGCTGTTATTAAAAAAGAAAACTGGTGAAAAGCGGTTTGAGATCGTTGAGAATTTTTCTTTTATGAATCTTCCGGTGAGCAGCACACAGGGGGCGCTGTTTTAATTTGGGCAGTCAGCGGTCAGCAGTCAGGGGTCAGAATTTAGAATTCAGAATATACTTCTGTTGTCCAAGAATTAATTTCAAAAGAAACGCAAATAGTTTAGGTGGGATAGCTGATAGCTGACAGCGGAACGCCATCAGCTAGGATACTTACCTTCTCAAATCACCATCATGTCCGACTACATTAAAGGCCGTGGTTCGCAGATCAATACGCCGAATAAGTTTTTAAAAACGGAGCGGGTGAAAGAACACGCAGAGGCGATTGATGATTGGGAAGAACCCCTTGTTGAAACACAATTTCTCGAAGATCATGCCAAAGGACTGGTAAATAAAGTTGACAGTCCGGATGTGGGAATGTGGTATAGCATGAATCCATATCAGGGATGTGAGCATGGTTGTATTTATTGTTATGCCAGAAATTCATTTGAATACTGGGGATATAGTGCAGGGCTTGATTTCGAAAGAAAGATCATAGTAAAAAAAAACGCACCAGACCTATTACGCAAATTTCTGATGAATCCACGTTGGGATTGTAAACCGATTGGCCTCAGCGGCAATACAGATTGCTATCAGCCGGCAGAAAAAAAATTTCGCATCACACGCCAATTATTGGAAATATGTCTTGAATTTAATCAACCGGTAGGGATCATCACAAAAAATGCCGGCGTGTTGCGCGATAAAGACATTCTTTCCAAAATGGGAGAGAAAAACATTGTAACGGTAAACGTTTCTGTTACTTCCTTCGATGAAGAACTCCGCCGGGTGATGGAGCCGAGAACTACAACAGCCAAACAACGCATTCGAATTCTGCAGGAATTAAATGACGTGGGTGTACGTACCAATGTTTTACTGGGACCGATGATACCCGGCCTGAACGAGCATGAGATGCACGACATCTTACAGGCATCCAGTGAAGCGGGAACAAAATCATCCGGATATACATTCATCCGGCTGAATGGAGCCATAAAATTGTTGTTCCACGATTGGCTATATAAAAATTTTCCTGACCGTGCAGACAAGGTCTGGCATCTCATTGAGAAATCTCATGGAGGAAAAGTAAATGACAGTGAATTCGGAAGAAGGATGCGTGGTGAAGGCGAAATAGCAAACATGATTTCCCGACAGTTCGACATGTACAATAAAAAATTTCATATGAATGAAGACGATTGGGAAATCAATTGTTCTTTGTTTAAAAGACCGGGAGAGCAGTTTAGTTTGTTTTAATGAGGTGTGAGGAGTGCGGTAAGGTATCAGGTATCGGGTATCCCTTTCATTGCGTTATTATTCCTTTCCAACTAAACAAAGAACCGGGAACTAAGAACTAAGAACCTTTCAACCAGCAACCAGCAACCTGCAACGCAACCAGCAAGTGCAAGTTGTATCCTATCTTCATTTCATAACATGGATTTCAGGTATGAAAAGAATTGTAAGAATTATTGTGGCTGCTTTTAAATTATTTGGTATTGACTTTCGTCATTTCAGGAATACGCTCACTGGCCTCCCTTTCTATTTCAAGGATCTTTCTGAATTGAAAAAACAAAAAGGTCAGGATGCGAGTTTTTATTTCGGAAGAAAATATCCGATCCTTAATGAACGGTT
The DNA here is from genome assembly GCA_035526135.1 of Flavitalea sp. Lineage (GTDB taxonomy): Bacteria > Bacteroidota > Bacteroidia > Chitinophagales > Chitinophagaceae > Flavitalea. The sequence goes on from DATLDA010000009.1 coordinate 3,102, forward strand.
CGCTGATGCCGGAACCACTTCAGGTCACTATTTCCACCAGGATCTGTATGTGGCAACCTTGATCTATAAGAACAATCCGCGGCGGCATGTAGATATCGGATCAAGAACAGATGGGTTTGTCGCCCATGTAGCAGTATTCCGGGAAATTGAAGTGATTGACATCCGGAATTTGAATAATGTTGTCAAGAACATTGTTTTTAAAAAAGCAGACCTGATGAAGCTTCCGGCGGATATGATCAATTATACCGATTCTATCTCAGCCCTTCATTCCCTCGAACATTTTGGTTTGGGCAGGTATGGTGATCCGATAGATTACTTCGGCTATCTCAAAGCGATAGAAAACATTTTTCAGATTCTAAAGGCTGGCGGTATATTTTATTTTTCCGTTCCGATTGGCAGCCAAAGAATAGAATTCAACGCACACAGGGTATTTTCCCTTCAATATTTGTTGGATTTATTCAGGGATAAATTCACGATCCGGAGTTTTTCCTACATTGACGATCAGGGCAATTTCTTCGAGAACACCGAATTATCCGGCCCGGATGTTCAAAAGAATTTTGGTTGTAGCTATGGTTGTGGAATTTTCGAACTGGTGAAGAAGTAAGCAGTCGGCAGTCAGCGGTCAGCAGTCAGCAGTACAAGAATGGTATCGGGTATCAGGTATCCCTTCAAATTCTTTTTTTACTTCCCAAACTTCCAAACTCCCAAACTTACAAATTTCCAAACTTCCAAACTCCCAAACTAAGAACCAGGAACTAAGAACTAAGAATTATCTCCTCTTACTCCATCCTCACAATCTTCGGTACAAATTTTCCAACGACGGTTACCAGTTCTTCCTGTGCCTGCATGACAGCGTCGATGTTTTTATAAGCAGGTGGTGCTTCATCAAGTCCGCCACCGATTAGCTGTACGCCACTGGTTTGCAACAATTCATTTAATTCTTTCCTCGACAAAATTTTCAGTGCTGCTGTACGGCTCATGGTCCTTCCGGCGCCGTGTGATGCGGAAGCAAGAGACGAAATGTTGCCTTTCCCTTTTACAATATATCCGGGTGCCGTCATTGATCCCGGAATGATTCCGAGCACATTTTTTCCTGCGGGTGTCGCACCTTTCCTGTGCACGATTACTTCCCTTCCATTATGCATTTCTTTCCACGCAAAATTGTGATGGTTCTCCACCTTTGAAAGGAGAGTGCCTCCCAGCGCCTCTTTTATTTTCCGGTGGATCACATCATGACACGCTGATGCATAATCTCCCGCCAGCGTCATGGCGCGCCAGTATTCGATGCCTTCTTCTTCATTCAGATCAAACCAGGCCAGGTCGGCTGCACCGCGCGGCAACACCCTTTTTTCCTTTGCTTTTTTTGTAAAATGTTTTGCGATGTTGGCACCGAGTGCTCTCGACCCTGAATGCGACAATAATGAAAGGTAATTTCCTGCAGGAAGGTTTAATATAGCATCTCGTTCTTTTATTTCAACAATGCCGAATTCAACAAAATGATTTCCGGACCCCGATGTACCCAATTGCCGTGCTGCAGTGGCCTGTAAATTTCTCAACAATCCGGATTCATAGAATTCTTTTCGGTCGAGTACTTCATGTTCGATGGGTTTTTTAAATTCTTTACCGGCGCCGAATAAAGTATTTTCATTGAGTATGCGTTTAAAATGATCCGGTTTGTTGTGAAGTGTTTCCAGCGGCAAATCAAAAACGGAGAGGCACATACGACAACCGATGTCGACGCCAACTCCATAGGGAATAATCGCATTGGCCGTTGCCAGCACACCTCCGATCGGCAATCCATATCCATGATGTGCGTCGGGCATCAGCGCCCCTGCAACTGAAACAGGTAATCGTGCAGCCTGTTGCATTTGTTCAACTGCACCGGGTTCAATATACGTGCTGCCAAAAATTTCCACATTAATGCCTTCACCCGGCAGGTCAATCTCATTTTCATTTCGTGGCGCAGGCAACAATGCCGTAGCTATCTTTTCGAATGGACTGATATTGATATAGCGTTTGGGATCGTCAAGCACCTCACCTAGTAGCGATAGCAAATCTTTTCGTGAATGTTTTGGAAAATGGTTGGCCATTACTTCCAAAGCAATGCTGATCACCGGTCCTTGCGGATAACCAATTCCACGGAGATCTTTGCCGCGTAGCGTTTGTGACATGATAGTTTGGAAGTTTGGGAGTTTGGAACTTTTGGGTGTTTCCCAATTCGTTACAAATACAATGCCCCCGGCGAACTCCGTTTGTGAAGATTAGATATTCGTTTCCCTTTAACGTGTATCCGCATCCTGTCCGAGAGATTGATCAATCAATTTAATTTAATAATATTCGAAACTCCCAAACTCCCAACACTCTCAAACTTCCAAACTCCACTAAGAACCAAGAACTCTCAACACATAGTCAAGTGGCGCTTCTTCCAATACTTTTCTAACAGAAGTATTCTCAGCCGTTTCCCATTTGATCAGACGGATAAAACCGTCACTGATTTCAATACCCGTGATATCGCCATCATTAAAGCAACAACATCCCGAATTGAAATAGGAAGGCTTCGCCCGGTTCTTAAGAATTTTTTTTCCAGTGTATTCTTTTTTTCTTTTCTCCAATGCTGCTTTTAGTTCCACAATGGCATTCGTGTTGCCTGCGGCTTCAGCTTTTTGTAATTGGTCTGAAAGTTTTTCGATATGATCCAGCGAAGCGAAAACGGGTTTGTGGGTATGACCGGTTACCAGTATCAGGTTTTTTTGAGCCGCGCTCCATTCGTAAAAAATAATGTTGTGCCGGTCTACGAGTTCGAAATGATCCGAAATGGTATCCATATAAATTTCAAAATAACGTTGTAGCGGCGTCCAAATGGCGGCAACAAACCATTTGCTGATCGCATTACAATCACTGCGCTTATATGCCTGAGGACCATGTGTAAGAAGGATACAATAATTTTTCCC
>DATLDA010000057.1:0-48080 GCA_035526135.1 Flavitalea sp.
TTCCGGGAAATATCTTTCAACATAGAAGAAGGCGATAAAATTGCGCTCATCGCTCGCAATGGCAGTGGAAAATCCACTCTCCTTAAAATTCTTGCCGGTAAAGAAACTGTCGATTCGGGGAAGGTCTGGATTCACAAAGATGTAACGGTTGCGCTCTTCGAACAAGACCCGGTGTTCGATGACAACAAAACTGTTTTGGAAAATATCTTTAACCATGCGCATCCCGTGTTGGATGCCATCAAATCCTACGAAGCAGCCACCGAGCTGGAAGACGGGGAAGCAATGGGTGAAGCGATCATTAAAATGGATGAATTGAATGCGTGGGATTTTGATTCAAAAGTGAAACAGATACTCGGGAAATTGAACGTCCACCATTTACAGCAAACAGCTGGAAAACTATCAGGAGGGCAGCGAAAAAGAGTTGCCCTTGCGAAAACCCTGATCGATATCGGGTTCGAGCATAAGCATGTTTTATTGATCATGGATGAACCCACCAATCACCTTGACGTGTCAATGGTGGAGTGGCTAGAAAATTATCTGAATCAGGAAAGAGTTACGCTGATCCTCGTGACACATGACCGGTATTTTTTGGAAACTGTCTGTGAAGAAATCTGGGAACTGGACAGCAGTAATCTATACACTTATCACGGTGACTATGAAAATTATCTGGAAAAAAAAGCAGCCCGTACCGAAAGTGAAATAGCGAGTATTGACAAAGCCAAAAACCTGTATCGCAAAGAACTGGAATGGATAAGAAAGCAACCGAAAGCACGTACCACCAAAAGTAAAAGCCGGGTGGATGCATTCACAGCTGTCGAATCCAAAGCCAAAGAAAAAGTGGAAGATTCCAGAATGGAATTGCAGGTTAAAATGTCGCGGTTAGGAGGAAAGGTTGTTGAACTGAAGAAAATCAATAAGTCTTATGGCGAGCATAAGATTCTAAAAAGTTTCGATTATACTTTCAAGAAAGGCGAACGTATCGGAGTGGTGGGAAAGAATGGAGTCGGTAAATCGACATTCCTGAATATTTTACAGGGACTCGAATCCCCCGATAGTGGAAAAGTAAATATTGGTGAAACTGTGGTCTTTGGAAATTATTCGCAGCAGGGACTCGTGATCAAAGATGATGTGCGGGTAATTGAATTCGTTAAGAACATCGCCGAACATTTTCCACTGGCAGATGGGAGTACCATGAGTGCGTCGCAATTCCTGAACCTGTTTTTATTTCCACCTGAACAACAATACACTTTCATTTCCAAACTAAGCGGTGGAGAAAAAAGGCGATTGCATCTTTTATCTATCCTATTCCGCAATCCGAATTTTCTGATTCTCGATGAGCCCACCAATGATCTCGACCTGCCAACACTGGGTGTGGTTGAAAATTTTCTGAGTGATTATCCGGGATGCCTTTTGATCGTATCACACGACAGGTATTTCATGGATCGGCTGGTAGATCACCTCTTCGTATTTGAAGGAGACGGTAACATTAAAGATTTTCCCGGCAATTACTCGCAATATCGAATCTGGCTGAAAGAACAGGAATCAGAAGTGCAGGATATCGTGCCGGTGATTAGAGCTACTTCGGAACCAAACGAGAAAAGAAAGTGGTCGTTCAAGGAAAAACGTGAATTTGAATTATTGCATGCCGAAATTATAAAACTGAATACCGAAAAAGAAAACATTCACAGGCAATTGTCAGAAGGAAAGATCTCTTATGAGCAATCACAGGAAATTTATAACAGGATCGGTGAGATCACGCGATTGCTGGATGAAAAAGAATTGAGATGGCTCGAGCTCAGCGAAATGACGGAACAATAATTCAGGTAATTGCAGGTAGTGTACCGTTACTCCCGTATTTTTATCAAACAAACAAAGGATAACACATGAGAAAATTGTTAGTGATATTAACTATACTGGTATTTGCAAAAGGTTATGCGCAAAAAATTCCTAACCCCGTACCGTATGCGAAAACGATTACTGCAGACGATCTCAAAAAACATCTGTATATCATTGCAGGAAAAGATATGGAAGGCCGGGAAACGGCAACCGAGGGTCAGCGGAAAGCGGCAGCGTACATTGAAAATCATTTCCGGAGCATCGGACTTAAGGCAGGCAATAACAATAGTTTTCAAATGATGTATCCTGTATTTCAGGATTCATTGACAAAAGCAACGCTTGAGATCAATGACAAATCGTTTGCATTGGATAAGGACTTTGCTGTAGGGGGCACCGGCTATAATTTTAGTCTGATGGGCAGTGAGGTAGCATTTGCCGGTTATGGAATAAGTGACTCTTTGCGCGATGATTATAAAGGGATCAATGCACGGGGACGCATCGTTTTGATTTTTGGCGGCACTCCTCCAGTTACAGGCAATAATCAACGCCGGCCGTCCTCCCAGGCTTCCATCATCGAGGCTGCCCAGAGAAACGGTGCTGCGGCGATCCTTCTTGTACAACCGGGCTTTCCACGCCGTCCGGGAAATGTCCGAGGCAACCAATACCTGAATGCCTTCAGGCGTACCAATAATCCCAACACTTTTTTTATATCCGAAGATGTGGCAAAGACCATACTGGGTACTGATTTTTCAGCTGCTTCAGAAGGGATAAAAAATGGAAATGCGCAATCAAAGATCTACACGGCAAACGTTAAGTTAGAGTTGAACCGGATCAGCACTTCTGTAGAAAGCAGTAACGTGTTGGGGTTTTTGGAAGGAACAGATAAAAAAGATGAGTGGGTTGTATTGACAGCCCATTATGATCACCTCGGAAAAAGAGGTGATAGTATCGTTTATTTTGGTGCAGATGATGACGGTTCAGGAACGGTAAGCATTCTGGAATTGGCGGAAGCATTTGCGAAGGCAAAAGAAGCGGGAAAGGGACCACGAAGAAGCATGTTGTTTATGACAGTTTCAGGAGAGGAAAAAGGCTTATGGGGTTCTGCCTATTATGGAGATCACCCGGCTTTTCCGCTGGATAAAACAACAGTAAATCTCAACATCGATATGATCGGAAGGATCGACCCGAAAAGAAAAATCGGTGACTCGCTGAACTATGTATATGTTGTTGGCGATGATAAACTGAGCACCGATCTGCGGCCAATCAGCGAGGCGATGAATAAAAAATATACAAAACTGGAGCTTGATTACAAGTACAATGATCCGAAGGATATGGAAAGAATTTATTTCCGCAGCGACCATTATAATTTTGCGCGTAAGGGAGTTCCCATCATATTTTACTTTAACGGAACGCATAACGACTACCATCGACCTACCGATACTCCGGATAAGATCAATTATCCACTGATGGCAAAAAGAGCGCAACTTGTATTCTACACCGCCTGGGAAATGGCTAACCGAAATGATATGTTGAAACGTGATTTAAGTTTAGATGTAGGAAACAGGTAAAATTTTAGATTTTAGATTTGCGATTTTAGACTTGTCCTGAGTGAGGCGAAGGATCTGTTTGCAATCAAAGAATTTCACGCAAAGACGCAAATTAAGCAAAGACGCAATGTTTATAAAGCCTGGAAATTAATGGATCCAGAGATTCGGTTTAAAGGGATAGCTGACAGCTGATTGCTGATAGCCATTTTCTTCAGGACCGGTTCAGTAACAAAAAGCCACCTCCCGCGATCATACATACAGCGGCAACGATCCACCACAACACGGAAAAACCGGCGGTCTGCGCGATCTGCGAACCGAAAAGCGGACCACACGTTTGTGCGATGGACCATGCAATCGTATAAAGGCCTGCATATTGACCGCGGTTATGTTCTGCTGTTCTTGAAATCCAGAAAGAATTCATGAACGGCATAGACAGCATTTCTCCAAACGTAATCAGTACCATCATCAGGATTGCCATTTGGTGATTCATCGGAAAAATATTCAACATCAGAAACGCCAGCCCGCAAAGAAAAACACCACGGCCGATATACCAGGTCGTTGTTCGTTTCCCTTCCAGGTGAAATATCAATATCATTTCCACCAAAACGATGATGATACCATTGACTGCTCCCAGCAAACCGATAAATCGTTCGGTAAATCCGAGCTCTATTTTGTAATAAGCATTTATATTATTGAACATCTGGAAAAAACATCCTGCAAATAAAATAGTGAGGAATATGAAGAGAAGAAACTTTTTATCACGATAGGCACTTGTGGAAGTAGCAACAATTCTTTTCGGTTGATTTAAGTTCAGGCGTTTCGCTGCAGGCAGTACAACAAGCATCAGCAGGGCAGCCATTATATTGGTAATGCCATCCACCCAAAACAGCAATTCATAATTTATTGAGGCAAGAAAACCTCCCACCGCACTTCCGACTGCCCATCCGAGATTAATGGCGAGCCTGTTGAGCGCATAGGAACGCGTACGGTTGTTGTCGGCGCTGTAATAAACAATTGCTGTTGAATTTGCAGGTCGGAAGGCTTCGTTTACGAGGCTCAGTAAAAATGTAAAAACACAAATCGAATTGTAGGATTTCATCTGACCGAGCAGGATGAATAATAATCCTCCACCCGTTAGGGTAATAAACTGCACCGGATAAAATCCGATCCTGTCAGTAAGCTTTCCACCGAGAAATCCGCCTGCAATCGCTCCCAATCCGAAAAATGCGATCACGAGTCCGGCCTCTCCGATTGTGAAACCCATTTCGGGCCGGATCAGGTAGATCATCATAAATGGCACCACCATCGTACCACTCCTGTTGATCAACATGATCAGAGATAACCACCAGGTGGAAGACGAGAGCCCTGAATATGCATTGCGGTAAAGGGTGAAAATCAAATTAAAAATTAGAAATGAAAAATGAAAACCGATTCTTCATCAATTTTACATTTTACATTTTACATTTTTGATTTTTCCTCAGTTCGCGAAAACTTTCCGGAGAATGTCTGTTACCCGGGCTGCTGGGTCTTTACGTATTTTTTGTTCTTCAAGAGCAACCTGATAAAAAAGTCCGCTCAGCGCTCTCTCCGTAACATAAGCCGGTAAATCGGTATTTACTTTTTTGAAAGTCGTCGGGAGTTTATTGTACGTATCAAATACATCTTTCCAGTATCTGGTCGCATTCGTTTGTTGTAGTGCGTCCTCAATCACGGGACGAAATGCTGAAGTGAGGGCAGGTTGGGTTTTACCTTTCAGATAAACGGTTGCAGCAGAATCATGTCCTTTTAATATTCCGAATGCATCCTGAAAACTCATTTGTTTTACAGCATCAATAAAGATCGGCGCAGCAGATTTGGACGCCTGTTCTGCGGCGCGGTTCATGGAAAGGATTGCTTTGTCTACCATTTGTCCCATACCCGCTGCACGTAAAGTTTTTTCCACTTTCCTTGCTTCTTCGGGCATAAGTACTTTGATCACGGCATTGGCAAAAAATCCATCAGTAGCTGAAAGTTTTGAGGCGCTGTTCTGCGCTCCTACCGATAAGGCTTCTTTCAGGCCGGCAACAATATCTTCGTTCGAAAGTGCACCCGATTTCCCACCTTTCACTTTATTGATGAGCCCACCGGCTTTTTTAAACAAACCGTCACCCGATGATTGGGCGATTGAAAAAACAGACTGGAATATTAGGGCCGCGAGGAGAAATAATTTCATAGATCAGATTTGAAACAAGATAACGCACGAATGCTGAAAAAATTTGTTAAGGGTTCGATCTTATTGCCATACAAATGCAGAATCCCTTGGCATAGAAGCGAATACTGATTGGGCATGAGCGGTTGGAATTGTTAATTTTCGAAGGGATGTATCGATCCATGAACCATCAATGGTAAGAACGGCAGCGAGCGTATCAGCATTCTTGTAAATGTGATGCCGGATAGACCAACGGCTATAATCCTTACGCGCTGTTATGGCAGCCAAATCAATGGTCACAGCGTCGCCAAATTGTAATTCTTTTCTGAACACACATTCCTCACGAAAAATAATTGGCCCGAACTTATGTTCCTGAAGATAGAATGGCGTGAGGCCGGCCTGTGTAAGAAATTGAATACGGGCATAAGCGCCAAAGTCATAATACACGGAATGACGAAGATGAAAATTCGGATCAAGGTCAGACCACCTGATCTCAACGGGCAAAATGAATTTTTCCATGCCTGAAAAGTACGTAAAGATGACATTCAGCTGATTCATTTAACGAATCCCGAACAGTGAAAAATAAATAATTTCTATACTTTTGCGGCTCAAAATATTTAAATGAAAAAACTTCTTTTTTCCGTACTTCTTTCAGGTTTTTTTATGGGCCTGATTGCCCAGACATCTAAAAAGGCAAATCCTACGCGTGTTATAAAAACAGCAGGAACAAGTGCTCCTGCGAGAATGAAAAATTCCCTCGATTCTTTCAGTTATGCACTCGGGTTGAGCATTGCCAATTTTTATAAAGAACAGGGCGTAAAAAATATCAATAATGCACTCGTATTAAAAGCGCTGGATGATCTGAAGGCAGGAAAGCCTTTGCTGAATGAAGCGCAAATCAATAATTGCATTGTGGGCTATATGCAAACCATGAGCAGTGGGAAAGCGGCCGGTAATAAAAAAGCCGGGGAAGCATTTCTTGCAGAAAATAAAACGAAACAAGGAGTTGTAGCCCTTGCCAGTGGATTGCAATACCAGGTGATCAAAGCGGGGACAGGTGCAATACCTACTGTGAATGACAAGGTCAAAGTACATTATCATGGAACCCTGCTTGATGGAACCGTATTCGACAGTTCTGTTGAAAGAGGAGAGCCGATTGAACTTTCTGTGAGTGGTGTGATCCCCGGATGGACTGAAGCTTTGCAATTGATGCCGGTCGGAAGCAAATGGAAACTTTTCATTCCGTCTTCACTTGCTTATGGAGATAATCAGGCAGGTCCCGCAATCAAACCAGGATCAACACTGATCTTTGAAGTGGAGTTGCTTGATATTGTAAAACAATGAAAAATTAAAAATTAAAAATTAAATGCAGTTGATAAATCCATTAGTAAAGAAATTTTCAATTTCCTTTTGAATTGCATTTTGAATTTTTAATTTTTAATTTCTTACTTGTACAGCAGATCATAGTACTCAGCCGCCATTCTTCCTGATTCAAACTGAAAGCGTACATCACGCATTCCGTTTTTAGCGACCTGTCTCCAGGTATCATATTTATCATAGTAAAGTGGTAGGATCTCATTTTCAAGAATTTCATAGATCCGGTCCAGGTCATATTGATCCTGCTGCTGAACCGTCATGTTGTTATAATCAGCCATGGGTACCACGAAACCGTTGTTACCATGATGTATAAATTCCGGAATCCATCCATCGTTGGTAGAAAAATTTACTGATCCGTTCATGGCAGCAGTCATTCCGCTCGTTCCGGATGCTTCCCTGGGAACGCGCGGGTTGTTCAACCAGAGGTCTGAAGCCTGCTTCATGCGCTTGGAGAGCGTCAGTTCATATCCGATCAGCACGGCCACATTTTTATAATTTTTACTCAGATGCACCAGGTTATTAAAATCATTGATGGCGGGATAATCCATTGGATAAGGTTTTCCTGCCCACACAATCTGCACGGGATACTTTGTATTGGAAAGTAATTTTTCGAATCTCGCCTTATCACGCGTGATCAACTCCGCACGCTTATAGCCGGCAAATCTTCTTGCCCAGACGATGGTAAAAATATTCGGATCATATAATTTGCCTGTCTGGTCGGCAACGATTTCAAAAGCCCTACGCTTAAGATATTTTTTTCTGTCATCCCACCAACTGTCATTGGTCTCATCAAAGGCTTTTGACAATTGTTTATCGGCCCAATACCGCCAATTTTGCGAATTGGTAATTGAAATGATCGGACAAATATTTTCATATTTACTCCACATGGCGCGGGAAACTTCACCATGGAGTTTCGATACTCCATTTGCAAGGTGTGCAAACCGTAAGGCCACAAGCGAGTGATTGAACTGATCATCCTGAAGTCCGGTAAGTTTACGTACTTCATCAATACCCAGTCCGCAGAAATAACTCATTTTTTCACACAGGTGAATATCATGTTTTTCATTGCCGGCTTCTTCGGGTGTATGTGTAGTGAATACTAATCGTTTTTTTACATCTTCGAAGTTTCCGAATTTTTTATAGAGATAAAATACAGCCGAAACGCCATGCGCTTCATTCAGATGATATAATTCGGGATTGAAGCCGATCTCATCCATCAGCTTGGCACCACCTACTCCCAGTAAGATAAATTGCGCCACTTTCGTAGCAACATTTGCATCATACAATCGGTGTGTGATCGTTTGAGAAACATAATCATTTTCCGGAAGGTCTGTACTCAGCAGAAAAAGAGGTGCACTGTGAAATGTATCCGGATGCAGGTAAAAAACTTTTACCCAGACAGGGTGATCATGAATATTGATCTGGTATTTAATTCCGGTATCCTGCAGAAAACTATATTGCTTTTCCATCCAGGTTACCTGCAATGTCTGATCCTGATTTCTTGCCTGGTCATAATATCCGTATTTCCATAAAATGCCCACCCCTACCAGGTTCTGTCGCAAATCAAATGCGCTGCGCAGGTGCGATCCCGAAAGAAAGCCAAGTCCGCCGCTGTAAATTTTCAAAGGCTGATGCACTGCAAATTCCATCGAGAAATAGGCTACTCTTTTTGCATACCGATCATCAACCTGATACGGAACTTTGAAATTGATAAAACTCATAAATCCTGGAAAAATTTAAGGCAGGTACGAATTCAAAAAATATTTTGTGTACTTTCTACGCAAACCGGGCTGCAATATAATGGTTAAACTTCATACCTCATAGGGTAACAGCCACTGTAATTATTGTGTGTTGTTCGGTTTCAAAGCTTTCGGTTTCACCACTTTTTTTCGTGGAAATGTTCCTTCAAAAAAACATTTAATATCACGGTAAGATCCGCAACCTGCGGTTTCTTTCAGGGTTACGGAAGTGGATGCAAACGAAAATTCCAGTGTACACGGATTTCCATTGGCGTGATATTCGGCGCGGTTGGCAGCGGTTATCCGGGCAGTTCCTCTGAGTTCTCCGATACAGCTCCCTTTGTCTTTTTCAAAATGTATAAAGAACAGTAGTTCTCCAGCTTTCTTTGCATCGCGGAATGAAACAATGTTTTCACTGTTGCGAATATAATCACCAGTGAATTTATTTTTTCTGGGAAAAGTATCAATCGGGTTGAATACTTTCTCGATCATTTCTTCATTTGGTTCGGTCAATATCAAATTGAAAACGTTTCCTCCACTATTATAGACATAGACGTTCCGTTTGAAACTGGTTTCCCCATTAGGCAATTTCCGGTCGCGGTATGTGGTGATTTGAAATTTACGGTCAACGCTGCCATAGGCGCGTCCATATTTTTCCGGCCCTATCCGTACCAGAACAAGCGAATTTTGAAAATTTAATTTCTTATCCAGACAAAGGACGTAACCAACTTTTTTTGCACCCTGCACAGCTTTGATGAAAAGATAAGTTTCATGATTCTTCTCTACGGCTCTGGCGAGCGGATAGATGAGCGGAGTGGATGTTTTTCCGAAATCAGCAGAAAACACCGTATCCGGAATAAATTGAGTGAGGAGGGAATAGGCAATTGCGGCAGAATCATTTTCTTTCCGCTGTAATCTATTATCGGATAATTCGTAGGGTAAATCCGCCTCGGGAAAAAACTGCAGAAAATCGTTTATCCCCACTTCACCCTCTTTCCGGGAGGTGGTATCCCCACCACATCCGGCGATCAATAAAACCAGTACATAACAGAATGCTATTCTCATAACGATACCTGATTGATAAAAATACCGATTCAATGCCACTCGTTTGAAAATATCTTTTGCTGAACAATAAATAATTTTTAGATTCGCCTAAATTTTATTTTAGATATCCATAATTGTAAGATCTCGTTATTTTTATACCTGTTTTCATGAAATATTCTTCCAGCAGGGAAAACTATATCAAAGCGATCTTCCACCTTCAGCAGGCGGATGGAATAGTCACCACGAACGACCTGGCGCGGGTTCTCGAAACAAAACCTGCTTCTGTCACGGATATGCTCAAAAAGCTGAAAGCCCAGAAATTATTATTGTATGAGAAATACCAGGGATTTAAACTGAGCACTGATGGCCGCAGAGTCGCATTGCAGGTTGTCAGGAAACACAGATTATGGGAATTTTTTCTTGTTGAGAAGTTGCATTTTGGCTGGGAAGAAGTACATGAGATCGCAGAGGAACTGGAACACGTCAGCAGCCGCAAACTGATCGATCGTTTGGATGAATTCCTCGGCTATCCAAAGGCAGACCCTCATGGTGATCCTATCCCTGATACACATGGCAAATTTGCTACAAAACAATTTCTGCCACTTGCCGAACTACCGGCCAATACTCCCGCATTAGTAAGCAATATCGGCGATCAGTCTGTTGAAATGCTCGAACTCCTGAAACATAAACACATTTCGATCGGTACTAGACTGGAAGTACGAAAAAAATTCAGCTTTGACCGTTCCATTGAATTGAAAATAAAAAATCAAACGACGATAACGGTCAGTGAAGAAGTTGCAAAAAATGTATTTGTACAATATGATGAATAAAAACCAACAGGACACATCGCTAAGTGAAGTCCATGAAACGGTGGACATCGATGCAAAGCCACTGGGGATAAGAAAAATACTTGCATTTTTCGGTCCGGCCTACCTAGTCAGTGTAGGTTATATGGATCCGGGAAACTGGGCTACTGACCTTGCGGGCGGAAGTAAATTCGGGTATACGCTGATCTGGGTGCTCCTCATGAGTAATATCATGGCTTTGCTATTACAAAGTCTTTCCGCGCGACTGGGTATTGTCAGGCGACGGGACCTTGCACAGGCTAACAGGGAAACCTATCCGAGATTCGTAAACTTTTTATTGTATATCCTGGCAGAAGTTGCTATTGCCGCATGCGATCTGGCTGAAGTTCTCGGGATGGCCATTGGAATTCATTTGCTGACCGGCCTTCCGCTTATATGGGGTGTATCGATTACTGTGCTCGATACTTTCCTGCTTCTCTACCTGCAAAAACTGGGAATGCGGAAAATGGAAGCTTTCATCATAGCGTTGGTGGCAATCGTTGCGATCTGTTTTCTGATTGAAATTATTATGGTAAAGCCTGCAGCCGGTGATGTGGCGCGAGGCCTTATTCCCTATTTTGAAAATGAAGAAGCGCTGTATATCGCCATCGGGATCATCGGAGCTACCGTGATGCCGCACAATCTTTACCTGCATTCAGCGCTGGTGCAAACCCGAAAAATACATCCCACAAAAACCGGGATCCGGCAAGCCTTGAAATGGAATTTTATAGATTCAACCATTGCACTCAATATTGCGTTCCTGGTGAATGCGTCCATCCTGATTCTGGCAGCTACCGCGTTTTTTAAGAAAGGCCTGCCGGTAGTGGAAATTAAAGAAGCCCATACCCTTCTTGCTCCCTTATTAGGATCGGGGATTGCACCCGTATTGTTCGCAGTGGCACTCATTGCCGCCGGACAAAGTTCCACGATCACCGGAACGCTGGCAGGTCAGATCGTGATGGAGGGATATTTGAGCTTGCGCATCAACCCACTGATCCGCCGATTACTTACACGACTTCTGGCGATTGTACCTGCTGTATTCGTGATCTATATTTTTGGTGAACAGGAAGTTGATAAATTACTTGTCTTCAGCCAGGTTATCCTCAGCATGCAATTGGGCTTCGCAATCATTCCACTTATCCATTTTGTAAGCGACAAAAATACCATGGGCACTTTTGCCATCAAACCTGTGGTTCAGTTTTTTTCGTGGCTCGTTGCTTCCGTACTTGTATACCTGAATGTTCGTATGGTGGCCAACGAAGCCACTTCGTTCTTTCAAACTTCGGATAGTATTTTTTGGAAAGTTGTGATTGTTGCCGGCGGAATAATTTTCGCCATCCTATTACTCTACACTGTTTTGTTTCCGTTGTTTTCGAAAAAAAGAAAACCGGTATCAATACAAATGCACCCCGATGTTGCAGGACTGGAAAACCTTGCGATACCCGATTATAAGAAAATTGCCGTAGCGCTCGACTTCAGTGAAAACGATCAGAAGTTGCTTGGCTCTGCACTGGGACAAGGAAACCAATCGACCGTTTTTCTTTTGATTCATGTGGTAGAAAGCCCTACAGCACGTCTTCATGGTTCGCAAAGTGATGACAATGAAACCAGGGCTGATGAAGAAAGATTATCGTATTACATCCGTCAACTGACAGAAAGAGGATTCAATGTAGAATCCAAACTCGGTTTTCGTAACCGTACGAAAGAAATTGTACGGATAGTAAAAGATGAAAAAGCGGATATGCTTGTGATTGGGGCGCATGGACATAGTGGGGTGAAGGACTGGCTTTATGGAGAGACGATAAACACCGTTCGACATGATTTAAAAATACCTGTGCTGGTGGTGAACCTCTGAGAAGATTTGATAGGATTACTGGTGATGGTGCAACAGATGTTTAAGGCGACTAAAAGTTTCCGGCTGAATCTGGAGGTAGGAAGCTAGAAATTTTTGTGGTACACGAATGAGAAATTCAGGATTTTCTTCGACAAATTTCAGGAAACGTTCCCGGGTTGTATAACGGATCTGGTCAAGATCACGTTGTTCGTTCTGCAGGTAAAGATCAGTAATGATCAGTCGGCCGAGGCGTTCCCATTTGGCGTCCTTGCGGTATAATTCTTCAATCTGTTCGAAAGTAAAGGAAAATAAAATGGTAGGTTCGATGGTTTCAATAATGTAACCTGAAGGAGATTCCGTAAGAAAAGAAACGGAGGAACTTACCAGTTCACCTTCACGTGCAATCTGTGTAATGATTTCTTCCTCGCCGCGGATGATGTATTTTCTTACCAGTCCTTTGATAACCAGGTTCAGATGACTGTCAATATCACCCACATCAACCAACCGGATCTTCTTATTGAAGCTGCGGCATTCACCCAGAGAGGCCAGCAGCAAATAGTCCTTTTCATCCAATACCGCAAACCTGCTGAGAAATTGTTTCAGCGCCTTAACCATACCTGCAATATAACTTATTAAGGCAATAGAAGCAAGGAAGGCGGGGTATGGGGTATGAGGTATGGGGTATGAGGTATGAGGTATGAGGTATGAAAAAATAAATGTCAGTTTTTCTAATCCGTTACGAAATAAAAAAATTCGAACTGTCATAACATGCAACTAAGGAATATCTGATAGCTGAAAGCTGATAGCCGATTGCCGATTGCTGATACCCCATCCCCCATACCTCATACCTCATACCCCATACCTCATACACTTCTCCACACCCACAAAATCCCTACTTTTGCTGCCCTTATATATTTTATTCATGGCACAGAAAATAAAAGTCAAAAATCCCGTAGTAGAACTTGATGGTGATGAAATGACCAGGATCATTTGGAAATTTATCAAGGATAAATTGATCCTGCCTTATCTCGATATAGATATTAAATATTATGATCTTGGGATTGAATACCGCGACCAGACATCGGACCAGGTAACGGTGGATGCGGCGAATGCTATCCGGCAATACGGTGTAGGCATTAAGTGCGCCACCATCACACCAGACGAGGTGCGTGTGAAAGAATTCAATCTGAAACAAATGTGGAAAAGCCCCAATGGAACCATACGGAATATTCTCGATGGAACCGTTTTCAGGGAACCGATCGTTATCAAAAATATTCCACGCCTGGTAACCAATTGGACGGCTCCGATCATTGTAGGCAGACATGCATTCGGTGATCAGTACCGCGCGACTGATACGGTGATCAAAGGGAAAGGAAAACTCACGATGACTTTTACTCCTGAGGATGGTGGTCCTGTACAAACGTTTGAAGTTTTTAATTTTAAGGGAGACGGCGTGGCGTTAAGCATGTATAATACCGATGAAAGCATTCAGGGTTTCGCCAGGAGTTGTTTCAATATTGCATTGACAAAAAAATGGCCTTTATATCTTTCAACAAAAAATACCATCCTAAAGAAATATGATGGCAGGTTCAAAGATATTTTTGAAGATATCTACCAGAAAGAATTCAAAAAACAATTTGAAGCGGCCGGAATAGTTTACGAGCACCGTCTCATTGATGATATGGTGGCGAGTGCCCTGAAGTGGAATGGAAATTTTGTATGGGCCTGCAAAAATTATGACGGTGATGTGCAAAGTGATTCGGTAGCCCAGGGATTCGGATCATTGGGTCTGATGACTTCAGTATTGATAACTCCGGACGGTAATACAATGGAAGCAGAAGCAGCTCATGGAACCGTTACGCGCCATTTCAGAGATCACCAGGCAGGGAAGCCTACATCCACGAACCCAATTGCATCCATTTTTGCGTGGACGCGTGGTCTTGCATTCCGTGGAAAGCTGGATAATAACCAGGCTCTAATTGATTTTAGTCTTGCTCTGGAAAAAGTCTGTATTGAAACCGTAGAGAGCGGCAAAATGACTAAAGACCTTGCTGTATGTATCCACGGAAATAAAGTAAATCACGGCGCGCATTATCTGTACACCGAGGAGTTTTTGGAAGCGATTGACTCGAATTTGAAACGGAAGGTCGGATAGAGAGCAATCGGCTATCAGCAGTCAGCTGTCCCAGTTTGATCAAATTCCAGAGCATAATAATTTAATCAGGTGGGACTGCTGACCGCTGATAGCTGATACCCGAATTATATGGTTTAGGCTGTCAGGTCCGCAAAAAAAAGCCATCCTGAGATCAGGACGGCCTCTAACGATTGCTTGCCATATAAAAAAAAGCTTACTTCCTAAGAGTAGTATCTGCTGCTCTTGCAGAATCTGCTGCTCTGCCTGTTGTATCAAGCGGAGTTACAGTAGATGAATCAACAGTAATGGGTGCTGCAGATGAATCTGCTTTTGTGCTATCGCCTGTTCCATCATCGTTGCAGGCAACGAATGCGCCGAGAGCCAGAATTAACAAGAACTTTTTCATTGTACCGTGTTTTGTTTATTAATGAATGATTTGGTGTTTATACCGGAACCAGAAAAAGGTAACCCCGACGGATGAAACTATTTTTTTAGACCGATACCCGGTTCAAGGGCGACTGTTTCTCCCTCTGTTTGGGTTACTTCTGCTTATTTTGGGTATTAATTCAAGGATATTATTGTGAAAACCGATGTTCAGGAATTGGCTTTGCTGGAAGGTCTGGCGAAGAACGACAGGAAGGCAGTTGAAACCATTTATGCACAGCAGTACAAAATGGTACAGTCCCTGATCCTTAATAATAACGGGTCATACGATGATGCGCGGGATATTTTTCAGGAAGCCATGATTGTTTTATATGAAAATGCGCGTTCCGGTACGTTTGAACTCAATTGCAGATTAAAAACATACTTGTATTCTGTTTCGCGACGTTTATGGCTGAAGCGTTTGCAACAACGCCAACGATTTCAGGCTGAGATCAACGGATTGGAAGATACTATACCCGTAGAACAGGATCTTGAAACACATGAGCAGAAAACAGCGGCTTTCCTTATAATGGAAAAAGCAATGTTGGGTTTGGGTGAGCCGTGTCGCAGTTTATTGGAAGCATTTTATCTGCATAAAAAAAACATGACGGACATCGCAAATGGATTTGGATATACCAATCCTGAGAATGCCAAAAACCAGAAATATAAATGTCTGATGAGATTGAAGAAATTGTTTTTTGCAGATTACAAAAATAGCAAGTGATGGAAGACATACAATTATTGGACGCAGTAGAACGCTACATCCGGAATGAAATGGAAGCAGAAGAAAAGATCCGTTTCGAACAATTGAGGAAAAGCACCCCCGAGATAGATCAGTTGGTTGTGGAACATACCCTGTTTCTTCAACAAATGAACCAGTATGCCGACCAGAAGAATTTCAAATCTTCACTACAGGAAGTTCATCACGACCTGGTTGCTTCAGGAGTTGTAGCTCCTGAACATGCCAAACCTGTTGTAATACAACTTTGGAAAAGATACAAACGTGTTATGGCCGTTGCGGCCTCTATCGCCGGGGTTACCACCATGCTGATTGCTGGTATGGTTTCCTATTATTCGAGAAAAGCCAATACCGCTGAACTCGAAATGCTAAATCGCAAATTCGAGAATACCAAAAGGACAGTAGATGCACTGAAACAAAAAGTTGAAAATTCTACTCCTGTCATTGTTCCAAAAGCACCGATCAATGCACCCGTTATTTCCGGTGGTACCGGATTTCTGATCGATGGCAAAGGATACCTTGTCACGAATGCACACGTTGTAAAAGGATCCACTTCTATTGTAGTTCAAAACAATAAAGGGCAGGAATTCCGTGCAAGGATCATTCATAATAATCCTGCAAATGATATTGCTTTCCTGAAAATCGAAGATGATGATTTTAAACCGGTAGGTTCACTCCCCTATGGTTTCCGAAAAACAGGAGCAGACCTGGGTGAAACATTATTCACGCTTGGATATCCCCGTGAGGAAATCGTATACAATGAAGGATATATGAGTGCAAAAACAGGCTTTAATGGAGACACTATGACATGTCAGATCGGTGTGTCTGCGAATCCCGGAAATAGCGGCGGGCCTGTTTTTAACAAAAACGGAGAAGTGATTGGGATCATCAACACAAGACATATCGCCTCACAGGGTGTTGTATTTGCTATTACAGCAAAAAATATTTACCGATCGCTCGACGAAATAAAACAAGATACTTCACTGTCTGCAATCAAACTTTCCTCTTTCTCATCCGTCCGCAATTTCGATCGTGTACAACAGATCAAAAAAATTGAAGATTGTGTGTATATGGTGAAAAGCTATTGATAGTTCAGAGTTCAGAGTTCTTAGTTCTTAGTTCTCAGTGCCGGAATTGCCTAACTAAGAACCAGGAACTAAGAACTAACTTGCGACTTCTCCCACAATTTCTCCGGGTATTCGCCTTTTTGTACCAATTCATTCAGTTCGCGCCTGACTTCGGGAGCATCTTCTTTATAGGTTACACCAAACCATTGTGCACTGGTCGGGATCACTTTAATAGTTCCCGCATCGTCAGCAATAAACCGGTCGCCAACAATGGGAATAAAAAATTCTGCTTTCGGGTTTGCACGATTGTCTTCCAGAAAACTTTTAAACAATTGTTGCGAGTATTCGAATATGGAGGGTTCGAAACACCAGAAATTCATCGATACCTGCGCATTCAGTGGAAGCTCTTTGGGTTGCTGGTTATCATCGCAAACAATCTTACCGTCTTTCTTTGCAATATTCAATCTCTCTTTAATCGCAGTAAGATCACCCTTCTTATCTACTTCACAAACGCCCCTGTTCACTGTTCCATTTTCAGATAAGGTTTTGAGCAGTTCATAGCCTATGATCGAGTACGTCTCCGGATTACATTCTTTTGTGAGAAAATTGAATGCTTTTTTGAATGCATCTCTTCCGTAAAAATCATCTGCATTGATAACTGCAAAAGGTTCCCTCACTTTATCTTTAGCACAGAGCACGGCATGTGCCGTTCCCCACGGCTTCGTCCTTCCTTCCGGTACCTGGAATCCATTCAGAAATGAAGTCAGTTCCTGAAATACATAATCTATTTCAATTCGACCTTTGAGTTTCGGTTCGAATATCCTTCGGAAATTAGGGGCAAACTCTTCCCGGATAATAAAGACAACCTTACCAAATCCGGCGCGGATTGCATCGAAAATCGAATAATCCATAATCGTTTCACCCCCCGGGCCAAAAGATTCAACCTGTTTCATGCTTCCATAACGTGATGCCATACCAGCCGCCAGAATCAAAAGAGTTGGTTTCATTAATGTATTTTTAATCGCACGAAATTAAAAAAATTACGTTCCCGGTTATGAAGTTTCCTCTGTCCCCGGTTATAGATGTACACCAAGCCTGTTTGCAAAAATTAAACCACGAAACATTCAACCATCGTCGATTGAGCGCAAGCGTTCTGCGCCTCGACCTGATCCATCCGGTGATCAGTGGAAACAAATGGTTCAAATTGAAAAATTATATAAGCATGGCGCAGCATGCGAATAAAAAAGGAGTCCTGACTTTCGGCGGCGCCTATTCGAATCATCTGCACGCAACAGCCGCAATCTGTCATCTTGAGGGAATATCAGCAGTGGGTGTTATTCGTGGTGAGCGCCCTCGTGAACTTTCCCCAACGCTCATAGATTGTGAAAACCTTGGGATGCAATTAATATTTATTTCCAGGAATGCATATCGGCATCCGGAGGAACTGCAGAAAACTTTTTCACACCAGTACCCGGATCTTTTATTGGTTGCTGAGGGCGGACAAGGTGATCCCGGCATTACCGGAGCGGCGGAAATTATGGAACTGCATGATTTTTCCGGCTTCACACATGTCCTTTGTGCAGTCGGTACAGGCACCATGTGTGCAGGTATTTTGCGGAAATTGAAGAACGGCCAGCAATTGTTGGGAGTAAATGTGATAAAGATACCGTCGGGAGAAAATAATCTATCCTCATTTATTGCTAATCAATCCAGTCGGGCTACTGCAACGTTGTACTACGATTATCATTTCGGCGGATACGCAAAATATTCCACCCGCCTGCTCACTTTTATGAATGAATGGTATTCCCGGTTTGACATGGAAAGCGATTTCGTGTACACGGGAAAATTATTTTTTGCGTTTGACGACCTGTTGAAAAAAGAATATTTTCAACAGGGTGACAATATTCTTCTGATTCACAGCGGGGGGCTTCAGGGGAACCGATCATTACCTACTGGGTCATTGACATTTGAAACGCACAATTAGAATTCTTTAGGAATATACAATCTATGCTTCTCTTTGAGTTTACCCTCTTCATACAATTCAAACCGGAACCATCCCGCATGAAGAAAATTTGCTTTGTCAAGCGTAAGCAGCGGTTCCTTTACCTGTTGTATTTCAAAAAGGGGTGAATTATTTTCTTCAAAAAATCTGACCGAATAGAGTTTGCTTTTAGCTTCAGGAAGTACAATCATTACATTTCCTTCCTTTTCCGTGAACACATACTGTGATGGCTTATAAACTACTTTGGGTACAAAGGGTTTTATAACAATGGTATCTGCAGTCCGAAAAACGAGCGTATCGCGTGTTTTGTTGACAATGGAGTCCCGGAATTGCCGAAAGTTGCTTTCAGGGAATTCTGTAACGATCGAATCAAGCCTTTTTACAATAAAAATCTTTTCTGGTTTTTTTTCTTCTGGTGCAATTGAGTCAGGAACTTTGAGATTAGACAATTTCTCCCTTATTTTTTCAGCCTCTTTTTCATTCAGGCTATCTGAAACAATTACTCTTTTATTGCCAGGCAAATTATTTTTTTCAACAGGGGGCCGTACTACTTTGGCAGTATCCCAAAATGCCCGCTTCGAGCGGGTGAATAAGTATTTTCCGCTGTCAAGCACAATAAATAAGCGGTAGAACATATACGGTGTCGTTGCTTTGGTATCAACAAATCCGTTCTGGGGAATGTGTGGATCAGGAACCGCAAGAATCGTTTGAAAATTCCGTGTGCTGTCGAGTGATCGTTGAATATTGATTTGAGTTACGACTGGATACAAATTCGTCCAGCTGATAATCACTCTGTTATTTCCACGTGTTTTGGCAGTAAACTTCGGAAGTGTATCCTGCGCTGCAACGGAAACACTCATGATCGTCAACAATAAAACCAGCCGGTATTTCCTTGCCATGTATTTCTAACGTATGAACAACAAGTGTATTTTACACTTTGTAAAGATAGTTGAAACGAAAGGGAGAATGAGATAGTTGAGTGTATCGATCCGGATATAAATTTCCTATAGTTCAATGGGTTGTTGAGATGCGTGAATAATTTCCGATTCGAAAACATCCCCGAAATGACCCACTAATCTTTTTTTCACAACGTCCATTGACACTTCTCTCCCTAATTCCTTTTTTAGTGAAGTAACTTGTTTGTCAGGTATGCCACACGGAATTATCTGATTGAAGTAATCCAGATCAGTGTTTACATTTAAAGCAAATCCATGCATGGTAATCCATCTGCTGCAACGGACCCCGATCGCACAGATCTTCCGTTGTTTACCTGGCACGAGGGGATCTATCCATACACCCGTTTCGCCTTTACTTCTTTCACCTTGTAACCCGAAATCTGCCATCACGCGGATAACAACTTCCTCCAGGTTGCGGAGATACCTGCCTATATCGCGATAAAATTTTTCGAGGTCGAGAATCGGATAACCTACCAGTTGGCCAGGACCGTGAAAGGTGATGTCACCACCACGGTTCGTTTTGAAAAATTCTATTCCTGTTTTTTGTAATTGCGGCATCGTAACAAGAACATGCTCCATCAATCCGCTTTTTCCCAGTGTATAAACGGGTGGATGTTCTACAAACAATAAATGGTGGGTGGTTTCTTCTTCTGCAATTAAAGCTTCAGGTCCTATTCCAGTCTTTGTGGCCGACTTCCTTAATGCATTCTCCTTTAATAAAAGTTCCTGCAGATTCCAGGCAGTCTGGTAATCGATCATTCCGAGGTCCTTAAATAGTATTGTTTGCATATGCAGGTACAAAGATACAAGCCATATGGTTAATTGATAACACGGGTAAATCGCTGATTGAAATCGTCGTGCTATCATATAAAGTATGCCCTCGTACATTTGCAGAATGGATAAGAATAGTTTGTATGAAGAGCCAGGTGAAGCTTCGGAAGAATTATACGAGCGGCTCAATCTGATCGTTGACAAAGGACAGGAGCCCATGCGTCTGGATAAATTTCTCACTGCAAGGATTGAAGGTGCTTCCCGCAATAAAATTCAACAGGCCATTGAATCAGGCAGGGTATTGATCAATGGCCAGACAGTGCAGGCAAATCACCGAATCAAACCAGGAGAGGAAATTGTTTTGTATTCGGATAAAGAAGTGCATGGCGAAAAGATCATACCGGAAAAAATGGACCTCGATATTGTTTTCGAAGATGAAGAAATTCTCATTATCAATAAACCAGTAGGCCTGGTTGTACATCCTGCTTCCGGCAATCCTTCTGGAACTCTGATCAATGGTGTAGCTTATTATTTGTTACAGGAGGACAACAGTCGCTCCGAAGAAAATCTTCCCCGCTTTGGGTTGGTACACAGGATCGACAAGAATACCAGCGGACTGATGGTTTTGGCTAAAACAGAGAAAGCTGTTGCGAGTTTGGCGAAAGAATTTTTCGAGCATACTATTCACCGTTACTACGTGGCTGTTGTTTGGGGAGATGTGCGCAACGATGAAGGAACGATCAGGGCACATATCGGCAGACATAAAAGATTTCGTAAAATCTTTGATGCCTATCCTGAAGGAGACTCCGGCAAGGAAGCTGTCACGCATTACAAAGTCTTGGAACGATTCGGTTATGTGACTTTAATACAATGTGAGTTGGAAACTGGCCGTACACATCAGATCCGTGTTCATATGAAACATATCGGTCACCCACTTTTCAATGATGAATTATATGGTGGAGATAAAATTGTAAAAGGAACGGTATTCAGCAAATACAAGCAGTTCGTTCATAATTGTTTTGAGATTTGCCCCCGGCACGCACTGCATGCAAAATCTATCGGGTTCATACATCCGAAAAGCCGTAAAGAAGTACGATTTGATAGTGAAATACCAAAAGACATGTCACAATTGATTGAAAAATGGCGTGGGTACAGTCAGAGCAGAATAACAAAAGGTGAAACAAATTAAAAATTAAAAATTTAAAATTAAAAATGAAAAAGAATAAGAATGACAAACCGAATGAACAAATGAAGTAGTTTTTTAATTTTTAATTTTTAATTGGCTTCAAAATCGAAGAGCGTTGCTGTAAAAACGCTGTGTTCTCTTTTCTTTAATACGGCATCCCAGTTTCCGTTGTATCGAAGCACTTTTGGTACTAGAAAGTTTTTGAATTTAGTCATCTCCACTTCCACATGAACATCGAAATCGTATACGCCGGCGCCGTAACTCAGGTCGTAATTACGGGCCACGATCTCCCAGGAATCCGTACGAAACCATGTCGTCATCTCATTAATTACGATATCATTTTTTTCACTTCGGGTTAGATCGGCGCGCGGAGAAATTTTAAAGACATAACAGTTCTCGCCATTCAGCGGCTGGATGTCGATCACGAAATCATACTTCGGTGAAACCTCATCATCAAACAATGCGACTTTGTTTCCAATGAAAGGTATGCCGGGTATTTTGGTGCCGGGATTAAAAAAAAGCATTTTCAACTGTTCCTTGTGTTTTGCCATTCCACTTTTTCCTTTCAGCCGCAATTCTGAATTCCCAACGATATTCGTTTCTCCGCAGATGGTGTCTAATGCAAAAAACAGCCCTGCATACATTTCAAGCGTATAATAATTAAATTCCTTTTTTGCATTATAAATGTCACCCTTAACCTGTTCGGATTGAACACTCATCCATCTGCATCTGTTACCCACATGTTGCCGCGTCCGGCTGCGAAGTGATGCTTTCACTTTCCCTTTCTTGTCAAGCATCTGCACATCATTCAAAGCTGTATATCCCAATATTTTCAAATTCTTGAAGGCCTTGTAGAATGTCGTGTCGTTTTTCACTCTGTCGATGAAGGCTGGAACGTTGAGATTGCTCCGGACCACGACTTCTTTCAGCGTAAGTACTTTTTTTTCAAGCGTGATGGTTGAATCCTGAGCGAGCAGGGCGCAACCCGGCAGGATCATCATCATCAGAATTATGCACCGCCACATGAACACCATATCACCTCCCCCGTTTTATTTTATTTGGGAAAAGCCATCTTGTAATCCACTTTTATTTTCCCTTTTGTGATATCATCCAATTTCCCTCTGAGAAGTTTTCTTTTGAGAGGTTTGAGATAATCAATAAATAGTTTCCCCTCTATATGATCATATTCATGGAGAATGACTCTTGCGGTAAGTCCGTTGAATGTCTGAACCTGCGGCATGAATTGTTCATCCAGAAAAGAGACGGTCACTTCCGCCGGGCGATATACATCTTCCCGTATTTTTGGAATGCTCAGGCATCCTTCATTATAAGACCACTCCTCCCCGCTTACTTCACGGATACTTGCGTTGATAAAAACCTGTTTCATTCCCGGATTATCGGGATATTTCAATTTATCCGATTCATCTAAACCTTCAAATATTTGTGTACTATCGACAACAAATAACCTGATGTCTTTATTGACCTGTGGTGCTGCAAGTCCTACCCCATTGCTGGAATACATCGTTTCCCACATGTCTTCAATAAGTTTTTGAAGTCCCGGATACGATGCGTCCAATTCCCTGCAGACGGTTCGTAACACGGGAGCTCCATATGCGATGATGGGTAAAATCATATTACTTCAAAAAAGAGGTGCAAAGATGAGGAGAAATGAAATAATTAATAATTAATAATTAATAATTGTAATCAGTAATTAGGAGTACTGTTAGAGTTGGTATCGGCTTTTGATGGTTTCAGGGCATGCTATTCATTCGGCAACCCCTTTAATTATTAATTGTTAATTCCCCATTGCATTACTGCCTGTCCCGAATGTATTCCTGCAGCAGTATGGTGGCGGCAATCTCATCAACAAGCGCTTTATTCCGTCTTTGTTTTTTTTTCATTCCCATATCGATCATCGCACGGGTGGCCAGTTTTGATGTGAATCGTTCATCGACCTTTTTAACAGGAATCAACGGAAATTCTTTTTGAAGTCTGGCAAAGGCCTTTTCAACGAGGGGTGTTGCATGGGTGTCCGTATCATCCCAGTTTTTTGGTTCTCCGATCAAAATGAGCTCTACCTGTTCCTTCAAAAAATATTCTTTCAGCCAGTTAAAAAGTCGGGGTGTTTCAAGCGTGGTAAGACCGGTGGCAATAATCTGCAGCGGGTCTGTAACGGCAATGCCTGTACGCTTTAATCCGTAATCAATAGCAAGTATCCGTGCCACGTTGATTTTTTATACAGGAATTTTCTAATCCATTGGTTCATTAAACAACCGCAAACATATCCACGATAACAAAAACGGCAAAAACAAGGCTTGCGATTCCGTTTGCTGTCATAAATGCAAGATTCACCCGGCTCAGGTTATCGTGTTGAATAATAGTATGCTGGTACAGTAACATTCCGGAAAAAGCCGCCGTTCCGAGCCAGTAGAGGAACCTGAACTGACCATACAAGCCAGCCAAAATAACAAATGCAACAGAAAAGAGATGCAGCCATTCTGATATACGCATGGCTTTTTTCCGGCCAACCGAAGCAGGAATCGAGTGTAACCGTTGTGAGCGATCAAATTCCTCGTCCTGCAAAGCATAAATTATATCAAAACCACTCACCCAGAACAATACAACCGCAGAAAACAGAAGGGGCAGTATACCGAATGCACCGGTGACAGCAATATAAGCGCCAATCGGAGCTAAGGCGAGGCCCGCTCCCAGTACAAGATGACACAACGCAGTAAATCTTTTCGTATAACTGTAAAAGAGAATGATAAACAATGCCACGGGCGCGAGAATGAAACACATTACATTTATGAACCAGGTGCAAATCAGAAATGCAACGCAGTTGAATACAACAAAACGAATGGCGCTGTCTCTTGATATCAATCCCGCCGGAATTTCCCTGATGGAAGTACGGGGGTTTAAGGAATCAAATTTTGCATCCAGCCACCGATTGAAGGCCATTGCAGCACTTCGAGCAAAAACCATACACAACAATACAAGTACAAAACGGATGATTACAGTCTTCCATCCCAGCAGAGATAAATTGGAGCTCCATCCATTGGAATGGTTCAAACTCCAACCACCAATATTCGTTTTCAATAATGCGAGAAAAAAACCAATCATTGCGAAGGGCATCGCAAATATGGTATGTGAAAATTTTACCAGGCTTAAATAACGTTTGACCAGTTCCATTCACAAAAAATTTCTTTGTTTATTCATTGTAGTCCGTACCAGTTCCCACAACACAATTCCTGCGGCGACTGAGATGTTGAGTGAATGTTTCATACCAGTCTGGGGAATTTCAATACTACCATCACAAAGATTAAGGACTTCCTGTTGAACGCCGTGCACTTCATTGCCAAAGATCAATGCCACCGGTTGGCCTCCCGAGGTAAATCGATCGAGTTGCACACTTTCTGACGTTTGCTCCACTGCGAAAACGGTATAATGCTGCAATCTGAGTTCTGCAATTGCTTCTACAGTAGTTGTGCAGTATTTCCAGTGAACGGTGTCTGTAGCGCCAAGAGCTGTTTTCTCAATATCACGATGAGGAGGCCGCGGTGTGTAGCCACATAAAATAAGCTGTTGGATAAGAAAGGCATCCGCCGTTCTGAAAACACTACCCACATTATGCATGCTGCGGATATTGTCAAGCACCACCACGATGGGATTTTTCTCAGCTGCACGAAATCCCTGCACACTTTTCCGGTTCAATTCATCCATGCTGAGCTTGTGCATGGGCGCAAAGGTAGGGGGACTTCGTAGTTCACAGTTCACAGTTCTCAGTTGCTTGTCACTGGTTGCTGGTTCCTCAAATACAACAGCGTATTTTCCATTCCCATTCCCCATACCTCAATCACAGACAATCGACTACAGTTGGACCAACGACCATAGACCATTGACGACGGACATTAATCATTGTATATACTGTGAAACTCTTTCTTTATTCATTTCTATTGTCGGTCGTCTATCGTCGGATGTCCATCGTACTCGTCTATTGTCGATCGTCTATGGTCGGTGGTCTATATTCGGTGATCCAAGGTTAAAAACAGCGTTTCACCGTTTTCTTCCCAACTTCTCCACAATATTTCCTCCCATGTTTACAGCGGGATCAAAGCCGCTATTTTTGTTTTCATGGCCGTTACTACTTCAGAAACACCGCTGATGCAACAGCATAAGGCAATCAAGCAAAAATATCCTGATGCCATTTTGTTGTTCAGGGTAGGTGATTTTTATGAGACTTTTGGCCAGGATGCGATCCTGGCATCCCAGGTGTTAGGTATCACGCTCACCAAACGTAACAACGGCTCTCCGTCTTCGAGTGAATTAGCCGGATTTCCGCACCATTCATTAGATACTTACCTGCATAAACTTGTAAAAGCAGGATACAGGGTGGCTATATGTGATCAGTTGGAAGATCCAAAGCTGGCAAAGGGAATTGTCAAACGGGGTGTTACTGAACTGGTAACACCGGGAGTGGCCGTTCATGATAAAATGCTGGAACATACCAGCAATAATTTTCTCGCAGCAGTTCATTTCAATGAAGCAAAGATGGGAATTTCATTCCTTGATATTTCTACCGGTGAATTTTTTGTTGCTGAAGGAAACCAGGAATATATAGATAAACTATTGCAGACATTAAAACCTGCAGAAGTAATTTTTCAACGCAATTTTCAAAAACATTTCAAGGAAACATTCGGCACTCGTTTCTATACTTATACCCTTGAAAGCTGGATCTTCGAAAAAAATTATGCAGTCGAAAACCTTTTAAGACAATTCCAGACGCATTCATTGAAAGGATTTGGTGTGGAAGAAATGCAGGAGGGACTCGTCGCAGCAGGTGCCATTTTACATTACCTGAAAGATACCGAGCATCCGCATCTTCAACATATTACCCGTCTCCAACAAATCGAAAAGGAAGAATACCTGTGGATGGATAAGTTCACCATACGGAATCTTGAATTACTCGGTGGCCCTTCAGAGCATTGCCAGAGTCTTCTGAAAACAATCGATAGCACCATTTCACCGATGGGATCACGTTTATTGAAACGATGGATCGTTATGCCGTTGAAGGATAAAGATAAAATCAATGAAAGATTAGACCTGGTGGAATATTTTATCCGCGAGGTGGAGTTACGGAACAAACTTTCTCAGCATATCAGGCAATGCGGCGATGTTGAAAGACTGGTAAGTAAGATTCCACTCAAAAAAATTAATCCGCGTGAGGTGCTGCAAATTGCACGGGGGCTGCATCATATCGATGAGATCAAAAAATTGTGCAGTCAGACCGATGTTGATCTGTTGAAAAGACTGGCAGATGCGCTCAACCCATGCCGTTATATTTTTGAAAGGATCATACGTGAAATTGCCGAAAATCCACCGGCGCTGGTAATGAAAGGAAGTGTTATCAGGATGGGGGTAGATGAGGAACTGGACCGGTTGAGAAGGATCGCCTCCGGCGGAAAGGAATATCTCGTATCAATTCAGCAAAAAGAAACAGAACTCACTGGGATCGCTTCTTTGAAGATTGGTTTCAACAATGTTTTCGGATATTATCTTGAAGTAACCAATTCTCATAAGCAGAAAGTTCCTGCCCAATGGATCCGGAAACAAACGCTCACCAATGCAGAAAGATATATTACACAGGAACTGAAAGAATATGAAGAGCAGATCATGGGTGCAGAGGAGAAAATCCTTGCCATCGAGACTGCCGTTTATGAAAAACTACTCCTCGCCCTTCAGGACTATATCGCTCCCATGCAGGTGAATGGAAACATTTTAGCTATTATGGATTGCCTCCTATGCTTCGCGGGGAATGCGCTGCAATCCAATTACAAAAAACCTCTCCTTCATGAAGGTCTGGCACTTTTTTTACAGGAAAGCCGGCATCCTGTTATTGAAAAAAATCTTGTGCCCGGTGAACAGTACGTCTCCAATGATATTAGCCTTGATCCGCTCTCGCAGCAGATCATTATCCTGACCGGCCCCAATATGAGTGGTAAAAGTGCTTTATTGAGGCAGACTGCACTCATTACATTGATGGCGCATATGGGAAGCTTTGTGCCCGCATCACATGCATCTATTCCGGTGACGGATAAAATTTTTACACGTGTAGGCGCTTCAGATAACCTGAGTGGTGGTGAGTCAACCTTCATGGTGGAAATGAATGAAACGGCAAGCATCATTAACAATATCACACCGCGAAGCCTTATCCTGCTAGATGAAATCGGGCGGGGCACATCGACTTATGACGGGATCTCTATCGCCTGGAGTATCGCTGAATATTTACACGAATCGCCACATAAGCCCAAAACACTGTTCGCCACGCATTATCACGAACTCAACGAACTCGAAAACAAACTTTCACGCATCCGGAATTTTCATATCACTAATAAAGAAATTGCCAATAAAATTATTTTCCTGCGAAAGCTGGCACCCGGAGGTAGTACTCACAGTTTTGGAATTCATGTAGCGAAAATGGCAGGAATGCCTCCGTCCCTACTGGAAAGGGCAAATGAAATCCTGGGGCAACTGGAAGAAAAGCATGTCGAAGATCACTCGGGAGAGAATATAAAAAAACTTACCGTACCAAAAATGCAACTTTCTATTTTTGATGCACACAGCGAAACATTCGACCAAATCCGCAGTTTACTCGAAGGCATGGATATCAATCGCCTGACTCCAGTCGAAGCGTTGTTGAAGTTGCAGGAAATAAAGGGGATGTTGAAGTAGTAGTAAGGTATGAGCTGTCAGCGGTCAGCAGTCAGCTGTCAGCGGTCAGCGGTCAGCAGTCAGCTGTCAGTAATCAGATATCACCGTAAAAAATTTATTGTCAGTGACGTGTAATTGTTCATGTTAGAAATTCACGAGGTGGGACAGCTGATAGCTGATTGCTGAGAGCCGTACATACAGCACTACAAATAACTCAACCACCACTTCCTGTTCCGTTGCTTATATAAATCATATCGCTTCACCAGCGGATACAAGACGGCGATCACAAAAATCCAGACGGCATACACGACGGCAAGATTGAAGCCGAATGTCGGTGGCCGGAAGAGAAAAGGAAATTGCGGCGTAACGATCTGATTGGTGGTATGGCCGGTAAGGAAGAAAGCGATCACGCACAAGAAGTGTATCAGATAAAAGTGGAGTATGTAATAGAAAAACGGTACTCGCCCATAGATAGCAAAAAAAGAAGTAACCCTGTTTTGTATTTTTTCAAGGAATGCGAGTACAATGAGTGCCGGTCCAAGTGTCATGCAGGTGAATAGAAGACTTGGTGGATATTTCTGCACATTCAAAAAAGCAAGCACCGTTCTCCACCATTGTGACTGCGGCGCCCATTGCAATGGATTACCGTACGCATTGATCAGGCGCAAAACAATGAATAAAACTATTGCAGTTGTTCCAATTCTCAACAACCACTTCCTGCGTATAACAGGATCCACTTCTCTGCGATACAGCGCGCCGAAGCAATACCCTAATGCCATAACTCCCACCCATGGCAGAAAAGGGTACAAAATTGCAAGCACATGATTATCGGTAATGGGATAGATTGCGAAACTTCCTCGGTGCAGCAGATCCCACCAAAATCCGACTTTGCCATTTCTTGCAGCTTCGGGGTAATCAAGCAAATTATGACATAGTAAAATCACAAATCCGATCGTGAGAATAGCTTTGTACGGAAGCCATATCAGCAAAGAAAGCAGGATCATGCTGATGCCGATGGCCCAAATTACCTGCAGGAAGATAATGTTGTATAAAGGATCAAATGATATTCCCAGTGAAACGATTACCACTTCAATGATCACCAGCCATAAACCTCTTTTAAAAAGAAATGAACTGAGTTCTTTTTTTGTTTTCTTTTGACCAGACAGATATGCAGAGGTTCCGGCCAGGAATACAAATACCGGTGCACAGAAATGTGTGATCCAGCGGGTGAAATACAATAATGGATATGTAGTGGCGGCATCAAGGGGATCTCTGGTAAAAGCTTCGTTGTGAAAAAAATCACGGGTATGGTCAAGCGCCATGATGACCATTACAATACCGCGAAGAATATCAATAGAATTAACTCTGTACCGGTTGGTGGCACCCTCCTGGATCATAAGCAGTGAATTGAGGTTGCCTTAAAATACAAAAAGATCCGTTCACGATGTAAATAAATATATAATCGGTGGATGCTACACGGGAAAAACACCAATAGTTTAGTGTTTAAAAGCATAAAGTGAATGAGTAAAAAGGCAGGTAAGAAAGCGGAAAATATTTTTTTCGCCTCATAGAAAAAAGGCTTCGCCTCTTAAGAGGCGAAGCCTTTTTTATTTCACACCATTAAAACTCAAACCCGACGCCCACCTTAATTACACGGTTATAGGATTTGAAATTTGAATTTTTATCAAGCCGCGACAATCCATGATCATAGCCTGCAGTAATAGAAAAGCCATTATCGAATTTATATCCGGCACCGCCAACCACCGCAAAATCGAATGGATTGAACTGGTCTGTGATATCCATATTCCTGTTGATCAATGAAAAACCCAGGATGCCCGCGTCCACATGCATGTTATTCTTAACAAGATAGGAAACCTGAGGACCTGCATACAACTGGAGTCCTTTTACCGGCATAACTTTCAACAGTAAGGGCACATCAATATAATGCGACTGTACCTGCAGTCTTGCATTGGCACCAAGAAACTCCAGCTTATTGACTTCTAAGTTCCCCTGAAGTGCATACCCTTTTTGCGAGTAGTATAAGCCGGGCTCAATTGAAACCATGTCTGAAACAGGTATTGCGGCAAAGCCACCGGCGAAAAAACCTGTTCGCCCGCGTGTATCAACATACCCATTGGTAATAGTTACGAGGTTATTCAGGCTCTGCACAGCATCACCTTTCCAGCTTGCACTGCTCAAACCAGCACGGATTCCAAATTTCGTTTGTGCCTCCGCGTTAAAAATAAATAGAAATGAAATAAAGACGGACAGGGTAAAAATCTTTTTCATAGTAGTGTAAACAGGTTTTGTAACTGTTCACTATTTACAAATGGAAAAGTATGCCAGTTAGGAACCGGTTAACAAAAGAATTCGTTAAACATACCAGAGTATTCATACAAGTTGTTAAATTGTTTTTGTATGATCTTCTTGATTAAACTTTCAAAACATGTAAAAATAAATTTCAAAGAGTCTCCGGCAGGTGCAATGAATTCATGGTTGCAAAATGCGACTTGACGGAATCGTACAAGCCGGTATATACCGGAAAAATTTTTTCATACACTGAATGCGCCTTTTCATCAGGGGAATAAACACGTTCTTCATCAATGCTGAAAGCTGAAAACAATTTACCGTCCAAAACCTTAGCTGCCACCATAGCGGCTCCGGATGCGGAAGCATCTGCGTTGATTGAAACAGTGATTTCTTTCCCCATTACATCTGATAATAACTGAAGCCATTCGGGTGAAGATGTAAACCCACCACTGCAGAAAATCTTTTCGGCTGGACAAATACTTTCCTCCAGCATTTGCAAAACCTGAAATAAGGCAAAAGAGATTCCTTCCAACAACGCACGCATAAAATGGCGGTGATTATGTGAAGCATTTATTCCGAAAATAACACCGCGTGCAGCTGCATCCCACACAGGAGCACGTTCGCCTAACAAATAAGGAAGAAACAAAAGTCCGCCGGATCCGGGCGCTATTGTTGACGCATCTTTAGCGAAAAAAGTAAGGTCTGCATCAGAATCTATCTTTTTATTCAAAAAATTTTCAGCATACCATTTAACAGCAATTCCCCCATTGTTGATGGGTCCCCCTGCTACATAATATTCTTCATCTAAAATATAATTGAACAGCGACGGATGCGTATGCCGGGCTTTTTTTGTCAACATCCTTACAGCACCACTAGTGCCAATCGTAAGCGCGCAATCCCCTACATTAACTGCATGGGATCCGATGGTAGCAAGACATCCATCAGTTGCTCCGATGATAAAGGGAGTTGATTCAGCCAGGCCCGTTTTGATTGCATATGATTTATCCATCCCGGTCATAATATGTGAGACCGGAACCGGTTGAGAAAGTTGTCCGACTTCTACACCTGCCAGACGCAGCGCTTCCTTATCCCATATTTTTTGACGTATATCAAACAACCCGGTCGACGATGCCATGGAATGATCAATCACATATTCCCGAAACAGGTTGAAGAAAATATACTCCTTAATTGATATGAATTTTGATGCCGTTTGAAAAATCTCAGGTTGTTCTTCCCGTAGCCATATCAATTTAAAAAGTGGTGACATCGGGTGAATAGGAGTACCAGTTGCCAGGGCAAGGCGGTTCCCGATTTCTGTATGCTGAAATCGGGAAGATTGTAAAGCACTTCGGTTATCCGCCCACGTGATGAGATTGGTCAACGGGTGATGATTCTTGTCCACCGCCATCAAGCTGTGCATGGCGGAACTGCAGCAAACAGCTTTTATTTCTGAATTGAACTTATATGCTACCTGTCTCAATGCAGAGATGAATGCTTCCAGCAGAATGTCTGATTGTTGTTCATGAATGCCTTCCGCGGATGGTAATGTTGCATACGAAACCGATGCCTTGTTGACCAGCTTTCCTTCCAGTGTATACAATAATGCTTTTGTATTGGAAGTGCCTATATCAATCCCCAGATAATATTTCAGGCTCAATGATTGGTAAATTTATCCTTACACCCTCACATGGTAATACCACATTGGAGATGGCAAACTCGATTTTGAAATGCCCCGACTAATTTTTGATACCTGTAGTTCTATTTATATACACACACCACGTATCCCCAAGGTTCAATGCCGAAATGATGATTTAGTGTAAATGGCTCTTTCACACCAAGGAATAAATTCATCGGTTCTCCCTTCAGACGCTCGTCAAGAATTTTGATCTCCTGTTTCTTTGCCGATAAATTAAGGATGACGGCAATTTTATTCTCTCCTTTTTCCCTGACATATGCATAGAGTGCTGAATCCGATCCCACCTTCACGCGGGTGAATGACGCATCAGCTGCCAATGCCGGATTTTGACGCCGTAATTGCAACAATACTTTATAAAATTTTTCCCGCCGGTAATTACGGAAATTCATATTGTCTTTTTCAAAAAATGAAATGGCCCGCAGAACCGGTTCTTCCTGTCCGCTATAAATCAGTGGTACGCTTCGCGGAAGCGTTTGTGTCAACACTGCAAATGCAGCATGTTTTAATCCAGGGAAAGTGCCAAAGTCACTCTTGTTCCAGCTATTCTCATCATGATTGCTGGTAAAGAATAATCTGTAAGCATTAGATGGAAATGTGCTGTCCTGTCTCATCATAAATGAATCGAGCGCGAGTGCATTCGTTTGTCCGGCTGCGATTTTTTTAATGGTTTGAAAAAAGTCCCATGGATAGCTGGCATCGAATCCCGCCAGGTGTACTTCGGCTTTATCCGCTTCGGCAAGTAGAAAAATTTCTTTCATCGCCCGCAGTTTGGGTATGCACTCTTTCCAGAAATTTACGGGCACTTCACCGGCTACATCCACCCGAAAGCCGTCGATACCGGTTTCTCTTATCCAGAATTGCATCGCGGAGATCATGCTGTCGCGCAATGCCATATTATCATAATTCAATTCGCGGGTATCACTCCAGTCGAATGCATATTTTGCTTTACCGGAACTGTCTAAGTAATAAAAATTCGGATTTGTTTGTAGCCATTTGTGATCGGCCCCCGAATGATTCGGCACCCAGTCGGTGATCACTTTAAATCCGAGATCATGCGCTTTCCTCACGAGCGATTTAAAATCCTCCATAGTCCCGAACTCAGGATTTACGGTTTTGTAGTCGGAGACGGCATAATAACTTCCCAGTGTTCCTTTTCTGTCAATTTTACTTATCGGTGTAACCGGCATGAACCAGAGTGTTTCGACACCCATCGCTCGGAGTCTTGGAAGGTGCTTCTCAAAAGCTTTGAACGTTCCTTCCCGGGTATATTGTCTGACATTCACTTCATAAATATTCGACTGGGCAACCCATGGCGCATGCTTCACCGTAACAATTGTGTCGGATTTTAGTTCCTGTACGGGTGGCTTCTCCTGCTGTACTGATTGACAAGCAAAGGTTGCAAGCAGAAGTAGAATCGGACACGAATGAAATGTGCGAAATGGCATGAAGAATTTTGGCGGAAGGTAAATGTTTTTTTTGCCGGGATCGCAGATTTGCGAATTTGGCCTTCTATCGTTATTTATGCATATTTGTAAAATAATTTTTCAAAATATTATCGATTATGAGATTGTTGAAGCCGTTTTCCATGCTCACGTTGGTCATCACGTTACTGGCAGCCTGTAAGGAAGATCTCCCTACGATTATAAGCCGCAGAAACCTTCCTATGAGCGGGGCAAATGAAATACCTGCAAAAACAGGTTCCGGTAACGGCTCTATAAATATTGATTACAACCAAAGTACACGTATCCTCACTTACACCGTAACCTGGAATTCCTTAAGCGGACCTGTAACAGGAATGCATATTCACGGGTCCGCAGATAAATTCACGAATGCACCGATCCTGCAGAATTTCAGTGGCTACCCTACAACCCAATCCGGCACGTATACCGGGACTGTTCTCGTTGATGGTGTTGTGATCAAGGAAGAGGATCTTTTCCGGGGAGGTTTTTACATTAACATCCATACTGCTTTAAACCCGGGTGGCGAGATCCGTGGACAGATAGAATTTTAGAAAACCGGAAAGTCTCTCGGACGGTGTTTATGTTTATATCATTTGCTGTAGCTTCCCGACAACATAATCTACTTCTTCTTTTGTATTTTCTTTGCTAAAGGAAAACCTGACTGTCACTTTGTTCGGGTCATTATTTACTGACCGGATTACATGGGAACCCTGGTCTGCCCCGCTTGTACATGCACTGCCGCCACTTGCGCAAATGTGATTGATATCGAGGTTGAAAAGTAACATTTCTGATTTTTCTGATTTCGGGAAAGCAACGCTCAACACTGTATATAGAGAGCGACCACACGGATCGCCATTGAATGCAACCTGAGGAATTTTCGTCTTCAACAAATCCATCATATAGTGTTTGATGCCCGTAATGTGTTCACGGTCTGCTTCAAAATTTTCTGTTGCCAGTTCCAATGCTTTTGCAAAACCAACAATACCATATAAATTTTCAGTTCCGGCACGCATATTCCGTTCCTGAGCGCCCCCGTGCATATAAGGTTTGATCTTTACATTTTCGTTAATGTATAATAATCCGACACCTTTCGGACCATGAAACTTATGTCCTGCACCCGTAATAAAATGCACAGGAGTATTCCTTAGGTCAAGCGGAAAATGTCCGACAGTCTGAACGGTATCTGAATGAAAAATGGCACTGTACTGTTTGCATAGTTCACCGGTTTCATGCAGATCGATCATATTTCCAATCTCATTATTAGCATGCATAAGTGTTACCAGGCATTTCTCACGGATGGAAGAAAGCAGTTGTCTCAAATGGTTTAGATCGATATGTCCGTCGGGAAGTAATTTCAAAAAACTCAGCGCTGCCTCTCCACGGTGGTGAAGCATTTCAACGGTGTGTAACGTCGCATGATGTTCTATGGGAGAGGAGATAATATGCCGGCACCCGAGGTCACGAACAGCCGCGTAAATAGCCGTGTTGGAACTTTCGGTTCCGCCGGATGTAAAAAAAATCTCAGCCGGGTGCGCATTCAGGATCTGCGCTACAGTTTTCCGGGCAGTTTCAATGGCAAGTCTGGTTTCACGTCCATAAGAATAAATCGAAGATGGATTCCCGAACTTTTCTGTCAGGTAAGGCATCATTGCTTCTAACACAGCAGGGTGAAGAGAAGTGGTAGCTGCATTGTCGAAATAGAAGCGTTTCATGAGCGCGCAAAATTAAGCAGAAATGGGGGATGGACAATGCGCATTGGGCTATGAGTTATGGCTATGAGGCAAACTTTGGAATTCGCAGTTTGCGAATTTGGGGAGTTTTGGAAGTTTGGACAGTCTGGATGTTTGGGGAGTTGATAATTTTTACAGGGAGGGATACCTGATACCTAAAGCCCTCTGCTCATTGCTCACGGCTCATGGCCCAAGGCTAAATAAACTCCTTAATATCCTGCATCAACCTGAGCGCAATATTATTGGCAGTGGTTTCGAAACTGCTTTCCGCATAGATGCGGATGATCGGTTCGGTATTCGACGTGCGAAGGTGAACCCAGTCTGTATCAAATTCAATCTTTAACCCGTCTTCGGTATTGACTGGTTGCTTCTTGTATTTCTTTTTTATTTTTTCAAAAATAGCTTTGACATCAATTCCGTTCTCCAGTTCGATCTTGTTCTTTGAAATAAAATAATCAGGATATTTCGTCCGGAATGACCGCATACCATTGCGGTGTTTGGAGAGGGAACTGAGAAATAAGGCAATTCCAATCAATGCGTCCCTGCCATAATGCAGATCGGGAACTATAATTCCGCCATTTCCTTCTCCGCCAATGACTGCATTCACCTCTTTCATTTTCGAAACAACATTCACTTCGCCGACTGCAGAAGGAAAATATTCACCTCCATGTCTTTCAGTGATTTCTTTCAGCGCTTTTGTACTGCTCATGTTGCTCACTGTGTTACCTACCTTTCTGCTCAATACATAATCGGCAACTGCTACCAGCGTGTACTCTTCCCCAAACATGCTTCCGTCTTCACATACGAAACATAGCCTGTCAACATCCGGATCAACGGCAATACCGAAATCTGCTTTATTCTTTTTTACGGCGAGACTCAACTCTCCCAGGTTTTCAGGCAATGGCTCGGGGTTGTGAGCAAATCTTCCATTTACTTCTCCATTCAATACAATGATGTCTTCAACTCCAAGTGCCCGAAGCAGATCAGGGATAATAAGCGCCCCGGTAGAATTGATCACATCGACGACCGCCTTATATTTTTTTTGTGCGATGGATGGTATATCAACCAGAGGATATTCAATCACCAATTCAATATGTTTTCTGAAGTAGGTATGATTCGGCCTGCAAGTGCCTAATTTGTCCACCGGTGCAAACCGGAACGATTCTGCGTCTGCTTTTTTCAATACGATTTCTCCATCTGCTGCATCAATAAATTCTCCCGAGCTGTTGAGCAACTTCAATGCATTCCACTCTTTTCCATTATGACTTGCCGTGATGATAATACCGCCCGCCGCTTTTTCAGAAGTGACCGCAATTTCTACCGTGGGTGTCGTTGAATAGCCTAGATCAATGACATCCATTCCAAGGCTGGTCAGGGTATTCATGACAAGGTTTTGAATCATTTCACCACTGATTCTTCCGTCACGTCCCACAACGATTGTCCGGTTGCTATTTTTTTCCAACAGCCAGCTGGCAAAAGCTGCTGTGAATTTTACTATGTCTGTGGGAGTTAGATTTTCGCCGGAACTTCCCCCAATCGTTCCACGTATACCCGAAATGCTTTTGATCAATGCCACGATTGCTGGTTTACGAAAGTCAAAAATAACTGTTTGCTGATGGGGGATACGACGAACGATGGGAATTTTCAGGATGGGGATTCGGAGAAACCGGCATTACCGGAGAATGAAGATAAAAAATAGGGCTGTTAAATGGAAATGAAAATTTCAGGTACTCAGCCATATTTATACACATTGCATATTTCATCCTGATAACCCCGTCTGGCATAAATTTGTTGCTGATGTACGGCCGAAACGAAAGACACGTGTTGAAAGATACCTGGTTCAGGGAATGGTTTGATTCCCCTTTTTATCATAAACTGTATTTTCAAAGAGATGAAGCCGAAGCGGCTGCATTCCTGGAACGATTAGTAGGGTTGCTGCGTCCCCCTCCTGGTTCGAGCATGCTCGATGTCGCCTGTGGCAGGGGCCGACATTCCATGATCCTCGCTTCAAAAGGATTTGATATTACCGGAATCGATCTTTCCATGGCCAGTATACAGGAAGCAAAATCAGCAGAGCACGATAAGCTTCATTTCTACCAGCACGACATGCGCCTTCCTTTCTGGATCAATTATTTTGACTATGCCTTTAATTTCTTCACCAGTTTTGGTTATTTCAAAAGTGAGAGGGAGCATTATAATGTGATCCGGACGATCGCAGATTCTCTGAAGCAGGACGGCACACTCCTACTCGATTACCTCAATGTTCATTATGCCGAAGAACATCTCCTTCCAAATGAAAAAAAAGAAATGGATGGAACCATCTTTTATCTAACACGATGGTTTGATGAAACACATTTCTACAAAAAAATAGAAATTGAGGATGACTCACTGGAGGCACCCCTCATATTCATGGAGAAAGTTGCCAAATTCAATCTTGGAGATTTCAATGATATGTTTTCCTACCACCACCTGCAGGTACAGGAAATATTCGGCAATTACAATTTTCATAACTACCACCTGTATGATTCTCCCCGGTTAATAATTGTGGCAAAAAAAATGCATTTTTAATAACGACTATTCTCTTACAAAAATTATTGAAGGATTTTCTGTTACGTTGACCCGAATTACACCATTTTTCACAACTATCATTTCTTCTTTCCCCTGTAATTGCTTATCCTGAAATGTAACTTTCCTGGCCTCTCCTCTTAAAGACCGCGTGTTGAAAGTAAAATCCTTTACTGTTGTGCCATTATGTGTTGGACAATACATAAAATAAGCAACCGAATCGCGTGATTTACTGTTGCGGTATTGATAAATCCAAACTTTACCTTTTTCGCTGATGACTTTTTCAGGAACATAATCACCGAGATGATTTACGAGCGTATTGATATAATACCAACCGGGATATGGAGTATAATTCTGGTTGGGGTCCTGATACAATACACCACTGGTAAGATAAACACCGTCATGGTTTTCATTTTCCGTGTCTTTTATCCAGTATAGAATAAAGCGATCGAATCCTGAAAAGGCCGTTGCATTGATCGCGCGGAGAATCATGATCCCCTGACTTTCTGATTGCGAATAACCAGGAACCAAAGGAGCTGAAACTTTACTTTTCCTGCTCTTGTCGTAACCATATTCCCCAAGAATACATTCAACGCCGGGTTGAATGCGGTAAGTTCGGTCCCGTATGGCGGTGAGTTTTTGACGTAAAGAATCTTCTTCCGGCGTTATGCCACCTGTGGAATTTCCAAATCTTTCCAACGGAGTTTTCCCCTTGCCGTTTGTTGAGTAATGATGATATTGGATACCTCCCTTCCAGAGGAATGTGCTGTCAGATCTAAGATTATTACAAAGAAATTTCAGGATCCGAAGGCGATTTGAATTCAGCGAAGCAAATCCACTCAGCATAAGGGAACTGCCGGGATCAGCATTTTTTATTCCATTCCGCTTTCCCAATAAACCTTCATGCCCATCGTAATCCGCAGAGCTCATTGCGAAATATTCCATCGGTGTCCAGAATTTATCGCCCACCCAATACGCATCATTTTCATTTCCGTTTTCAAATGTCGTCATTACATTTCTTCCGGAAAATTTCGGATTGGTACTATTGCTTGCAATTAGTGCAGTATCCACTTTTGTGGCTCCGTAGCTGGCTGCCAGATTCCACATCATGGAAGCATGACGCGCATAACTGGAAGGATCCTCTGTATTCATGCCGGGTTTTGTTACCGGTTTATCATGAACAGAATATCCTTTTATTTCCATCCATTTAGGAATGCCTAACAGACTGTACCACAATTTGGTTTTATTGAAACGCACAATGGAATCAGGATACAAAGCATAGTCTTTTACTCCGGTATGATACCAACCGTGAGGAGTAAGATGAAATGATATATCGGGATATTGATTTGTCGTATCTGTATCAATCTGATTAATATAAGTATATACTCGCGAATAATAGAAAGGTTTCATGAATTCGATCGGTGTTGCCTGATATCCGTTCACTCCGATGAATTCACGAATTTTTTTAGCAGGGAGACGAACTCCCGTATAATTTTCTTCTTTTTTTTCAGGGGGCACCGGTGCGAGCGCACAACCATATAAAACCATTTCACGAATATCTGCCGCTACACTGGCAAATCGGATCATTAGAAACCGCGTGCTGTCTTCTACTATCGCCTTTCGCCAGCCAAAATCGCCATCGCTCGTTCTGAATGCAGCTTTCAGTTTCCATTCCTTCATGGTTCCTGTATAGATCCAAACACTGTCCTGTTTCTGCGACCGGTCGTACAGGTAAATTTCCTTCAGTTGGTACGGGATCTTCAGATCGATCACAATACGGCTTCCTATATTTTTTGGAAAATAAATCTCGGGATCCCGAAAGGGGTGAGGAGATGTAACTGCATCTTTTCCTTTTCCAATCGCAGGATCACTGGATCCGTTTTCATCAAAAAGATTAAAGGCAGAATTGCCGCCAACACTTTCATAAGCGCTTAAATCGTAAACATCTTCCGGATGAATTCCGGTGATCTTCCGGGGTGTGGTACAATTAGCTGTTGCTGTTGCCGTGTTACCCGCTATCAATTGATACTGCAGGTCACCTGATCGTCCTGCGCAGGAAAAGAAAAGCAGGATTCCATAATAAGTAATTTGACGGGAACGCATCATGGCCGTTGAACTTTTTGTTTGTTATTATGGAGAATTAAAAAACCGGAAGACAGATATAATGCATCCGACAATTCTTTCATTTCAGCTATCATTTGTTTTTGCGTATCGTCAGACAAATGCACAGGATTTTTTATTACAGGTACCATTTCAGTCATTTTTGTTTCCATATTGATTCGCAACAAATGGTCGTTTTTCACAACACCGTATTGTTTCATGTCCGGATCAAATATGAATGCAAAATCCTGACCGGCATCCTGATTAAGAACATCTCTGCCGAGCGTGCTATTCGTATAAGCAATGCCTGTTAATCCTGCAATGGTTGGTAACAGGTCTATCTGAGAAACTATTTTCGTAATTCTTCTTGTACTATCTAGCATTCTTCCGAAAAACAACAACGGAACATGCAACGCACTCAATCGTTGACCGGTCCAAGCGGAAGGAAACATTTCCTGAGCGTTACCGGGAATTCCATGATCTCCGATAAATACGAAAAGCGTTTCATTAAAGTAAGGCTGGGCGGCAGCTACCTCCATAAATTTTCGAAAGGAAAAATCGGTATAGCGGAACGCATTCATTTCTGCGAGACTTTCAAATCCGTATTTTGTTAATGTATCTTCCGCTACACGCACTTTTTGAAATTCATCAAGGTCTTCATCGGGGATCGAATAAGGCCGATGATTATCGGCTGTCTGGATCACCGCAAAAAAAGGAGCACGCTCTTTCCCCAGGATCGATGCTGCTTCCATTAAAAGATTTTTATCACTGATTCCCCAGACATCGAGTTTCGGTGCTTTAAAATCTTGCTGTTCATACAAGTGGAGATCCTGAATATTATTTGTGAGCAATCCGCGTATGTTTGCCCAGCTCGAACTTCCTCCCAGGAAGTAATATTTTTCATACCCCGAAAAATCATTGATGATGGTGTGCTGGTCAACTGCAGCCGGGTTGCGGCTCGCCGTGCTTTTTTGAACAACATCCGGTATGCCTGTTACAATGGCCCAGATCCCTCTTGCTGTTCCGTAAGTAGGAGTAAAACAATGGTCAAAAAAAATTCCTTTTCTGCTGAGGCTGTCAAAAAAAGGCGTGGTGTTCAATGGATTCCCCCACATTGAACTTTTGTATGCACTGAAGGATTCACAAATAATTACT
Source organism: Flavitalea sp. (assembly GCA_035526135.1). Taxonomy (GTDB): domain Bacteria; phylum Bacteroidota; class Bacteroidia; order Chitinophagales; family Chitinophagaceae; genus Flavitalea. The sequence continues at coordinate 41,413 of DATLDA010000057.1, forward strand.
ACCACATTAGGTGAACGCTTAGTTTTATTTGCAACTGCTCCTGTTTTTCTGTAAAATGAAATGGAGTCAGCAATAGTGAAAGGATAATATTTTCCGAGTACCGGAAAGTAAGGATGCAATTCCTTTGCAGTGACAGGTTTCTCACGGAATCGGAGTGTATTGAAAAATGATTCAAACGGATTCAGCGCGAGATTAGCTACGTAATCATTCCCGAGAGAAAAAGCGTCGCTCCATCGTAGGGGATACTGGCCTGCCTTTCCAAAAATGAACATCGCGAGCAAAAGGAAAGTGACTGCAAATGCAATCGTTTTTTTCTTCTTTGAGTGAATAGCCTGTTGACCCCTGATCCTTTTGTAAACTGATCTGAAGAGAAAGAAAAATGCGATCATCGCGGCGAAAATCCCGAGCAAGATCCAAATGACGGGATAGGATTGCCACACCATATTCACTGATATGCCGAAGTCCTGCAGATAATTCAGTACGCTCGCATTGAGTCGTTGGCTCAGGTAACTGTAGTGCGTAAAATCAAACGTATAAAAAAATAATATGAAGAGGACGGCAATGGTTAGAAAGATGATCCAGAATATCCCTGTTTTGTTTGAACGGAAAGGATGAACGGGCGGAATGCTTCCAAAGACCAGCACCAGCAGCAGGATGATTGCTATTGCACGCAGATCAAAACGAAATCCCAGAAAAAAAGCTTTTCCGACAGCTGTTGTACTGGTTCCATGCTTGTCAAAAAAAAGGAAAAATCCGATGCGTAAGACTGTGAGTAGTATCAGAAGCACGATCCCGTTGAAAAAGATATAACTGATCAATCTGGGTACGGGAAAAACGCGCCTCATAACAGGAATCATAAGGTGCTAAAATTATTGTATTTATTTTTAGGCCTATGGTTTTACTGGCAGACAGCTGGCTGAATGAATTTTGGGATTGGATCCGGCCAGCTGATAGTTGGCTGCTGTATCGCATCAACCAGGATCTGCAGCTTCCCTTATTGGATTACCTCGCCCTGTTTTTCAGGGAGACCATCTTCTGGACCCCCCTGTATTTGTTTCTTTTGGTTTTTATCCTGTGGAATTTCGGTTCAAAAGGATGGTGGTGGGTGCTCGCTGTAATTCTTGTTGTCGCCCTTTCCGACCTTATTAGCAGCCAGCTTATTAAGGAACTATGCTGGCGATTAAGACCCTGCCGCGATCCGGACATAGCCGGGACGCTGCGTTTTATTATTAATTATTGCCCCGCCAGCTCCAGCTTTACTTCGTCTCATACCACCACTCATTTTGCCCAGGCTACTTTTTTCTATTTAACTTTACGGCATACCTCTTCCTGGTGGAAGCTGGCGTTTCTGTGGGCTTTCCTGATCGGTTTTTCACAAATCTATGTCGGAGTGCATTATCCGTTCGACGTTCTTTGCGGGGGATTGTTGGGATGGCTGATAGGCTGGGCGGTCTACAAATTGTATTACAGGCAATTTGGATTGCTTCTCCTATAATCTAACTAGAACCAATACATGCAAGAGATTCTATTGATTTTGGGTCTGATCTTACTCAATGGTCTGTTTTCAATGGCTGAAATTGCATTGGTGTCGTCCAGGAAAACCAGGCTGGAATCGCAGGCAGCAAAGGGCGACAAAAGGGCAAAGGAAGCATTGGACCTTTCTAACCATCCTGACACTTTTCTATCAACAGTTCAGATTGGCATTACGCTCATTGGAATTCTTACAGGTATCCTTTCCGGCGAACGGCTCAAATCAAATTTTGTAGCCTGGCTGAATCAGTTTGACATGATACGCAATTACAGCAGCGGAATTGCAACTGCTATCATCGTAATAATCATTACCTATTTTTCCCTGGTCCTGGGAGAACTGGTTCCTAAACGAATCGGGCTCGCCAAACCGGAGCCTGTTGCAAAATTACTGGCCGCACCGATGCGACTTCTCAGTAAGGTCACTCACCCTTTCATATGGCTTCTCAGTAAATCAACCAACGTGATCGTCAGGCTTTTCAATCTCAGATCCAAAGATAATCACATGACGGAAGATGAGATCAAGGCCATTATTAATGAAGGAACGGAGCAGGGGACCATTGATGAAGCAGAACAGGAAATCATTGAAAGAGTTTTTCATCTGGGTGATCGCAGCATTACTTCCCTTATGACACATCGCAGTGATATTCTTTGGTTCGATCTATACGATAATGAGGCGACCATCAAACAAAAAATTCTTTCCCAACCTCATTCTGTATACCCGATCTGTGAAGGTCAGATCGATGATATCCGTGGTGTTGTTTCCATCAAAGATCTTTATGTCGCTGACGACCTCACACTTTTTAAGGATCTCATGCAACCTGCTTTGTATGTTCCGGAAAATAATACTGCCTACCAGGTATTGGAAAAATTTAAAGAATCGAAGATCCATTCGTGCTTTATTATTGATGAATATGGAAGTCTTCTTGGGATGATCACGCTCAATGATATTCTTGAAGCAATCGTCGGGGATCTTCCGGCACAAAATGTAGATGATTACAATATTTTTGAAAGGGATGACGGGTCGTACCTGGTTGATGCGCAAATTCCATTCTATGATTTTTTGAGCAGATTTGAAAAAACAGAATGGATGAATGAAGGAGAACAGGATTTTGATACACTTGCGGGGTTCATCCTGCATAAGCTCGAACGAATTCCCCATATTGGTGACAAACTTGATTGGGAAGGTTTCCAGATTGAGATCATGGATATGGATGCGCAGCGCATCGATAAAGTGCTGGTGAAAATATCAGAAGAGATCAAGGAGAATATGGAGGAGTAATTGTGGCGGTGAGCTATGAGATACGTCGTGTATCGCGAATGTTCAATTTAATTATAACACAATAGAACCGATTATTCCTCATTGCTCATTACTGTAGGCGCATTGCCCAAAGCCTTACCTTAAAACTCGAATTTCGCATTCACTTCCGGATAACTGAGTCTTGTACTTTTCCGCACACCATTGACGGACATATGCATGATATTGATCTGCTGGTTGAATGCATCATACAAAATATTATTCGTGATCTCTATTTTATGCGGAGCACTCGTATTGCTCACCTGGAAATAGCTCCACACTGATTCCTGTTCTCTTTCGAAACCCACATATTCCAGCGTTACTATTTTTCCGTCAAGCTTTACCTGGATGTGCTTTTTAATATAGTCCGCAATGATTTTATCTATTGCTTCCTTATTTGCCGGTTTCACCAGGTCTACTTTGGTATGATAAGCTTTTACAAGCGTGGTTTCGAAATCTTCTGTAAAAATCCGACAACTGATCTCCAGGTTCTTATCGGCCGCATTATGATTTAATTCGGTAACACTCACAAAGAAAGGATGCATGAAATCCGGAGCTGTGGACTCAACCGTTCCAGGTAAAAAACCGGCAATAACAAATAACCATTTAAATAACAAAGTGGCCATTAAACATTAAATTTTTTCTGTTACAAATCTCTGCTTTATTTTGAAGACCTTTTCATTGAAAGCGTTAAAAATTTGAGAGGTAATTTCCGGCCCGGGTACAGCGAAAATTATGCAGGATTTCAATGATTATTTTGCCGAAGGGTGGAAGCACATTATGAGCTGGGATGCGTTGGATCATCTTCTGTTTATAGCTGTTCTGAGTGCGATTTATGTGATAAAAGACTGGAAACAAGTGCTTGTACTGGTAACCGCATTCACCATTGGACATTCACTTACATTGGCATTGAGCGTTTTGGATATTATCCGTTTTCCCATCCCCATTGTAGAATTCCTGATTCCCTGTACCATCGTGTTCACTGCCATATCAAATCTTTTCCAGGAAACTTTTTCACAACGCAGTGCCCGAACGAATTATTTTTTAGCCCTGTTTTTCGGCCTTGTTCACGGGATGGGATTTGCAAATGTTATCCGCTTCATGCTGGCCCGTGATCAATCGTTGGGTACAGCGCTATTCGGATTTAATGTTGGGTTAGAAGCTGGTCAGATCACCGTTGTGACAATTCTTTTATCACTCTCCTGGTTATTCGTAAACAAATTACTCGTACCCCGCAGGCAGTGGGTGATTTTTTTATCGGCAGGTGTATTTAGTTTAGCTTTGAAAATGGTTTTTGAACGCATCCCTTCATAAAAAATAAAAATAAGCATACACATGAAAAAAGTTCTTTCATTACTAATTCTGATTGGAGGATGGATAAGCTTTGCTTCCGCACAGGATATCCGGAACAATCCAAATTCCAATCATGGAAATAAATTTGAGCAGCTGGGTGTAATTCTTCCAACACCCAATGAATACCGTACTGCCAGTGGTGCCCCCGGGCCCAAATACTGGCAGCAAAGAGTTGATTATGACATCAAATGTGAATTGGATGAAAACATCAATAAGCTTACCGGTTCGGAAATTATCACCTATTTCAACAACTCTCCAGATGTGCTGACTTATTTGTGGTTTCAAATGGATGAGAACCAACACAGCTCAAAAGACAATGCCGACTACCAGAATAGCTCAACTATGCCGCGTCAGCTAAATGCGGATATGGTGACCCGTATGGAAGAAACAAAGAACGATAATGGCTATGGTTTTAAAATTTCGAAGCTGACCGATGTGACCGGAAAATCGTTGAAGTACACATTGAATAAAACAATGATGCGCGTTGATCTGCCTACTCCCTTAAAACCCGGGCAAAAAATTGTATTGAATATCAACTGGAATTACAATATTGTCGACCGGAATAAATTCGGCGGTGCACGTGGCGGATTGGAGAATTTTCCTGAAGATGGAAATAATCTTTACACCATGGCCCAATGGTATCCCCGTCTTTGTGTTTACAGCGATTTTCAGGGCTGGCAGAATCATCAGTTCACCGGCCGGGGAGAATTTGCGCTCACTTTTGGAAATTTCAAGGTACAAATGACTGTCCCTGCCGATCATGTGGTAGGTTCTACCGGAGAATGTTTGAACTATGCAGCTAACTTGTCTCCTTCCCAGTTGGCACGGTGGACAAAAGCTCAAACTTCTAAAGAACCTGTAGAGATCGTTACGTTGGAGGAAGCCAAAGCAGCAGAAAAAAAGAAAAGCACACAAAAAAAGACTTGGATTTTCAAGGCCGATAACGTTCGGGATTTTGCATGGACTACTTCGAGAAAATTTATCTGGGATGCAATGCCGGCTACTATTGAAGGGAAGAAGATCATGTGTATGAGTTTTTATGGAAAGGAAGCTTATGGTTTGTATCGTCCATTTTCTACAAAAGCGGTCGCACATACGATCAAAACCTACTCGAAATTCACCATTCCCTATCCATATCCGGTCGCACAAAGTATTGAAGCTTCCAACGGAATGGAATACCCGATGATCTGTTTCAATTTCGGACGCACAGAAAAAGACGGCACATACAGTGAGTCCACGAAATACGGAATGCTCGGTGTAATCATCCATGAAGTCGGTCACAACTTCTTCCCGATGATCATCAACAGCGATGAACGTCAATGGAGCTGGATGGATGAAGGCCTTAATACTTTCGTTGAATATCTGACGGAAGAATTGTGGGACAATAAATTCCCTTCGCGCCGCGGACCTGCGTTTACGATCACGGATTATATGAAACTTCCGAAAGATCAACTCGAACCGATCATGACCAACTCAGAAAATATAATCGGGTTCGGTCCCAATGCCTATTCCAAACCTGCTACCGGGTTGAATATGCTGCGGGAAACTATCATGGGTCGTGAACTGTTCGATTATTCTTTCCGCGAATATGCACGCCGCTGGGCATTCAAACATCCAACTCCTGCCGATTTATTCAGAACAATGGAGGATGCTTCCGGAGAGGATTTGGACTGGTTCTGGAGAGGCTGGTTCTATAGTACGGATGCTACAGATATGGCGATCGATACAGTAAAATATTTCCGTGCGGATATGGAAAACAATCCAACCACACAACGCGATACTGTGGTTTTAAGAAGGGTTGACAGGCCACAGGTAAATGCATTCGAAGACGTCTCAAAGATCCGTAACCGGGAAGATAAAAACATCCAGTTCCGTACGGATGCAGATACTACCCTCCGCGACTTCTATTGGAGATACGACAGAGGACTGGAGCCCGTTGATACAACGCGTTATGCGGTGCCGCAAAGCGGATTCACTGAACCCGTTGATGACGCTGCAAAACAAAAGATCAATGAAAAACATTTCTATGAATTGACTTTTAGCAATAAAGGCGGGCTGGTTATGCCGATCATTGTTGAATTTACTTTTACTGACGGAACCAAAGAAGTGGATCGCATTCCTGCCCAGGTATGGAGATTAAATGAAGGGAAAGTGACGAAAGTGTTTATGAAGAATAAAGAAGTTGCTTCTATCAAATTGGATCCCATGCGCGAAACAGCGGATATCAATGAAACGAATAATACGTGGGGCACAATAGCACCTGCTTCTAAATTCCAGGTTTTCAAAGTGAAACAGCAGGCTGCCCGTGGACAATCCACTGGAATCAACCCGATGCAGAAGGCAAAAGAAAAACAGAAAGCGTTTTAAATGAAAAATTAAAAATGAAAATTTAAAAAGGCCTCTGATTACAGGGGCCTTTTTTTGCATCTTTAATTTTGCATTTTAAATTTCCCTTGTGGATAACCTGGTGCACAACTCGTGAATATCAAAA
>DATLDA010000046.1:0-15639 GCA_035526135.1 Flavitalea sp.
CCACTGCCCTGGTATGATGAGATATCGGGGCTTTCTTTGATCTCGGCAGAAAACTTGCTATATAAAAATTTACCAGCAACAAATTTCCGACTCACGGTAAAAGAAGACATAAAAATGTATTCATCCGACAAGCAGAATCAAAAGCGTATTGTTGAAAACTTATGAGGATTAGCTTCGTTATGAAATATTCACTCGTATCAAATTAATTATTCAAATGGTATCCGTCCTTTTGAAATGATGACCACGGTCGCCAAGAAAAAAATAGGCAGAGGTTACCAGAAGCAATTATGTTTGAGATATTCAGTTGATAAATACTAGAGAGTTTCATGGAAGAAACTGGCTCATAACTCACCGCTACGCCGTTTTCCTTTTATCAATGATGGGACAAAGAATATCCACCCACCCGGAATATGAGGGTGGTTTAACAAGTACATCGAGGGCACCCAAACGGATGCAATGTTGTTTGTCCCGTAAACTGTTGCTGGTACTGAAAACGTATACGGGAAGAGCCGTATGCTGGGGATGTTTCTTTATTTCATTGAGCGCCTCAAAACCATTTACAACGGGCATATTCAAATCAAGTAATACAAGGGAAGGCCGCAGTAATTCGGGGCACGCATCCAGGTAACTGATGATATCCATCCCATCCGTCAGTTCCGCAATTTGAACCGGTATGATGCATTGATGGAGCGCCTGTTTGATCAGATGCCTGTCGTCCTCATCATCGTCAACTATAAGAATGTGTTTTGTAAAAGTTTCCATAAAATAGGACCACAAAGATAGAAAACCATTTCAAATTTAATTGAAGATGTGGCAGAACCTGTGAAAGTTTTGGCAATTATCGCGGTTAATTGTTAAACATAACGGTCTTTCCAATCCGCTTTTAGTAATGAAGATCATTCCCTGTTGCCACCAATATTTTACAATCATTTCATTAAATTACATGCTTTCATGGAACCACTTGTCGTTCATATTCCCATAGATCATAATTGCTGACAATTCAACTAATAGCGTATTCATGAACGGCGAGTATGTGCAATCCGCATTGTCTGTAAACAATCATCCTTCAATAATTGATCTTCGCTTGATTGAAGCGATGCCGGGAATCAATATCCTCTTGCTGGCTGACCCGGATTCTTTCACCATACTATCTGCTACTGAAGAATTTGTACAAATCACCGGAAAAGAAAAAAAATCAATAATCGGACGGGGATTATTCGAAACCTTTCCTGGCAATCCGGAAGATCCCCAGGATACCGGTGTCGCCGAATTGCGCGCATCGTTGCAGAAAGTAATCCAGGATAAGGTACGGCATCACTTACCGGTTCAACGGTATGACGTACTTAATGAAAATGGCATTTTTGTGGAACGTTACTGGAAGGCAACCAATACACCGGTGTTGGATGAAAACGAAAGTGTTTTATACATTGTTCATAATTCCCAGGAAATTACTGATGAGATCAAAGCCCGACAGAATCGGGAAAAATTAAAAGAAATAGAAGACGCCTATAACCTGTTCATGCAGGCTCCTATTGGTATTTATATTCTGATGGGAATGGACCTCACCATTCATCTGGTAAATGAACCGGCACTGGCTCTTTGGGGAAAAGATCGATCAATATTTGGAAGGTCGCTTAAAGAAGCAATCCCTGAATTAGCGGAACAGACATACATTGAACTGCTTCAACGTGTAATTCAAAACGGAAAAACATATAAGGTTTATGAACATCCGGTACTAATTGAAAAAAATGGAATTGCCACGCATGTTTATCTAAATTTCGTTTGTCAGCCTTTTTTTGAAAAAGGAGCAACCATTTCATCCGGAGTGCTGGTGATGATGAATGAAGTAACCGAACAGGTCATAACCCGGAAAAAAATGGAAGAGAGCGAAGAAAAATACCGCGGCTTATTTGAATCAATGGACCAGGGTTTTTGTATTGTCGAAATGATTTTCGACCATGATGATAATCCGGTCGATTATCTTTTCCTTGAAAGCAATCCTGTTTTCGAAATGCAAACCGGTTTAAAGGATGCGATCGGTAAAACTGTCCGGCAACTGGTTCCCAATCTTGAAGAGAGTTGGTTCAACATCTACGGAAATGTTGCACGAACAGGAAAAGCTATCCGTTTTGTTGAAGGCTCAAACGTGATGAACCGGTGGTTCGAAGCATACGCTTTCCGGATTGGACAACAGAATAGTCACAAAGTGGCAATTTTATTTACAGACATTACAGAGCGGAAAAAAAATGAAACGGCGTTGAAGGAAAGCGAGCAACGTTTTCGCAATCTTGCAGATGATAGTCCCATGTTTGTTTTTATTATAGGCGCCAATGCGGAAGCGAGTATCGAATATTGGAACAAAACATGGCTGGATTACACGGGTCAATCAATTGAAATTGCATTAGGGAGGGCATGGGATGGAATTGTCCACCCTGATGATATTGACACCGTTTTAAACATTTATGGTCCCGCTTTTACGGCCCGCCAACCTTATTTGATTCCGTCTATAAGAGTTAAACGTTTCGATGGCGAATACCGTTGGCACGCTTTCAAAGGGAATCCGCGCTATTTGTCAGACGGGACATTCAACGGATATGTAGGTGTAGGTTTCGACATTCATGAGCAAAAACTCGCCGAGGTAGCCTTGCAGGAAAGTGAAAAACGATTCAGGTCATTGGCTGATCATAGTCCGATGATCGTATTTATTGTGGAGGCCGATCCTGAAGCAAAAATCAGTTATTTTAACAAGGCGTGGCTTGACTATACAGGTATTCCATTGGAAGAGGCGCTCGGGAGAGGATGGGACGGTATTGTCCATCCGGATGATGTGCAGGAGGTCCTCAGAATTTATCTTCCCGCATTCCAAAATAGAACATCCTATCTGCTTCCCGCAATAAGGTTGAAAAGATATGATGGAGAATATCGCTGGCACATGTTCAAAGGAAATCCCCGCTATCTTGAACATGGTGAATTTATCGGATTCGTCGGAATGGGTCTTGATATACACGAAGCAAAACTCGTAGAGGATGCACTGAAAGAAAGCGAGAAAAGATTCCGTACCCTCGCTGAAACGCTTCCGCAATTGGTTTGGATCACGAATGAAAAAGGAGAACAGGAATATGCTTCATCCCAATGGAAAGAATACTCCGGTATAGATCCGAAGGGAGACGATACCTGGCAGCAATTGGTTCATCCTGACGATTTGATTGTAATTAGTAAGGCCTGGGGAAACAGCCTCGCACAGGGTGCCCTTTATCGCTCTGAAGCCCGGCTGAGAAATAAAAATGGAGAATATCGCTGGCATTTTGTACAAGGTGACCCGATTCGAAATCAAAATGGTATTATAACAAAATGGATAGGCGCCTTTACAGACATTCATGACCAGAAAGAAAGTGAACAGAAGTTAGAAGCGCTTGTAGCACAGCGTACCATTGATCTTGAACGTTCAAATGAAGACCTGCTGCAATTTGCTCATGTTGCGAGCCATGATCTGCGAGAACCCGTAAGAAAGATCAATGTTTTTTCCACCCGCCTACAGGAAGAATTCAATGAAAATCTGAATGAAAAAGCGCGGTCCTATGTTGCAAAAATTAAAAGTGCCGCCGATCGGATGTTCACAATGATTGACGGCGTATTAACTTACTCCACAATCAACGCATCGGACGAAAGCATTATAACGCTTGACTTGAATCAGATCATCAGGAATATTGAAACTGACCTCGAAGTCGCTATTCAACAAAAAGAAACCATCATTGAATGTGGTGACCTTCCGCAAATTGAAGGAACGCCAGTATTGATCTACCAGCTTTTCTACAACCTGATTAACAATTCGCTCAAATTTGCCAAACCAGGTATCCCGTTGCGAATCGTCATTACTTCCAAAACCCTTCAAATTAAAAAACGATCCTATGCACAAATCCGCATCGAAGACAATGGCATCGGTTTCGAACAGGAATATGCTGAAAAGATATTTGACAACTTTGTAAGATTACATCCAAAAGATAAATATGAAGGAACGGGACTTGGACTTGCCCTGTGTGAAAAAATTGTCCAGCGGCATGATGGCCAGATTGCGGCCAGCGGAAAAGTAGGAAAAGGTGCATCTTTTATTATCACCTTACCTTTCATCCAGAAACAATAATAATTTCATTAAATACTCTTTGATTTATTTTAAATTTAACCGCTGCGTCTGAGTACAGAATTCAGGCACGGGCTTACCTCCCCTGAGGTATTTTAATTACCTTCACAAAAACCTTGTTTTATGGCAGATGATCTCGACAAAACCGGCAAAGGCGACAGTGCACGGATCAATATCAATCAACCCCATGAATTGACGTACTGGGCAAAAACACTTGGCATTTCCGAACAATTGCTGCGTAATGCCGTACTGGCCACCGGCCCGGTAGTGGAGAATGTAAAAGCTTATCTGAAAAAGTACGCCAGAAAGAATTAAAAAGAAGAACTAGCCGGAGCTACCTGATAAACCTTGTTTGAACAAGGTTTTTTTTTGAACTTCATCCGAAGAAGCAACTAAGACCGGAATTTTTATAGTGTTCGTTGTCGCTATAGATTCATCGTTATTTTCCCCGTCGTCAATCACCCCCTGATAGTCGTTTTCATACCTCTCACTTTTCACCTAGTCCTCTTACTTTTGATCACCGAAACACATTAACCCCAATAAAATCAAAAAAATGGAAACGATCAGTAAGACAAACATCACTGTTGAATGTACGGTAAACGCACCTGTAGAAAAAGTATGGACGTACTGGACGACACCTGAAAATATCTCACAATGGAACAATGCATCCGCAGACTGGCACACTCCTCATGCGGAAAATGATTTAAGGGTAGGTGGAAAATTTTTATCCCGGATGGAAGCGCGTGACGGAAGCATCGGTTTTGATTTTGGTGGTGTGTATGATCATGTGCAGACAAATGAACGACTTGAATATACCATCGGCGATGGCAGAAAAGTGAAGGTTCAATTCATTAAGAATGGAAATGAAACAAAAGTAGTAGAGACATTTGAAGCTGAACACATCCACTCTGCGGAATTGCAAAGGGAAGGATGGCAGTCGATCCTGGACAATTTCAAAAAATACGTCGAATCGAATTGAAAGTCGTGCTCAATGAATTAATTTGACTGTTTAACACTGCTCCTCAAAACTATTTCGGGTAATTGCGGTAATTTAAATTCCATGGAAACATTTGAAATTTTTCATGATATAATTATTATGTCATGAAAATCGCCACTTATAATGTGAACGGAGTAAATGGGCGTCTGCCTGTTCTTCTGCGCTGGCTGAAAGAAACAAATCCGGATGTGGTGTGTCTGCAGGAATTGAAAACGCCGCAGGAAAAATTTCCGGAAAAAGCGATTCTTGATGCCGGATATCACGCAATCTGGCATGGGCAAAAAAGCTGGAATGGTGTAGCGATACTTTCACGACACGGTACACCCGAAGAAATCCGACGCGTACTTCCGGGAGATCCGGACGACAGTCACAGCCGCTACATTGAAGCCACTGTCAAGGATTTGATCATTGGATGCCTGTATCTTCCCAATGGAAATCCGGCCCCCGGTCCCAAATTTGATTATAAGCTCCGGTGGTTTGAAAGGCTTACTGTTCATGCTGCTGAACTTTTTGATTCAGGCAAACCGGTTGTACTGACAGGAGATTTTAATGTAATGCCAACAGAACTTGATGTGTATAAACCCGAGAGATGGACTACTGATGCATTGTTCCGTCCGGAAACGCGTGCTGCATTCAAAGCACTGGTAGCCCAGGGATGGACGGATGCCATCAGAAAATTATATCCAACGGAAACAATTTATACGTTCTGGGATTACTTCCGGAACGCATACACTCGAAATGCCGGCTTGCGAATCGACCATTTTCTATTAAACAAACATATTGACAAACGCCTCACCGCAGCAGGGGTAGATAAAGATGTGCGCGGCTGGGAGAAGTCAAGTGATCATGCGCCGGTATGGATTGAACTATCGGATCGCTAAATCGAATTCAGATTTTAATATGCGATTTTAGGTTTGGAATTACAATTTCGGATATAAGATTCTGAGGGCATTGAAAACTGCCTGGTGCATAATGGTGGCGTGATCCTCCTCCGGTAAATACTCAAAGTAAACATTGACCTTCCCGCTTTTTCCCTGCTTCAACTTTTCTGTCAAAAGGTTCGCATCTACTTCCATTACGCGTGGCACCTCGGTTGGCGTTAAACCTTCTTTTCCGACGCCTATGTAAATCTTTGTTGGCTGAGAAAAACTGTCGTGTAAAAGTGCGGATGAATCTTGCAACAGGGAGCCGTTATCCCACCAGAGACTCGGACTTACGATAATGTATTTGTTGAAAAGGGTGGGTTTTTTCAGTAAGATTTCGGTGGCCAGAAGTCCGCCCAGTGATTGCCCTATGATTGTTCGTGCATTGGTGGCCTTGAAATTTTTTTCAATAAAAGGCTGCAATTCTTTTTCAAGGAAAGAAATAAACTTTTCCGAATGCCCGCTCGTCGGGTATTTTCTCTTATCTTTTTCAATGGTTGTCGGGAATGTGAAGTCTCTTCTCCTGTCCACCGTAGCTATCCCCACAATGATCGATTTGGGAACACGGTCGATCCATGAGAAAGTATTGAATTGAAAGATTCCAACCACATGAATAAAATCTTCGTCTTCTGATCCGTCCAGTAGATAAGTAACCGGGTAATGCGTGGTATCCTCTTTTCTAAAACCTTCGGGCAGGTAAATATTCAATATTCTTTTTTCTCCCAATATCACAGATTGGATTTCAACAATTTCACCAAGGATAAAAGGTTTGGGGGCAATCGTTGGAGTAAGTTTATTTTTCTGCGAAAAAATGGTCGTGGTAAAAAATGTTGCCAGAAAATAAATTATAACACTTTTTATCATAAATCTTATTATTCGGTTTTTGCGTGTTGATTCTTCCACATCAGTGCAAGCTGATGTAAATTCACTATTCGAAAATTTAGTAGTTTGACACTTAAAAATATCAATTAGATTGATACTAATCCACGGTCAATGCGGCAAGACGGGCATCAAAGCCGCTGGCATCTAAAATAATCTATGAGACTATGTAAATGTGTGCCATTTCAAATCTGAAATCGCATATCTAAAATCTGAAATTGAAGCCCGCCCCCATCAAAGTTTTGTTAGAGCGACGGGGACGACTGGATTCGAACCAGCGACCCTCCGCTACACTTCGTGTCGGGATGCGCTTCTTGTGAATTTCGATAAAAAAAAGAGCTCACAATTATGTGAACTCTTTTCAGTCGGGACGACTGGATTCGAACCAGCGACCCCTTGCACCCCATGCAAGTGCGCTACCGGGCTGCGCTACGTCCCGAGATGATTTACAATTGTAAATTTTTAGATACAACCAATTGCTAAATTACGTCACTAATTCCAAATCTGAAATCGCAAATCTAAAATCTGCAATTGGTAAACATCGCCTATCTTCGCTCAACTTTTTTTCAATGAAGGTTCTCATTCAAAAGGCCCGCATAATTGATCCCTTCTCCCCCTTCCACGAAACCCAGCAAGATCTTTTTATTGAAGCCGGAATGATTACCGATATCGCTCCCCATATTAATGCAGATGCAGATCGTGTGGTTAACTTTTCTAATCTGCATTGTTCGCCTGGTTGGGTTGACATCTTTTCTAATTTTAATGATCCGGGCTATGAATTCAAGGAAACGCTCGAAACAGGCGCTGCATCAGCAGCCGCAGGTGGTTATACTGACGTTTTTGTAATTCCCAATACAAAGCCTGCAGTTGATTCGAAATCGCAGGCAGAATATATTAGCCGTCGATCACGAACGTTGCCGGTAAATGTTTACCCGATTGGAGCGATTACGAAAAATACAGATGGAAAAGAACTAGCAGAAATGTATGACATGCGCGCCAGTGGCGCTATTGCATTCAGTGACGGACTCAACCCGGTTCAATCCGCCGGTGTGTTGCTCAAAGCATTGCAATACGTAAAAGCATTTGATGGAGTTATCATACAAATACCTGATGACAAAAGTATCGGTATGAATGGCCTTATGCATGAAGGCATCATTTCTACCCGACTAGGCTTGCCAGGGAAACCGATGATGGCTGAAGAATTACTGGTAGCCCGTGACATCAAACTCGCCCGTTACGCTTCTTCCAAATTGCATTTTACTGGAGTTACTTCTCCACGCTCCTTAGAATATATACGGCGGGCAAAAGATGCAGGTTTGAATGTGACCTGTTCCGTGACGCCGTATCATTTGTGTTTTACTGATGATGACTTGCTTCAATATGACACAAATCTTAAAGTATATCCTCCACTCCGAACAACAGCGGAGGCGGCCGCCCTCCGTAATGGAGTGGAAGATGGAACAATAGACTGCATTGCATCACATCATATGCCACATGAATATGACAGCAAGGTACTTGAGTTTGAATATGCTAAATTTGGAATGACAGGATTGGAAACAGCCTATGCGGTTTTGAAAAGAACTATGCCATTGGTTAGTGAAGTGAGGTGGGTAGAACTGCTCGCTATAAATCCACGACGTATTTTTGGTTTGCCATTGCCGTCTGTTAATAAAAATGAACCTTGTACACTGACTTTTTTTGATCCGACGGCAGAATGGTTAATGAATGAAAACAACGTAAAGAGCAAATCGAAAAATTCCCCGTTTTTTAATACAACCTTCAGCGGTAAAATTATAGGAATATTCAATGGCGCTCAATTAACCCTCAATTAAAAACTCTAACCAAAACTTGCAAATTATGGAACAGAAAGTTACCACCCACATCACGAAAGGAATCATCATTTCACTGATCCTTCTCGTTATTTCCCTGGCTGCGCATTTCACTAATCAAAGCGATGCAGCCTGGGCAAAATGGACACCCAGCATCTTACTGTGTGCAGGCGTCATTTGGGCTTGTATAAATTACAGCAACCAGCGGAATCATAATGTTACGTTCGGCAATGTTTTTGCACACGGCTTTAAAGTAAGTGCAGTAGCAACTGTATTTTCTATCATTTTCTCTGTTATTTTCTTATTACTGTTCCCAGAGGTAAAAGAGAAGGCAATTGAGACCGCGAGACAACAGATGGAAGCAAACCCCCAAGTGTCAAGTGATCAGATCAACCAGGCTATGGCAATGACAGACAGATTGTTTTATGTATTTCTGATAGGCGGAATTATTTTAATATACCTGATCATCGGTTGCATCTCCTCACTGATTGGTGCTGCAGTTGCTAAAAAAGACCCGCGTGGCCCTTTTGAAACTAACAGTAATGTGTAATGGATATATCAGTAGTAGTTCCTTTATTCAATGAAGAAGAGTCATTACCTGAACTCTGTGCCTGGATTCAGAGGGTTGCGGAAGACAATCACTTCTCCTATGAGATCATTCTTATTGACGATGGCAGCACAGACGCCTCATGGAAAATTATTGAAGAGAACGCTGCGCGAAACAGGAATATAAAAGGAATCCGATTCCAGCGGAATTACGGAAAATCCGCTGCTCTCAACGAAGGCTTCAAAGCAGCAAAAGGTGAGGTTGTTATTACGATGGATGCCGATATGCAAGACAGTCCGGACGAAATCCCCGCATTACGAAACATGATCATCACTGAGAATTATGATCTGGTAAGTGGATGGAAGAAAAAAAGGCATGATCCGATCATGAAAACAATTCCTTCCCGTTTTTTTAACTGGGTTACGGCGCGAGTATCCAAGATACGACTTCATGATTTCAATTGCGGACTAAAGGCATATCGTTTGAAAGTGGTGAAAAGCATCGAAGTGTATGGTGAGATGCACCGATATATTCCGCTGATTGCAAAATGGTCAGGCTTCAAAAAGATTGGAGAAAAAATAGTACATCACCGGGCAAGAAAATATGGTGTATCGAAATTCGGCGGCCTTACACGCTTCATTAATGGATTTCTCGATCTTGCATCGATCATGTTCGTTGGAAAGTTCGGGAAACGTCCGATGCACTTTTTCGGTTCCTGGGGAACTGTTTCTTTTATTTTCGGATTACTTGTTTTTGTTTATTTAACTATATCCAAATTTTTTCTCGATAAAACGGGTATGACGCAGCGCCCGTTATTTTTCTTTGCCATTCTCGCCATGATCATCGGAACGCAATTGTTCGTTACCGGTTTTGTCGCCGAATTAATAACCAGAAATGCCACCGGCAGAAATTTTTATCTCGTGGATAAACGGATTGGAATGGAACAGGAACCCCAAATGAGAATCGAATCCTTAAAAATGTAAACCGCCACCTTTTCATTAATAATTTTTAGATTTTAAATTTTTCATTTTTAATTCTTGCAGGAAGTCATCATTATAGGTCCTGGATATCCGTTAAGAGGAGGTCTTGCCACTTTTGATCAACGACTTGCACAGCAATTTTCTCAGCAAGGATATCATTGTACGATCTTTTCTTTTTCTCTGCAATATCCTTCTTTGTTTTTCCCGGGGAAAACACAATATTCCACCGATCCGGCTCCTGAAGGAATAGCGATACAATCACTAATCAATTCTGTCAATCCTTTCAACTGGCTACGTATTGGCAATCTCCTGAAAAAGAAGAAGCCGGCCATCATCGTTGTTCGTTACTGGATACCATTTATGGCGCCTGCACTTGGAACCATCTGCAGAATTGCGCGAAAAAGCAAACACACGAAAGTCATTGCCATCACTGATAATATTTTCCCGCATGAAAAAAGATTCGGTGATTCGTTTCTTACACCCTATTTTTTGAAAAGTTGTGATGCATTTATCACAATGAGTGAAAAAGTTTTGCACGACCTGCGCAGTGTGCTGCCGAATGCGAATGCTTTACAGGTAGCCCATCCCCTATATGATAATTTCGGCGACCCGGTGTCACCGGAGGTTGCGCGAAAAAAATTGTATTTACCACGTGGTGAAAAAATCATTTTATTTTTTGGATTCATACGTAAATACAAAGGACTCGATTTGCTTTTACAAGCCATGAGCGATCCTCGCCTGGCCAATGTGCGATTGTTGGTAGCAGGAGAATTCTATGATGATAAGGGCCCTTATGTTGCGCAGGTGAAAAAATCAGGTATTGAATCACAGGTGATCTGGTCAAATGAATTCATTCCGGATAGTGAAGTAAAGTATTATCTGTGTGCCGCTGATGTAGTTATTCAGCCTTACCGGCAGGCAACACAAAGTGGTGTTACTCCGCTGGCCTATCATTTTGAAAAGCCGATGATCGTTACCAATGTCGGAAGCCTTCCTTCCTTGGTGCCTCACGGGAAAGTGGGATTGGTATGTGAACCCGACCCTGGTTCCATCGCAGATGCAATTGTTCATTTTTATGAATTAGGGCCGGGAAGTTTTGTTCCGCAACTCAGAAAAGAGAAGGAAAAATATTCGTGGTCGAAACTGGTGAAGGCCATTACCGACCTTGCTTTGCTACCTTTGGCGCCCGGAGAGAAGGAGTAGGCAGTAGGCAGTAGGCAGTAGGCAGTAGGCAGTAGGCAGTAGGCAATAGGCAGTAGGCAATACGTAGTACGTAGTAGGTATAAATAGTATTCGGCTACTTACTGAAAAGATTGTCGTGGGTGGTCGGTGGTCAGTGGTCTATTGTCGGTGGTCTGTGGTCTCTTCTTAAATTAAACGCATTCAGGAAAAAATGATTTACCGAAGCAAAGCTCCTTTACGAATCGGATTGGCGGGAGGAGGAACAGATGTTAGCCCCTATTGTGATCTGTATGGTGGCGCTATCCTGAATGCCACCGTGTCTTTGTATGCGTATGCAAACATTCAGCCAATCGACGAAAATGCGATCATATTGCATGCGATCGATCGCAAGGAAGAAGAAAGATATGAATGGAATCATCAACTGCCCGTGAATGGCAAACTCGACCTTCTAAAAGGTGTCTACAACCGCATTCAAAAAGAATATGGTCTACCCCTGACAGGTTTCAAATTATCTACTTACGTGGATGCTCCGGCGGGATCGGGTTTAGGAACCTCCTCGACTTTGGTTGTGGCCATTATTGGAGCGTTTGCAGAAATGCTTCGTCTCCCTATGGGAGAATATGATATTGCGCACCTTGCTTACGTCACCGAACGTACCGACCTGGGAATGGCGGGGGGTCGCCAGGACCAATATGCTGCTACCTTTGGCGGAGTGAATTACATGGAATTTTTTGCAGACGATAAAGTAATTGTCAACCCGCTTCGAATACGTCAGGAATATCTTTTTGAACTGGAAAATAACCTGGTGCTCTATTACACAGCAACAAACCGTGAATCAGCGAGAATTATTGAAAAACAGACACAGAATGTAGTCGACAAAAAAGGTAAACCGATCGAAGCCATGCATCAGTTGAAACAACAATCGATCCGGATGAAGGAAGCTTTACTCAAAGGGAAAGTAAATGATATCGGTGAAATCCTTGATTATGGATTTCAACAAAAAAGGCAGATGGCAGAAGGCATTTCTAATGACCTCATGGAATCTATCTATACGGCAGCACGCAAGGCAGGTGCCACCGGTGGCAAAATTTCAGGCGCAGGCGGCGGAGGTTTTATGATTTTCTATTGTCCCGACAACACAAAATATGCTGTTACGGAAGCACTAAATGCATTCGGAGGACAATGCAGAAATTATCAGTTCGTAGATCACGGATTAAAAAGCTGGACGATATAATGTTGGAAAAGATGGAAAAAATAAAAAATATCATAAAGGCATCGATCAGCGTCAAGGATAAAATATTACTCAACGAAGAATTATTAAGAACTGTTCAGAATGTTTCCGACGAATTGGTACGCGTTTTAAAAGCCGGACGAAGAATTTATTTTTGTGGGAATGGAGGAAGTGCAGCCGATGCGCAACACCTTGCCGCAGAATTTTCAGGAAGGTTTTATAAAGACAGGATCGCTTTACCTGCAGAAGCACTGCATTGTAATACCTCTTACCTGACCGCTGTAGCGAACGATTATAGTTACGATGTTGTCTATGCACGGTTGGTACAGGGAATTACACAGGCAGGAGATTGCCTGATCGGCTTATCGACATCCGGCAATTCAGTAAACATCATTAAAGCGTTTGAAACTGCCAAAGTGAAAAAAGTGATCACGGTTGCATTTACAGGAGAAGGTGGAGGAAAATTGCGTTCGCTCTCCGATCACCTTTTGGATATTCCTTCCACGGATACGCCGCGCATACAGGAATCTCACATTTTACTCGGCCATATTATTTGTCAGATCGTGGAAGAAGAATATTTCAAGTCGACCGAAAAATAATAACCGCATGAAAATCCGGGAAGCGATCGTGCTCGCAGGTGGATTGGGTACAAGGCTTCGGCCGGCCGTGTCTGATGTTCCAAAATGTCTGGCCCCGGTTGCAGGCAAGCCGTTTCTTTCCTATGTCATTGATCATTTCAGGAATGAAGGGGTTGAACAATTTATTTTTTCTCTGGGGTATAAGCATGAACTGATCGAAGATTTTATTTTATCTGAATTCCCCGAGCTTTCTCATCAAAAATTTATTGAAAAAGAACCCCTCGGAACTGGGGGAGCTGTTTATGCTGCGTGCGGACTGGCTGAAGAAAAATCAGTATTAATAATCAATGGTGACACCCTCTTCCGTATTAATTTACGAAAGCTGATCCCGTTTCATTTTATGACAGGCGCTCATTGCACCCTCTCACTGAAACCTATGCAAAATTTTGACCGTTACGGTGCGGTACGACTTTATCCGGATTACCGGGTACAGTCTTTTGAAGAAAAAAAATTTCACGAGACCGGAAATATCAATGGAGGTGTGTATGCTTTAAATGCAACTCAATTCAGAAAAGAAAGCTTTGATGAAGTTTTTAGTTTCGAACGGGATTACCTTGAAAAGCATCTACCCGACCGGCGGATTTATGGTGTGATTCAAAATGAATATTTTATCGATATCGGAATACCGGAAGACTATGACCGCGCCGGGAAAGAACTTCCAGCATTAAAGTAGTAAATTTGATGTATGCTCAAACTTTCGGGAATAGATAAAACGTGGACACTTTTTCTTGATCGTGATGGCGTGATTAATCACGAGAAGGAAAGGGATTACGTATATAATTACGACGAATTCATTTTTTATGACCGCGTACACGAGGCGATGAATATTTTCAATGATGTATTTGGAAAGATCATCGTAGTGACCAATCAGCGTGGAGTTGGTAAAGGACTTATGTCGGAAGAAACCCTATCAGAAATCCATGATGAAATGTCAAATGACATCACTTCTTCAGGCGGACGAATTGATGGCATTTATTACTGCACTGCAACTGACAATAAACATCCGGACAGGAAACCGAATCAGGGGATGGCAATAAAGGCAATGGAAGACTTTCCTGAAATAAAAATGGCAAAATCGATTATGGTTGGCAACAACCTGAGTGATATGGAATTCGGCCGTAATGCAGGAATGTATACCATCCTACTGAAAACGACCATCCCTACTCCGCCATTACCCAACTCTTTAATCGATCTTGCCTTTGAAGATCTATTTGACTTTGCTTCCTGTTTAAAACAGGCCTAGCGTAATTACCATTGCTTGTTTGGGTTATTGATCCCTCCCGGTTGTCCGGCTGCCATAGATTGCCCTGGAATAGAACCGGTACCTGGTACATTTCCCTGTAACCCTGTTGGTGCTTTTGCCGCTAAGGGTGATGGATTCGTAAACTCAATGTATTGTTTGAAATTGGTTATATCCTCGCGGATCATTCTGTCAAGCATCGGGTTGAACAATTTTGCAATTCCGCTTCCCAAGTTTCCGGCAGGTGGACGGTAGCTAATCATTACCCGGATTTCGGTTCCCTGTCTGCCCAGCGCATCACGGAACTCCACTTTCCCCGCATTCTCAATCATTGAACCAGGAAGTGATCTCCAGGAGATAAATGAATTATGATCATCTTTTACTATTTCTGCATCCCAGCTTACTGAAATCGGATTGTTCTCAGGGATTTTTGCTTCCCAATGTGAACGGGTGTCATCAATTTCCTTAACGGTAGAAAGGTGGCGCATGAATTTGGGAAGATTTTCAAGCTTCCTCCAGAATGCATATACTTCTTCTTTTGGTTTATTCACGGTGAACGTATCACGGATATTTACCGAAGTTGTTTTGCTTCCATCAATCCCTAATTGTGTATACACCGGACAATTTCCGGTCGCACCGCGGTAAAGTAGAAACCCCCCAATACCGGCTTTATACAATTTATTCAATGGCCTCCGGCCTATCCGCTTCAGACTGGTATAGACAAGGATGGCTCCTGCTGCTGCAGACAAAACCCTCTCAAGAGTGCTCATATTACATTCAGCAGATTCGTTCCTGGTAGTACTTCCAACCCCATATTGGGTGGGTGTGTATTCATTGTTATGCATATAAAAAGTTTTTTTGCTCATTCAATGCATGCGAAAATCCTGCTGACCCTCATTTCCAAATTGGATAGTCCGACAAAAAAGATTAAGTCATTGATAATTTGCTGGTTAGGGGGGAAATAAAGAAATAATTGTCATTCAAATACCTCGATTTTTTGAAGGCAAAAGATAAAGTTGAGTATATAAATCCCCAATGAATTTTTCCCAAATACA
>DATLDA010000052.1:0-4971 GCA_035526135.1 Flavitalea sp.
ATATGACATCAGCGGTTTGCATGGCAAGCTGTGAGGAATCACTCATGGAAATGCCGATGGTTGCTTTTGCGAGGGCAG
The DNA here is from genome assembly GCA_035526135.1 of Flavitalea sp. GTDB lineage: Bacteria > Bacteroidota > Bacteroidia > Chitinophagales > Chitinophagaceae > Flavitalea. The sequence goes on from DATLDA010000052.1 coordinate 79, forward strand.
GAGCGTCATTAATACCGTCACCTACCATGGCCGTGGGCGCCGAAGCATTCAGCGTCTCAATGATTGCTAACTTTTCAGCAGGGCTTTTCTCAGCGATCACTTCATCGATGCCGAGCAGAGCGCCTGTTTTTTCGGTTGTTGTTTTTATATCTCCACTCAGTAGAATTGTTTTGAGGCCTTTACTTTTTATATATTGGATGATGGTCGCTGCTTCGGGACGTATAGCATCACTTACGTCGATCCAACCAAGTACTAGTTTATCTTTTACAATATAAACGTTGTGGCCTTCCTCATTCGTGAGATCGCGAACTGCATTGTAATGGACTGCACGATATGTTTCTCCTGCTTTTGTTGTAGCAGACATGCCTACCCCCTTTATCTCTTCCACTTTCTTCCAGGCGATCGCATTTTTCGTTTTCCATGTTTCAGAGATACTTTTGGCAATCGGATGGTTCGAATACTTTTCAAGTGAATAAGTGATGTTTCTGAATTCATCTTCTGAAATTCCGCTCGTTATTTTATACCCTGTAAGACCAAACTTTCCTGTTGTTAAGGTTCCTGTTTTGTCGAATACCACCTGCCGGATATTTCTAAACAATTCTAGTGTTTTTGCATTTCTAAACAGGATGCCCTTCCTTGCCGCCCGCCCCATCCCAACTGCTATAGCAGCGGGAGTAGCCAATCCCATTGCACACGGGCACGCAATCACCAGCACCGCAATGCTTCTCATCAGTGCCGGTGTGAAAGCGTTCAAAACAAAAAAATTTACCACGAATGTCACTGCAGTAATTACAAGTACCACCGGTACAAAAATGCTGCTGATGCGGTCAGCCAGTTGTTGGACCGGTGGTTTTTCTCCCTGCGCCTGCTGAACAAGTTGTACAATCTGTGATAGAACGGAATCCTTCGCACCGGCGGTTACCTGCGCTTTTACAGTTCCATCAATGAGAACACTGCCTCCGATCAAAAGATCCTTTCCGGTTTTATGAAGCGGCAGACTTTCTCCTGAAATGATCGATTCATTTGCCTGTGCTTCTCCCCAAAGGATTTTACAATCAGCGGGCACCTGTTCACCGGCCTTGATGAGAATAAGGTCACCCGGGCGTAATTGAGAGTTCTCCACCTGAAAAATATTTTCCTGATGCTGATCATCATAAGTGATCATATTTGCTGTTACCTGTTGTGATCGCGCAAGCTTATTCAATTCACGTTGCGTACTATTGATAGAGACATCTTCCAGGTAGTTTCCGAAAAATACAAGTGTTATGATGGCAGCAGCCGTTTCATAAAATAGGTAGGCATTTCCCAAATCCAACAATGTTCCGATGAGGCTGTATGCAAAAGCAGCACTGGATCCGACAGCGATCAATACATTCATATTTGGCATTCCATTGCGGAGGCTTTTTATAGCGCTGCGGCCAAAAAAATCCATTCCCACTACATAAACCGGAATACACAAACCGAGTTGTATCCAGGGATTCATCAGCCAATGAATATCAATCCATCCATCAGCCATATGGAGCAGGAGTGGCGCTGTAAATCCAAGACAGAAAAGAAATCTCTGCAGATGGTTTTTGAAGAGTCTATTATTTGACGGTTTGCTTATTTCTGTATCGGTATGCACATCATATCCCAACGACTGTATTCCTTTGGTTATTTCTTCCGTCGTGTGGTTACCATTTAATTCGAAACTGACATTACCGCCTGCTAGATTTACCTTCACCTGCTGCATACCTTTTTTTTCCAGAAACTTGTGTACGGTAAGCGCACAGTTCGAACACGTCATACCTGAAACTTTCCAGCTCACTTTTTCCATGCTGCAAAATTACTGAGGGATTTATGGAAAGCATTGCCAATAAGTGATTAATATGGATACCGGGTTGCAATTAACAAGAAATAATACAATAGGGGGGCATTTCATGATGTAGCATCGGTAAGGCAGATATTTTTGTTTGATCTTAGACCTTTAATCATACTGAATGAAAGTTGGCCATAAAAAATTCCTTGATTTTGAATTTACGCTTGATACGATCAATGAAGCTGCCATAAGATTTTGGGATCATTTTGATACACAAAAAGTTTTTGCCCTTCATGGTGAAATGGGTTCGGGCAAAACTACATTTGTTCACGCACTATGTGCGGTCAGGAACGTAGAAGTGACCGCTTCATCGCCTACCTTTTCGATTATCAATGAATATCCGATGGCCGCCGGCAAGATCTATCATATGGACCTTTACCGGCTGCGCGATGAAATAGAAGTAATCCAGGCGGGTGTAGAGGAATGCTTCTATACGGGCGCAACCTGTTTTATAGAATGGCCTGAAAAAGCTGCATCACTTTTGCCTGACACCACTGTACATATAATTATCACTATCACCGACAACCATACACGCCGTATCAGGGAAACTGATAAATAAGTATATTTGAACCGATTGATGAAAACGAATTGCCCCAGTGTTTTCAACCGGTAGTGAGTGTTGCCGGTTCTTGTTTTCGACAAACAGAAGGGAAAAAATGAATGTGAATGTCCCAGCAAAAACCTGTTATCAGTACATCTTTTAGTTACGAGACCCTTGAGGAAACACTCGATATAAAACCCCAGGGTGCCCAGCTTCATATAGGGATTCCCCGTGAGACAGCATTTCAGGAAAACAGGATTGCATTAACACCCGATGCCGTTGGTGTATTGATTTCAAACGGGCACCAGGTGACACTTGAACACAACGCAGGGGAAGCAGCTCATTTTCGCGATAAAGATTATAGTGAAGCCGGGGCACGAATTGTTTATGATAAAGCGGAGGTTTTCAAAGCACCGGTATTGGTTAAATCTGCACCAGTCGTAGATGATGATCTGCCGTATCTGCAAATGAACCAGCAGATCATTTCTCCCATACACATGTCCGTTATGAAGGCAGAACTTCTGGAAAAAATGATGGAGAAGCGGATAACGGGAATTTCTTTCGAATCACTCAGGGATGATAGCGGCACGTACCCGATTGTAAGGAGTATGAGCGAAATTGCCGGCAGTGCGGTCATGCTTATCGCAGCGCAATATCTTAGTTCAGCCAACCATGGCAAGGGGGTTCTGCTCGGGGGCATTTCAGGTATCCCTCCTACCAAGGTCATCATTTTGGGGGCCGGTATTGTAGGGGAGTATGCTGCACGGGCGGCCATTGCGCTCGGCGCCTCTGTAAAGGTTTTTGATAACAGCGTGTACCGGTTAAAGAGATTGCAAAATAATATAGGTCATCGGTTGTGGACCTCTGTCATGGAACCACGGATTCTGGCGAAACAACTGAAGACCTGTGAAGTGGCCGTAGGAGCACTGAATTCGCAAACCGGCCGAACGCCCGTAGTTGTTACGGATGAAATGGTAAGCAATATGCGTCCCGGAAGTGTGGTCATCGACGTGAGTGTGGATCGGGGAGGATGTTTCGAAACAGCAGAGATTACAACCCATGAACATCCGATCTTCATTAAATATGGTGTGATCCACTACTGTGTACCCAATATCCCATCCGGGTTTGCCCGTACCGCTTCACAGGCGATCAGTAATGTATTGATGCCCTTATTGTTGGAGGCAGGGGAGGAAGGAGGATTTGAAAACCTCGCCTGGCATAAAGTTCATCTTCGAAGTGGTATCTATCTTTTTAAGGGAGCGCTTACAAATTTTCATCTGAGTCAGCGGTTCGACCTTAAGTATACCGACCTCAACCTTTTAATCGCGAGCCAGCGATAGGTGGAACAGCATCTAATAACGCGATTTACAAAGGGCCCATAAGATCTGCATTCTGCTTTCCCCGGTAATCGTTAACTTGACTACCCGTTTTTATCCACTACAATATAAAAAAACAAAATATGCGTCTTCAATTAACATGCGTCGCACTTCTCCTGACGTGCGTCATTACAGTATCCGCACAAAATGGCTCTTTTTCCGTAAAGCCCGAATATCCACGACAGGGAGAACCGGTCACCATTTATTTTGATCCTCCCAAAGTGTTGACTGCGACGGATAAGCCGATAGAGGCAGTCGCGTATCTTTTCAATGAAAAAGGGAATAAAGCAAAAGAACTCGTCCTGAAAAAAGAAAAGAAAGGATTTTCTGCAACCGTAACACCGGAAAAAGATACCCGGGCTATTGCTTTTTCATTTACTTCCGGTGAAAAGAAATTGAACACCGGCACCGAGGGACAGGTTGTATTGATGTATGATGATAAACAACAACCGGTGGCTGGTGCAAACAGTGCAGCGGCAATTATATACAACAGTTGGGGTAACTACCTGATGGGCATTGAAAGGCAGCCCGAACTCGCTTTGAAATATGCAGAAAAAGAATACAATTCATTTCCTGATAAGCGGGTTGAGAACAGAGATATGTATTTCCAATTGTTGAATTCCGTAAAAAAGAAAGAAGCGCAACCAGCAATCCAACAAGAATTAGAAGCAATTCAAAGTAAAGGGAACCTTACTGAAAAGGATTACCAGTTTCTTTCTATGTGGTATCCACGCATCCAACAAAAGGAGAAGGGTACAGAACTGACTACAGAGATGAAAACCAAATTTCCTGACGGTGCATGGAAAAAATCCGAAATGATGAACCGATTCTATGAAGAACAGGATCCGGAGAATCAGGAAAAAATGTATAATGAGTTTATCACAAAGTACCCGGCCAAGGATGAAATGGAGAAATCCAACCAGGATTATATGCAGGGATACATAGCGCGGACTTACGCTACCGATAAAGAGAAAAAAAATCTCGAGAAATTTGCAAAATACATGCAGGCATTGCCGGTCGAATCAAAAAATGCTTCTTATAATAATTTAGCCTGGGGAATGGCGGAAAAAGACCAGGACCTCGATTTTGCGAAACTGCTTTCCAAAGAAGCCACTCTG
>DATLDA010000031.1:0-3385 GCA_035526135.1 Flavitalea sp.
CGCCGGTATGAATGTATCTTACTTTATTTTTTTTGTGATATTACTTTTACCAATTATCAGCATGTTTGTGATAAATTATTTATTGATCAGATCTGTTTCACGCAAACACGTCAGGGAAGCAAAACGGTAGCTATGTGATTCTACGCTACTATGTATCTATGTGTTATTTTAGCACCTACGTCCGCATAGAACAACTCCTGGAATCCAAAATCTGAAATCGCAATTTTAAAATCAAAGACTACCTTCGATTCTATGGGTGAATATTCATTAGGAGAGGCGATGAAACAGTTCCTGAACCAAAGCAAAATAAAAGGTTCAATCCAGGCCCTTCAAATTGAACAGGTTTGGTCTGATATTATGGGTAAGACGATTGCGAAGTATACGGAAAAGATCCAGATTCACGGACACACATTGTATGTTACTACCACTGTTGCACCGCTCAAACAGGAATTGTTGTATCAAAAAGAAAAGATCAAACAGAGGGTAAATGAAGCCCTTGGCGAAAGACTGATCCAGGAAGTAGTGATCAAATAACTTTCTCCGACATAGCATAGTACAAGTTCGTGTTCTGATCCCTCACTATCTTCGTTTGTGCTCCAGCTGCAAACACTTTCATTGATTCAATTTAAAAATTATCAGGAAGCTTATTTTAGTTTCCCCGCCCGCGTAACCGGAATCTGCGGCCCGAACGGAAAAGGGAAAACAAATCTCCTTGACGCGATTCATTACCTGTGCTTTACAAAAAGTTATTTCACCAAGACGGATTCACAGAATGTTTTCCACGGTACTCAGGGATTTAGAATTGAGGGTCATTTCATCAAGGATGAGATTGATCTGAAAACTGTTTGCATTTTACGGGAAACAGGAAAGAAAGAATTTTCAGTCGATGAATCTGCTTATGAAAAATTTGCCGAACATATCGGCCGCTTCCCGTGTGTGGTGATTGCACCAGACGATGTAGAGATCATAACAGGTGGAAGTGAGGAAAGAAGACGTTTCCTCGATATATTATTGTCACAGCTGGATGCTGGTTATCTCCGAAACCTGATCGATTACATGCGTGTATTACATCAGCGGAACAGTTATCTGAAACTCCTTGCAGCAGATCGCATGCACGATCCGGAATTACTTGAAGTTTATGACCGGCAACTGGTCAGCCATGGAACGGAAATTTTCCACAAACGATTCGGTTTTTTATCTGCATTCATCCAGGAAGTGATTGCATTTTATGGAAGAATTGCGGGAACAGAAGAACCCGTTTCAATCGATTATGAGAGTTCATTACTTTCCTTGTCATTCGATGATCTCCTTCTCCGTAACCGGGACCGTGATTTATTCCTGCAACGGACAACCGGAGGAATTCATAGAGATGATCTGCTGATCCGGCTTCGTGGAGAACCATTCAAGCAAATTGCTTCACAAGGGCAACGCAAAAGCCTGCTCTTTGCTTTGAAACTTGCCGAGTTTGAAGTACTAAAGCAGGCGAAAGGCTTTTCACCTCTATTGTTACTCGACGATGTATTTGAAAAACTCGATGAAAAGCGGATGCATCATCTCCTGAGCTGGGTTTGTAAGGAGAATGCGGGCCAGATCTTTCTGACCGATACACATCCGGGCCGTATAGCCGAACATTTGAATGCAATTGGTGTACCCTTCGGTATGATTGGACTGTGATTTTTATTCAAATGCTATAGCGTCTTAAGGGAATAATAACCAAAATGTTGGCGGAGTTAAATCATGGTTTTTACCGGGAAAACTATACGGGAACTTCCTTATCTTCGCGGCTCAAATTTTGAAAAAAGTGGCTGCTAAATTTTCAAAGGAAACTTATTTGTACTGGTATGAGCTCATGTACCTGATCAGGCAGTTCGAACTGATGGCGGAAGAAAAGTATAAAATGGAAGGAAAGATTCGCGGATTCTTCCATGCTTATATCGGGCAGGAGGCTATTGCAGCAGGATGTATGACTGCAACGAGACCGGAAGATCCCTATATCACCGCTTACCGTGACCACGGTCTGGCCCTTGCTAAAGGAGTGAGTGCAAATAGTTGTATGGCTGAACTCTATGGGAAAGCCACAGGATGCGCGAAGGGTAAGGGAGGTAGCATGCACTTTTTTGGGAAGGATGTATTTTTTTTCGGAGGACATGGAATTGTGGGTGCACAAATTGGTACCGGTGCAGGATTAGCATTTGCAGAGAAATATAAAGGAACGGATAACGTTTCGCTCACATTTTTTGGTGATGGTGCCGCACGTCAGGGAATCCTGCATGAAACTTTTAACATTGCGATGACGTGGAAATTACCGGTGATTTTTATTTGCGAGAATAACAACTATGCGATGGGAACGTCCGTAGAAAGGACCAGTAATGTGGTTGACATCTACAAACTGGCTGATGCCTACGAAATGCCCGGTGATTCGGTAGATGGAATGAGTGCCGAATCCGTACATGAAGCTGTATCGCGTGCTGTGAAAAGAGCCCGTGAAGGAGGTGGTCCTACTTTACTCGAATTAAAAACCTACCGTTATAAAGGACATTCGATTTCAGACCCTCAGAAATATCGTACAAAAGAGGAAGTCGAGGAATATCGTCAGCGTGATCCAATTCAGCTCGTCTTGAATACAATCCAAAAAAACAATTTTGCAAGTCAGGCAGAAATTGATGCGATCAATAAAAGAGTGAACGATACCGTCAATGAATCAGTGAAGTTTGCAGAAGAGTCACCCTGGCCAACAGATGATGAAGTATTGAAGGATATCGTTAAAGAAGCCAATTATCCTTTCATTGTCGATTAATACTTACGAATAACAAAACATACATGAAATGGCGACAGATGTGAAGCAGCAGGTGACACAACCGGTATCTACTCCTGCAACCTATGCGGGGAATAACAGAACACAGGATTATTTTATTCGCAATGGTAAATATTTTGCCTACGGAATAGCGCTTATCCTGTTGATTATCGGAGGGTATTTTGTATACCAGAACTATTTTGTTGCTCCAAAGGAAAAGAAAGCTGTAGAAGCAATGTGGAAAGCGGAAGATTATTACAGGGGAGACAGCGTTCGACTGGCACTGAATGGCGATGGTGTCAACCAGGGTTTTTTGAAAATCATCAACCGGTATAACGGTACAAAATCTGCTAATCTGGCAAAATATTATGCAGGCATCTGTTATCTCAAACTTGGTGATTTCAATAATGCTATCAGGTATTTGAAAGATTTTTCGACCAATGATAAACTCGTTCAATTACGCGCATCGGGATCTCTCGCCGACGCGTATGCAGAGTCAGGAAAAAAAAGCGAAGCTGCCGATCAATATAAAAAGGCAGGCACTTTATATGAAGAGGATAATTTCAATTCTCCGGAATATCTTTTCCGTGC
>DATLDA010000074.1:0-3972 GCA_035526135.1 Flavitalea sp.
AAAGCTCCCCGAACAACCGACCCAGAATAAGATCTCTGGATTTTCACCCGCTGCAAAAAGTTCCGACATCACTGGTACAGGCATGAAACTATTTTTTGTAAATATATGTGGTTTCGGGTATGAGGTATGAGGTATCGGGTATGGGGTATGGGGTATGAGGTATGAGGTACCTTGAATTAAACTTTGATATGTGCGCACCAGAAGAATTTCTTTATAAAAACATTTGTCAAGTCCAATTGATATTTACTGTTGAATTTGTAAACAATTCCTGAAACCCCATACCCCATACCTCATACCTCATGCCCCATACCTGAAAGCCCGGTTTTTTTAAAATTCCGGCCAGGAATAGTATTAAAAAAATAATACGTTATTTTGCAGCCTAAACGGAAAAGATGCAATTACAACAAGCTGTTAATAATGTATTTGTGCAGCTGGCGGAGACATTGAATCAATTGCCTCAGCAGGAATATGTCAGACCTTGCAGCACGCTCTTCAAAAATACAATCGGACAGCATGTTCGGCATATCATTGAATTGTATCAATGCCTGGAAAATGGGTACGATAAAGGATTGATTAATTATGAAAAGCGAAAGCGGGACCTGGCTATTGAGAACGATAAAGAATTAGCTTCTGCATTACTGCAGGAGATTTTCAAAAATCTGTCGCGTTCCAATAAGGAACTCGTGCTCGAAGCTTGTTACGACGAACACGCTACACAGCCCATTCAAATTTCAACAAACTATTATAGGGAAATTGCCTACAATCTGGAACATACCATCCACCACATGGCAATGATCAGAGTAGGCATCAATGAAGTTTCTACTATACAGTTACCGGAAGATTTCGGCGTCGCTTCCTCTACGGTAAAGTACCGCAACCAATGTGCACAGTAACATTTATTCCTTCCGGGTCTCATTGCATAATTACCTCCAATCGGGATGAAAGAAAAGGACGTTCTCCTGCAGCTGTTCCGGCTCCGTATGTATTTGATTCGGGTAAGATACTTTTTCCTAAAGACGGAGATGCCGGAGGTTCGTGGCTGGCTGTACACGAAAATGGAAATGCGATCGTGCTCCTGAATGGAGGATATGTTCGCCATGTTCCAAAACCTCCCTACCGGAAAAGCCGTGGACTCATCCTTGTTGATATGATCGACAGCTCCAGTCCTTATAATAGTTTTCAGGCGATCAACTTAAATAAAATTGAACCATTTACCGTGATCATTCTGGATGATCAACATTTATTCGAATGCCGGTGGGATGGAAAGCAGAAGCACCATCAGTTTATAGAAAAAGACCAGCCACATATATGGGCTTCCTGCACTCTTTATAATGAAGAAGTAATAGACAAAAGAAAAGTATGGTTCAATAAATGGCTTATCGAAAACCCGACGCCCACCCAGGCGCAGGCAATGCATTTTCACCAGTTCACCGGAGATGGCGATAAATCCAATGATCTCCTGATGAACAGGGAAGGAAAGGTTTTTACTGTCAGTATCACGTCGGTTGAGATCAATGAAAAGAAAGCGGTGATGCAGCACCTCGACCTGATACAGGATATTTCAACTACTTCGTCGCTGCCATTTGAAAAATCAATGGCTGAATGAGGACATTATTAAAACGTCTGTCTTATCGTCCTTTTTTTATTCGCCTCTTTCATTGGGAATACTGGAGTTTTACCGCAGTATATGCTTTAATTTATCCGCTCTGGTTTCTGCTTTGTCTCCGCGCGCGATCCTTCTTTTTTTTTGCAGCGGCCAATCCCGGCATCAAAAATGGCGGCTTCCTGAACGAATCAAAAAAAGAAGTTTTTGGAATAGTTCCGCCTGGGCATCAACCTAAAACTGTTTTTTTTTCACATCCTGCTGTTCCGGAAGTTGTTATCAGGGATCTTCAACAGGCAGACTTAAATTTTCCGATGATCGGCAAACCGGATATCGGAGGAAGAGGCAGGGGGGTTAAGACGCTGAAAAGTCTGGACGAAGTAAAGCTCTATGTTACGAATGCACTTCTCGATTTTCATATTCAGGAATTCGTTCCCTGGCCGCATGAAGCCGGTATCTTTTATTACCGCATGCCGGGAAATCCAAAAGGAAACATTTCGGGAATTGTCGGTAAGGAATTTCTTTCTGTTAGAGGGGATGGTGTTTCAACCATCCGGCAGATCCTCGTCCGCGATCCGCGGGCAATCCTTCAGATGCAGAGCCTTGAAAAAATGCTCGGAACAGAATTAGACACGATACCTGCAAAGAATGTGGAACGAGTGATTGTTCCATATGGAAACCATGCACGGGGTGCCAAATTCCTTGATGATTCGCACCGCGTAGATGCAGCATTGATTGAGATCATTGATAACATCTGCCGGCCTATTCAGGGGTTTTATTTTGGCAGGCTTGACATCAGGTACAATAGCTGGGAGGAATTGAAACAGGGTAAGAATTTTTCCATCATTGAAGTAAATGGTGCGGGTGCCGAACCAACCCATATGTACGATCCCCGTCATTCGCTTTTTTTTGCCTGGAAAGAAATCATCCGCCATTGGTGGATACTTTATCGGATCAGCCGCAAAAATCACCAGCTCGGATTCCCGTACCTGACATTCCAGGAAGGGATCGCAATGTTCAGGGAAGATAAAGAAGTGTCGAAGAAACTGGCAGCGATGCCGGAATGAAAAATTAAAAAGTAAAAAGTAAAAAGTAAAAGATACTTCACTTCACCCAGGATACCGTGATAATTATAATTCTGAAATCGCAAATCTAAAATCTAAAATTGTACATCGTACATCGTACATCGTACATCATACATGTCCTCACATTTCAGTGATCATATCTTTTTTCCGCAGCATTTTAATGAGCAATAGAATGGCGGTGATGGCAAAAATGCCGCCAATAATATAATTCAATACATGTTGTTTTGTATTCAGCTGTTCTACCACCAGTCTTCCGCCAAATATAAAAACCAGGTTACCGATAAATGTGCCGACCCCGATGCCAGTAATGTAACTGTTGAATTGGGCATTATTGACTTCGAGGATCTTTTTTGTAAACAATACTGTACTCCATCCGAACCAGAAAGGAATCTGCATCGGGTTCATCGCGCTCATCATCGCTCCCAGCCAAAAACGAGGGAGCGTATTGGAAAGGATTACGTTTTTCTGTACATGCGGGTCGGCGGCAGCAATAAAACTTGACACGGCAAGTGCGGTAACGATAAGTATGGTTACCCATTCGAGCGCACGAAAAAGTTTTTTTCTTTTTCTAACCCAGTCCATTGCAACAAGGGAAAGACGAACATAAATTACTTCCACAACGAGTGCACCGATTACAAATTTGACAGCCGGGTAGATTCCATCTGATGCTGAGATCTGCATAGCGGCAATGTTCAGTGACCCCAGGGGCAAAGTGCCGAGGAAACTGATCATCAGGCCTGTCATGCATATACGGAAAAGTTTCATGAATGCAGCGGTCAGCATTCAGCAGTCAGCTATCGCTTTCTTATTGAATTGCCGTGATTTTTTATTACTTGTTAAAACTAATCTACGATGAAAAGCATGCAACCTTTCTCACTATAAGAACGGTGAGCTTCACAATTGTCCCCGACCACATACACCATACCTTTTTTGAGGTCTATCAGCCTTCCATCTTCCAATTCCGTTTTCATCTCTCCTTCCACGCAATAGATCACGTGTCCCTTTTTACACCAATGATCTGCTTTATATCCGGCTGAATATTCCACCATCCGAATTCTGATGTCATTCTCTTGCACGATTTGCCATATTGCCTCGCCCGATTCACCCGGGTAAATCTTTTTTTCTATTTCATTCCATTGTATGGTGTGAAATGGTACCGACCCAATCAGCATGTATTCGTTTTAATAAATTGAAAATATAAAAAGCCACTTTAAACAGCCGGCAATGAGCAATGAGCAACAAGCAAACAGCAACTAGTACGCAACTAGGAACCAGGAACTAAGA
>DATLDA010000075.1:0-5979 GCA_035526135.1 Flavitalea sp.
AGCGACCTGGACTTTTAATAAATAGGATACTTGCAAATCCACGAATTTTTTTACATATTAGCGCTTTAATAAAATCAACCAGAACGCCGTTTTACAATTACTGCATGAAATTTATTACTTCAGTTCTCCTCACTGCTTTACTCAGTTTTGTTCTGGGGCTTTATCTACCGTGGTGGTCACTTGCCATTGCGGCATTTGCAGTGGCGGCGCTTATATTTCAAAAACCATGGCACGCCTTTCTTTCAGGCTTTCTTGCATTATTTCTTCTCAATATATTTTTTGCATCGGCAATCAATGCGGCGAACGATGGAATTCTTGCCGGTAAGGTCGCCCGGATTTTTCCACTCGGAGGTTCAGCCATCCTGCTCATTCTGATTTCCGCATTGATTGGAGCACTCGTAGCCGGTTTGGCGGCGTTATCCGGGAGATATCTTCGTTATATTTTATAAGGTTTCAATCTTCCTTATCGCTCATGCTGATGGCTCATAGCTCAATACGTTAAAGTTTTTGCAATCAGCCGGTTTAAATTGTTGGCGGCCGTTATATTCGTTCTGCCAAACTTTACATGAATAAAAAAATATTTCTCATTCTCCTCTGCGGAATTTTCTGCAGCCGGCTTTTTGCAGGCAGAATTTCGGGCTCCGTAACTGATGACAAAGGAAAGCCTCTACCTTTTGCATCCATTTTGGTAAAAGGAACTACACGGGGTACGACCGCCAACAGCGATGGAAAATACTTTCTCACCCTTGATGATGGCAGATATACATTGTCGTGCCAGTATGTTGGTTTTAATAAGCAGGAGAGAACTATTACGGTTTCAACTGAAACAATCCAGGTCGATTTTTCATTGACACTTCAGCAACTTTCTCTTGCATCAGTAGTTATCAGGCCCGGAATGGAAGATCCTGCCTATGAGATCATACGCAATGCGATCAGGAAACGTAAAGAATACCTCGCACAACTTGATCGGTTTCAATGCCAGGTATATATCAAAGGCCAGGTACGATTGCGATCATATCCAAAAAAATTCCTTGGAGAAGAAATCGATTTCGAAGACGGGGATACCAGTAAAAAGAAGATGATCTATCTCTCTGAAACGATCGCCAATTATTCCGTTCAAAAACCAAATAAAGCAAAAATCGAAGTGCTTTCCACCAAAGTAAGCGGTGAAAAGAATGGTTTCGGATTGGGCGCGCCGCAAATACTCTCCTTCTATGAAAATATTATTTCAATTGGGTCGAATTTAAATCCAAGAGGTTTTGTTTCTCCGATCGCAAACAATGCCCTGTCTCTCTACAGATATAAGTATGAAGGAAGTTTTTTTGAAGATGGTAAAGAAGTCAACCGGATCCGGGTGATCGCCAAGCGAAAATTTGAACCTGTTTTTACCGGGTATATTAATATTACTGAAGGAGATTGGCGCATTCACAGTCTTCAATTGATGCTTACAAAAGAATCACAAATGGAAATCATAGATACGTTGCGGATCGAGCAATTGTATGTTCCCTATGATGCCACTACCTGGGTAATCAAAAGTCAGGTTATTTATCCTGCTGCGAAGATGTTTGGGTTCGATGCCTATGGTAGTTTTGTTAATATTTATTCTCAGTTTAATACCGATCCGGTTTTTGCAAAAAAATTTTTCGGCAATACATATTTAAAATTTTATGATAGCGCAAATAAAAAACCCTCTTCCTATTGGGATTCCATTCGGCCTATCGCCCTACAGCCTGATGAAATAATCGATTATCATAAGAAGGATAGTCTGGAACAAGTGAGAAAAGATCCCCGTTACCTCGATTCACTGGACCGGAAAAGGAACAAGATCACCTTGGGAAAAGTGTTGCAATCCGGGATCACATTCAGCAATTCAAAGAGCCGCACTTTTGTTTCCATCCAACCGTTAATTCAATCCGTAAGCTTCAATACAGTTGAGGGCCTTGTACTTCACCCGGGGTTGAGTTTTTTTAAGCGGCTTGACAGTAATAGCAGCAGTCGAAGAAGTATCGGCATTGGTACTTCCCTGAGATATGGATTTAGCAATCATCATTTCAATGGATCGGTGAATACTTCCTACAGCTATGGTAGAAAATATTTTTCTAATTTTTTCATTAATGGAGGCAAACAGGTATTTCAGTTCAATAATGCGTCTGCACTGACTGAACGACAAAATACTATTACAACCCTATTGTGGGAACGGAATTATATGAAGATCTACGAAGCGCCGTTTATTCATGCCGGATTTTCAAAGGGCATTGGTGAAGGCCTCACAATAGGAATCTCTGTTCAATACCAGGACCGGCATCCCCTTGAAAACACGACAACTACAAAATGGCGCGACAGAAAGGACGTGGAGTTCACTCCAAATTTTCCGCAGGAATTACTGACTGAAAACATGTTACGACACCAGGCATTTATGGCAGCGATCAACATCAGATGGCAACCGGGAGGGAGGTATATAGAATTCCCCGAAAGAACGATCAGCATTGGATCAAAGTATCCGGTTTTGAGCTTTACCTATACAAGAGGAATTCACGGATGGTTCGGAAGTGATATCGATTATGATAAATGGAGGTTTGCAGTTTCAGACAACCTGAATCTCAAACTCGGTGGTCGCGTGAATTACCGTTTTACGGCAGGCGGTTTTATCAGGAATAAAAAAGTTCAGGTTCCGGACTTCACCCATTTTAATGGCAACCAGTTGCTCATGGCGTCTCCTTATCTGGCGAGTTTTCAGCTTGCTCCTTATTACAAGTACAGCAACACAAATGCCTTTTATACAACAGGACATCTGGAACATCACCTGAATGGATTGCTAACAAATAAGATCCCGCTTTTTAGAAAATTAAACTGGCATCTCGTTACCGGGGTAAATGCATTTTATGTCAACAAAAATGTTTATTACCTAGAGGCATTTGCAGGCCTGGAAAATATTCTCAAAGTGTTACGGGTGGATGTGATCCATTCCTTTGAACCTTCAGGTGCAGGCACCATCGGCGTTCGAATTGGTCTGAAAGGGGCGTTAACGGGAAACTAAAGGTTTGATTATTGCTGGTTGCTGGTTCTTGTTTGCTGAATTATTATCAAGTATACACACGAGAGCGCTTCTTTACTGAATTACTTTTTTATCTTTGCAATTGAAATTTTGTTCACCAGGCAAGTGTCCTTAAAATTTCATACATGACAGTGTTACACAACCGCGTTTCGCAGAAAGAACTGAAAGAAAGGCTCCATAAAGAAACAGAAAAGAGAACCACTCTTTCTTTTTACAAATATTTCCCTATCGCTGATCCCGCCCTGTTCCGGGATGAGTTGTATCGTCAATTTGAAGAGCTGAAAATTTTCGGAAGAATTTACATTGCCAGCGAAGGTATCAATGCACAATTGAGTGTGCCCTCCCCGTTATATCCGGAATTCAAAAAATTAATGGACTCAATCCCGGGTTTGCATGATACACGTTTGAATGTAGCTGTTGATGATGATGGAAAATCATTCTGGGTACTGAAAATAAAAGTCCGGGACAAAATAGTTGCTGATGGTATCGGGGATCCTGAATTCACCATGGAAAAAAAAGGGAAATATGTAGACCCTGAATCTTTCAACAGACTGACTGAGGCTCCCGATACAATTATAGTCGATATGCGCAATCATTATGAATACGAGGTGGGGCGATTCGACGGGGCGATTGAAATCCCAAGTGATACATTTCGTGAACAATTGCCACTGGCTGCTGAGATCCTAAATGAAAAAAAGGATGCAAATATCATCATGTATTGTACCGGCGGTATCCGCTGTGAAAAGGCCAGCGCCTACCTGTTACACCGGGGATTTACAAATGTTTATCATCTGGAAGGTGGCATCATTCATTATGCCAATACAGTGAAGGAAAAAGGATTGATAAACAAGTTCCGTGGAAAGAATTTTGTTTTCGATGGCCGACTCGGAGAAAGGATCAGTGAAGAAATAGTTGCCTTGTGCCATCAGTGTGGCCAACCCGCCGATACTCATACAAATTGTGCAAACACGGGCTGTCATCTTCTTTTTATACAATGCAGTTCCTGCGCAGCTACCTATGATGGTTGCTGTTCAATCCAATGCCAGGCAGTGTGGGCCTTGCCGGAAGAAAAACAAAAAGAATTGCGTAAAGGAAAAGAAAAAGACATAATGGTTTTCAATAAGTCGAGGCTTCGCAAACCAAAGCACGGAAGTTAGTTCTTAGTTCCTGGTTCTTAGTTCGCAGTTCTTAGTTATGTTCTTCCTTCCCAGAACAACTTAGAACTAACAACCTTGAACTTTGAACTACTATAGGAGAGGCAAGCCCATAAGTGCCTGAATAAAAGCTGCTGTTACGACAACAAAGTACACCACGCTCAGAATGATCACCTGCTTTGTTGTTGCTGTGAAATGCCAGGCTACAAGCGGTAATATCTGTAATGCGTGCATCCCTAGAAAATGTGCGATTCTGAGGTCACCGTATTGACGACTCCAATTCACCAGGGGCAAACCCGGTGAACCATCTTTTCCACCAATTGTATGGGCCAATTGTTGTGCCATCAGTCCGCCTTCAAATGAATAAATAATGAAAATGATCAGACCGAGTCGTATCCCCCACACAACATGCATGGGTAGAGTGAAGTCCTTTTTTTTGAAAAACAGATAAGTCATATAGGCTGTCCAGATGCCAAGAACAGTAATGGCGATACCCATAATAGCAAAAAGTATTGCATAAAATGGGGTGGCAATATTAAAGTGGGAGAGTCTTCCGTGTGCCGCCTGCCAGCAGATCACGATCATTTCATAAGTCATCACAATGATTACCATCCAGGAATAGATCCACGTTTTACGGGGTTGTTGCAGATAATCCAAAATCCAACCCATCGTCCAGCAGAAGATGGTGATTGAAATAAAAAACTTCATCGGTTTGATCCAGGCATTAATACCAAAAATGATGGTATCATCAACGCCTGTCAGGAAAATACAAATTATTGATGCGAGCAAGTTGATCCATCCGAACCAATACAGGATGCGGTTTCTATTTTTTAGTTCGGTGAAAAATTTACGCATTATCTGAATTAAAAATTCGTCGTAAAATATTGTCTGGTATGAAAAATTCGTATTATAAAATAAAGAACGAGACCTGCCGGACCGAAAATAAATGTGACCAAGAGGCATGGAATTACAAGAGCATGGTGTATATCATGCCGCACTGCATTTTTTCTTATGAACAACCCAACCATCAGGTCAAAGGCGAGATAGTGTATCCATCCGGCGGTAACAACAAAACGATCCGTAAACAATCGCATGACTCCATCAAGTGAACCGAATGCAGAAAGATCTGAAAGATGAAAGGAGGATACGATCATCCATGTATAAACGATTGCAAGCAAACTAATGATCACGCCGATGATAAACCGATCCGACGAAATCCACCAGGGCAGTACGATCAGTATGATCCATCCGACCATTGCGACCATGTTACAAATGCTAAAAACTAATTCCGGGGTCATAGGAAAAAATTTGCGTTATCAATTTTTTCCAGAGGTGTACAGATAGAAGCAGCAAACTATTCAAGAACTTACAGCGCTTTCGTATTCACTGAGCGCTGTTCGAATTCTTTGATGAATTTCTTCTTCACCAAGTTGCTCCCTTTCAAAATGTTTACCGGTGAGTTGCTCATATAATTCAATATAACGTGCGGAGATGGTTTCTATCCAATCCGAGGACATTTCAGGAACCTGTTGGCCCTCCTTTCCCATAAAATTGTTCGCGATGAGCCATTCGCGTACAAATTCTTTACTGAGTTGTTTTTGTTTTTCTCCTTTTCGTTGCCTTTCTTCAAAACCATCGGAATAAAAATAACGCGATGAGTCGGGTGTATGTATTTCATCCATAAGGCAGATCATCGGGCCGATCTTACCGAATTCATATTTTGTATCCACCAGGATCAATCCTCTTTCAGCAGCCATTTCTCGCCCTCTT
>DATLDA010000077.1:0-7900 GCA_035526135.1 Flavitalea sp.
ATAATAACTGAGCCCGAACAGGTCAGGAACTCCAAATTCCGTTTCACCCAATCCGCTCCCGAGAACCAGGGTTATGTTACTGCCCATCTGAATTTTTGTTCCTGGTTTGATTGGCTGGCCATTGTACCGTTGTTCCAGTACAGCATTCTTGGCAATATCGGGCCGGTAAAAAGTGTCTTCAAGATTTAGACCATACTGCCGCATCGACATTTCCGCACTGCGGAATGTCATGCTGATCAGATTCGGCATTTCAATAGTAGGGGGTACAGATCGGTTGATTGTCAGGTATACTGTGCGATTCTCTTTCACGACCGCATCGGGTTCCGGAAATTGTTTCAAAACGATCATTGCTTCAGCCGTATCAACATAAATTGAATCCTGGATCTCTACTTCAAAACCACGTTCATCCAGTATCCTTTCCGCCTCCGCTAATGATTTACCGGTAATTTCCGGAATGGTCAGTGTTTTTCCGTGCTTCGTAAAAAAATCAAGTGAAAGGAGAAAAATGAATAAAACAATAAAAACAAGCAGAAAGCCGAATAGGATATTAACCCAAAGGGGTTTTCCGGTGATGATTTTAAACACTGGTTAGCATATTTACGTTGAACAATTTTAGCCGGTGATCAATTCACATTGATCGCCGGGGTAACGGGTTTTCTTGACAAAGCATCTTCAATAAGCGCAGAATAAAAATCTTTCAGTGACCATCCCATCGCTTTCACTTGTTGCGGCACTATGCTGGCTTCACTTTGTCCGGGTACCGTGTTAATCTCTAATATATAAGGCGCTCCTTTCGATTCATTAAATATGAAGTCGATCCGTACCACTCCCCTGCAATTGAAGATTTCATATACCTGGCGTGCGGTACTATTTATTTTATCTGCTATCGCCTGATCAATTTTTGCCGGCGTGACCTCTTCACTCTTGCCTTCATACTTTGCTTCAAAATCAAAAAAATCTTTTTGTGAGATCACTTCAGTGATCGGCAACACCTGTATTCCTTTCACTGTACGAAACACGCCCACGGTGAATTCACGACCGGCAATATATTCTTCTACAAGTACCTGTTCATCTTCTTTGAAAGCTTTTCCGAGCGCATGCTTCATTTCATGCGCCTCGTTCACTTTGCTCATACCGATGCTGGATCCACCATTATTTGGTTTTACAAAAACAGGTAATGTAAGCTGGGATAGTATGGACTCATGCGCTTTTGTTTCGTCTCGGAATAAGTGAATGGAACGTGCGACCGGAATGCCTGCGAACGCGGCAACTGCCACGGTGTATCGCTTATTGAATGTCAATGCTGATGTGGCTGCATCACACGATGTATACGGTAGTCCGACTAAGTCAAAATACCCCTGTAGTTTCCCATCTTCTCCGGGAGTTCCATGGATACCGATGAGTACGGCGTCGAAAATGATTTTCTTATGGCCAAGATCAAGGGTGAAGTCTTCTTTGTTGACGGCGGTACGGGTACCCTCGGCACTTTCATGAAACCATCCTTTTGGGGTGATGTCGATCTTGTAATAGTCGTATCGCTGAATATCTATATTCTTTTCAATGGTTAAGGCGCTTTTGTAAGAGATGACTGCTTCGGATGAATAACCTCCCGTAACAAAAGCGATAACTGGTTTTTGCGGCATGTTGAGTGATTGCGAGAATCCTTAAACGCGTCAAATATCACTGTTTAGTATATAAATGAACCAAATTTCGTGGTAAAAGTTTCTAAATAAGAAAGGTGAAGGACGTCGTCCCTTCACCTTTTTACAACGGGAAATATCACCCGTTAACATTGTGTAGTGAAACTACACGTACTATCTGTTGAAAGATAACTTTAAGGTACACTATTTTGTGAGCCGTTGCCAAATTTATTTGATGGAATTTATGCACACTTAAATATGCAGTTTTTCCTTTTTCACAAGGAGCTCTTCCACGGTTTCCTTGTACATCTCGTCCGGCACACAACAATCAACCGGGCAAACGGCCGCACATTGAGGTTCTTCATGGAAACCCTGGCACTCGGTACATTTATTGGGAACGATATAGTACGTATCTACAGCGATCGGAGAGTTTTTCTGTTCAGCCGATATTACGTTTCCATCCAGCAAGGTAAAGGTTCCTTTTACCGTTGTTCCATCTGATAAGGACCATTCAACACCGCCTTCATAAATCGCATTATTTGGACATTCCGGTTCACACGCACCGCAATTGATACACTCATCGGTTATTTTGATAGCCATATCTGATCAGAAATTACTGTTTTGAATACTGTTAATTTTGCCCGACAAATATAAGGTGGAATGGATTTACAACAACGGGTGGCTTTACTTACACGGTTGGGAAAATATATGTTGTCGGATGATGAGAGCTGGAAAGCAGTAAAAGAAAAAGCTTTTTATGAAAATGGTTGGTTTACGCCTTCGTTTGTTGATCTCGCAACAAAGAATATTGCTGACCGTTATTTGCAGCATGATTCTTTGAATGCCTGGACAGCGAAATACAAGATCCCTGAAGAAAATAATAACCCGTCCAAGGTTGGTATTGTGATGGCAGGGAACATTCCACTTGTCGGCTTTCACGATTTTCTTTGTGCATTTATTACCGGCCATGTGCAGACAATAAAATTGTCGTCTAAAGATTCTGTCTTGTTGAAACACCTGGCAGAAATGCTCGCTGTGTGGGAACCAGAAACGCGGGACCTGATCCGGTTTGCCGGGATGTTGAAAGGATGCGATGCCTACATTGCAACCGGAAGTAATAACACTGCCCGGTATTTTGAATACTATTTTGCGCGTTTCCCGCATATCATTCGACGAAACAGGACGTCTGTTGCGATACTGACAGGGAATGAAAATGAACAGGATCTTTCTTTACTCGCCGATGATGTCTACCAATACTTTGGGTTGGGTTGCAGAAATGTGACAAAATTGTATGTGCCCAAAGGATATGATTTTATACAACTTTTAGATAATTTCAGGAAATACAATGAACTTGCTGATCATCATAAATACAAGAATAATTACGATTACCAGCTGGCTATTTTGATTGTAAATAAATTGTATTACATGACGAACGGATCTGTTATCCTGGTAGAAGATCCCGGAATTTTTTCACCGATCAGCCGGCTCAATTTTGAATTCTATTCAGATGCAGCACGTGTAACAGAATACCTGAAGGGCAATCCCGAAATCCAGGCTGTTGTCGGCAATGACTTTGTTCCTTTTGGAAATGCTCAACAACCGACCCTGGAAGATTTTGCCGACGGAATGAATACAATGAATTTTTTTCTTGAATTGTGATAGCTTGTCAGTTATGGATGCTGGTTTGACTTTGATGAAATGTGGGTATGAAAATAAGTCAGGTTCTTAACGGTGAAGTACGAAGACTTTAGTAAATTTATTGTTAAACTAAACCGGCGGTAAAGCCGTTATTGAATTACAGACGTTAATTTGAATTAGAGACGTTATTTAGAAAACCCTTAGGCATATAATTTGTCGATCTTACCGTATATAAATAAAAAAGGAGCAATATGAAATTCAGACAGATACTTGGCGTAGTGGTGTTAAGCGCCGCAACCACACTGGGTACAATCTGGGGATATAATCATCTCAGGAATCAGGATACTTACGTGTACACAGCACAAACGGCAAATGATTCCGGTAAACTTCCGGTCAATTATGCCGGATTCAATGGGATCTCCGGGGTCAACGCAGGAATTGACTTTACCCCGGCGGCATCTGCTGCCATCCCGGCAACAGTGCATATCAAAACGAAAACAACAAGAACGGCAAGCAATAACCTTCCTAAGAAAAGTCCGTTTGGTGATCTCTTCGATCTCGACCTTGACGATTTTTTTGGAGACAGAATGCGATCTCTGCCGCAAATGGCTTCGGGTTCCGGAGCGATCATCAGTGAAGACGGATATATCGTAACAAATAACCACGTGATCGATGGCGCGGATGACATCAATGTCACACTCAGCAACCGACGTTCCTTCAAAGCAAAACTGGTAGCGGCAGATCCAAGCAGTGACCTGGCCGTTCTTAAGATCGATGCGAAAGGACTTCCAATTATGTTATATGGAAATTCTGATGAAGTAAAAATTGGCCAATGGGTACTTGCAGTAGGATATCCTTTAAATCTTGAAGCAACCGTGACAGCAGGTATTATTAGTGCAAAAGGAAGAACATTGGATATCAACCGTCGCCAAAGTACCACTCCGGTAGAGTCATTCATGCAGACCGATGCTGCCGTCAATCCCGGCAATAGCGGGGGCCCACTGGTGAATACAGAAGGGAGACTGATCGGCATAAATTCTGCCATTGCATCGCCCACCGGTGCTTATGCAGGCTATTCTTTTACTATCCCCGTTAACATCGTAAAGAAAATCATTGCCGACCTGATGAAACATGGTACAGTGCAGCGCGCGTACCTCGGTATAGAATATCCGCGTGAAAACATCAGTGAAGAAGATAAAAAACAAAATGGCATCAAAGACGACGAAGGTGTATTTGTATTGCGGGTTCCGGAAGATGGGGCAGCTGCAAAAGCCGGTATTCGTAAAGGAGATATAATTACAAAAATCAATGGTGTATCTGTTGTGAATGGCGCTGAGATGGTGGGACAAATTGCTACGTACCGCCCCGGCGACAAGATTACGATCAGCTATGTTCGTGAAGGAAAAGAAACAACAACAAATGTTCAACTGCGTAATATAAGTGGCACACTGGATGTGGTGAAAACTTCAGTTATCGATAAACTGGGAGCTGACCTTACAACGTTGAGTAAAGAAAGCGCGAAGGAACTGAATGTGAACGGCGGAGTGATCATTAAATCGATCGGTCCAAAAGGCATGCTCAGCAAAGTAAGAGTGCAGGAAGGATTTGTGATATTAAAAGCAAACAACCAGGAGGTAACTACTGTGGAGCAATTACGGAAAGTGCTGGAAAATGCTTCCGGTACGGTGAAAGTAGAAGGTGTTTACCCCGGGTATGAAGGCGTTTACAACTTTGTTTTGAATATGAACAGTGGAAGTTGACCTGTCCTGAGCGAAGCGAAGGATCTATTTGATAAATATTTTTGATTGGCGATTGCAGATTTGTAATCGCCAATTTTTTTGTTCTCTTGCCACTTTGTTTCTACCATGGAACTATATAACCAATTTTTTTCTCCTTATTTCTGGAATACAAGATATCCCCATGATGGAACAGGCAAGACGGAATCTTTTTGCAACCTGTATTGTTTCTCTTCGAACACCTCTGTATATATCCCGTTTACCTGTTCACTTATAAGCGTACAATCTGCCGGTCGGGAAGAAAGATTCAAAATAGTGAGCACTTCTTTGTTCCCATTGCGTCGCAGATAGGCGATAAGCTGTGCAGGTGCATTTGTATGCAGCAGAAAAGTTTCTGACGTTTTTGTACAGGATGTCAATGCAACATTTTGTTTTCGTAATGACAGCATGGTCTTATAAAAGGGATGCAGTAAAGGATCCTTTTTCCATTCGATCTCATCTTTGTCAAAAAATTTCAATCTTTTCCGGTTGGGCAATTCCTGTCCGCTGTAAATAAGTGGAAGTCCGGGAAAAGTAAAACTGAGTACGGAAAGCGGAATGGCTGCTTCTTTATATTTTTCATATTCCGTACCATTCCAGCTGTTTTCATCATGATTGGTGGTGAAAAAAAGATAGAGGTAATGGGTTGACTTCAGCAGATATTCAAAAAGTGTTTCTGATAAGGCCTGTACATTCAGATCGCCTTTACTGTATGCTTCCGTACGATGCATCCAATGCCACGCATAAGAAATATCAAATGCGGCCTGATAATTAGGGTGCTCAGTTTCTGCAAGCCAGAAGAGCGGCTTGATCGGTTGTAATTGTGCCCGGGCCTGTCTCCAGAAATCCAGGGGCACCAGGTGTGCCATATCGCAACGGAATCCGTCAATGTCGCATTCACGTATCCAATATTCCATGCAGCTGATCATTTCGCGACGCATCGCATGGTCATAATAATTCAGGTCAATGACGTCATGCCAGTTGTTTGTATCATAAAATTTGCCAACTGCATTTTTTTTGTAGAATTCCGGATTTTTTTTAGTCCATACATGATCCCATCCGGTGTGATTGGCAACCCAGTCAATGATCACTTTCATTCCGAATTCATGTGCCAGTTTTACCAACGACCTGAAATCATCAGTTGTTCCAAATTCGGGGTTGATCGTTTTGTAATCTGAACACGCATAATAACTGCCAAGGTTTCCCTGCCGCACTTCTTTACTGATCGGTGTGATGGGCATAAACCATAGGATCTCCACGCCCATATCACGTAACCGGGGAAGATGCATTGAAAAAGCTGCGAAAGTTCCTTCTTTTGTATACTGCCGCACATTTACTTCATAAATATTTGAACGAAGGCACCATTCAACGGGCTGAAAGAGTTTGTCCATATCGCAGGCAAATTACCGAAGAAGTTTGCATTTCGTAACTTTGTTACCTCCATGAAAACGTTCGACGTACCATTTATTTACAGAAGTTCGCTCATCAGCGTAATTAAAAACAGGCGCAGGCAGCTTGATAAATTAAAAAAAGATTTTACTCCCACCTTGCTGGATTTTGGTCCCTTAAAAATTTATCTGGCCCGGCATTTTGGATTTTGTTATGGTGTGGAGAATGCCATCGAGATTGCATTCAGAACCGTCGAAGAAAACCCCGGCAGGAATATTTATTTACTCAGTGAAATGATTCATAACCCGCAAGTCAATGCTGATCTGCAGAATAAAGGGGTTAAATTTTTACAGGACACACTGGGCCGGCAACTAATTTCTTTTGATAGCTTGACACCCGATGATGTGGTCGTGATCCCTGCGTTCGGCACAACGCTCGAAATGGAAAAAAAGCTGCAGGATCTGGGCATTGCCACTGAAAAGTATAATACCACTTGTCCGTTTGTTGAAAAAGTATGGAATCGAAGTACGGCCATTGCACAAAATGGATACGCAATTGTTATTCATGGCAAACCGGATCATGAAGAAACACGCGCTACTTTTTCGCATGCCGCATCGGAAACGCCTTCCATCGTAGTGAAGGACATGAACGAAACCATTGAGTTGTCAAAATACATTACAGGTGAAAAGAATACGAATGATTTTTATGAAGTATTTAAGGGACGGTTCAGTCCCAATTTCGATGCAAAACGTGACCTGCAGCGAGTGGGTGTAGTAAATCAGACTACGCAGCTCGCCTCTGAAACCCAGGCTATTTCCGATTATCTCAGAAATGTGATCAAATCACATTTTAATCTTACTGAAGAAAATATCGGGGAGAGATTTGCAGACACACGCGATACACTTTGTTACGCTACCAATGATAATCAGACCGCCGTACAGGGATTGTTACAAACTCCGGCCGATTGCGCGGTTATCGTCGGTGGCTATAATTCTTCGAATACAACACACCTTGTAGAATTGTGCGAAGAGATCTTACCTGCATATTTTATCAATGACGCTGGAAAGATCTTATCAAAAACTTCCATTCAACATTATCAATATCAAACAAAAAAAGAAATCATCACGCATGATTTTCTTCCCACCTCATTGCCCGTAAATATTCTTATGACCAGCGGCGCGTCCTGCCCGGATGCAGTAGTGGAAACGGTGATCCGCAAACTGGCTTCTTTTTATGATCAGGAATTCAGGGTGGAAAAGCTGGTTGAAGAATTTAAATAAGGTTTCACGCAAAGCTGCAAAGAAAAATACAAAAGGCGCAAGGAGAGTTTCTCCTTTGCGCCTTTGCTTTCTTTGCTTCTTTGCGTGAAAAATAATTATACCATTACGAAGCTTTCCAAAAACTTCGTATTAAAATTTCCTTCACGGAATGCCTGGTTCTTCATCAGTTGCAGGTGAA
>DATLDA010000084.1:0-4009 GCA_035526135.1 Flavitalea sp.
ATATCAGCCTTTATCGGGAAAGTGATAAGGTGTTGATTTCAGGAGATGCCTTTGTATCAACGAAAGCTGAATCGGCTATCTCCGTATTGACGGATAGGAAAGAAGTAAGTGGTCCTCCCAAATATCTGACCACAGACTGGAATGCAGCAGAGCAATCTGTAAAAAAACTGGCTGCGTTAAAGCCTGATGTTATTGCTACCGGACACGGAAAGCCGATGAGAGGAGAGGGGATGCGGAATTCACTCCACAACCTTGCAGAAAATTTTATTGATCAGGCGAAACCATCCCATGGTAGATATGTAGACGAACCCGTAGTGGCTGATGAAAATGGAATCCAGTACATACCACCACATAATTCCAATTCACTATTACTTGCGGTAACGGGTATTACCGTTCTTGCAGTACTCGGAATTTTCTTTTATAAAAAGAAACAAAAAAATGTAATTCCCTGGAAAGAGATTTCGAAAAAAGGCTATCAAACAATTAATAAAAAATTAAAGCACGCGCAAGCCATCTGACCTTGACAATTGACGAAGTAAAGGCGGATTAATTTTAAATTGATACGCCTTTACTTAAATTTTTCATTTGCTCGGCATATATCCTCATTTGTTTTGCATTATCGATCGCCGAAACTTCTATATCATTATTAAAATAGATGAACGCTTCTTTTGTCTTACCTGAATTTCCGATTTCATCTGCTGCCTTCTTTAAAACTTCTAAATCATACGGAGATTTATATAGTTCAGGTATCCCGTGAAATCGATAATACAAAAACGAGGTGTTCTGTATGATGTCCTGTGGCAATAATGGGTGACTCATACCGCAAAAACTAATATTATTCTTCGCAAGTTTTTCATAAACATCGTTTCTCCACCAACTAACGTGACGGAATTCAATGGTGTTTTTATAATTCGTATCTACAGCAGAAATGATTTTATCGAGTCTCGTTTCGTTATAGGCTAAACGTGGTGGTAGTTGAAACAAAACACAGCCGAGTTTATCCTCCAGTCCATTTTGAATTACTGAATAAAACTCGGTGATGAGATCATGCGTATCATTGAACTGCTTATAATGTGTGATAAGACGGGGCGCTTTTACAGCAAACTTGAAATGCGGTGGGCTTTTGATGTACCAGTTTTGGAGGAAGGAAAGTTGAGGGAACCGGTAAAACGTTACATTTAGCTCAAGTGTCGAAAAATGCTGGCAATAGAAATCAAACCAATTTTTTTGAGCGAGCTTTTCAGGATAAAAGCCACCTCTCCAGTGTTTGTAATGAAATCCTGAACAGCCGATATGAAATTTCGTTTTCACAGCAATAGTAAGGCAAATAATATGCCTCACGATTTACCTTCCGGTTCTTACACTTTTTGTTTGCAATAATTTGTTGTGAATATCGATCACCTGACGAACAACCAGTTCTTCTTCATTATTAGTGATAACAAAATCGCACAAGCGCATTTTTTCTTCTTCATTCATTTGTCTTTTCATCCGCGCAAGCACATCTTCGCTCGTTATCTGGTCGCGTTTCATTGCTCTTTCTATGCGAAGCGCAGAAGGAGCATATACCCCAATTACATAATCAAGGTGGATATTCACTTTGCTTTCAAATATGAGAGCTGCTTCCTTGATCGCATAAACCGTTTGTTGTTTTTCCAGCCATGCATTTCCATCTTCTATTGTTACCGGATGCACCAGTGCATTCAATTCTGCCAGCTTATGCGGATCGGCAAAAACGATCGATGCCAGATGTGACCGGTTCAATACACCGTCCTTGTAGGATTCTTTTCCAAAATTCCGTATGACAAGTTTTTTTAGAGCTTCGTTCTCATTCAGAAGTCTTCGTGCAGCCTCATCAGCATAATACACGGGTATGCCAAGGCCTTCGAAAATTTTCGCTACCGTAGTTTTTCCGCTTCCAATGCCGCCGGTAAGACCTACTTTGACAGCCATACACGAAAAGTATTATGAACTATGTTTTACAAATTCGATCTTAACGCACTTCCAGTAAAATCTATTACATAAAAAAACCGGATCGTTACACCCGGTTCCCTCTTTACTTTTTTAAATATATTATGCTTTTGCGGGTACCACTGGTTTATTTAATTGGTTAGTCCATTCCATTGAAATGGCAGTGCGTTCGATTTTCATATAACTGCCCGGGCTTGTTTCCATCATAATTGTACCATCTTCATTCACCTTATTTACATTTCCAT
This sequence comes from Flavitalea sp., assembly GCA_035526135.1. GTDB lineage: Bacteria > Bacteroidota > Bacteroidia > Chitinophagales > Chitinophagaceae > Flavitalea. The sequence goes on from DATLDA010000084.1 coordinate 2,214, forward strand.
GAATACCTGCAATGGTGACAATCTTGTCCCCTTTATTCAGATTCTGTTGAAATTGTTTAGCCAGTTTTGCTTTTTTGGCCTGTGGACGGATCATAAACATCCAGAATACGAGGATCATTCCACCGAGTAAAAGCATCTGAGGCCAGGCTGATGAAGAAGAAGGAGAAGCCTGTAATAAAATCACTAATGGTGTCATTGTTTTGGTATAGTTTATTATTGAGAATTTAAAGGAAATTAATTTTTGGCACCTGCACTTTTTACCACGTCAAGTTCGAAATGGAGGGTATGGTTCACGGAGCCTTTTGTATTGGCTTCAACAAAGATCTCTTTGCTTTGAAGATCTGATCTTCCTTTACTGTCGAAAGAACCGGTGATCTCGCCTTCTTGTCCGGGTGCAATGGGTTCCTTCGGAAAATCTGCCACTGTACATCCGCAACTCGGTCTCACATTTTTTATTATTAGGGGCTTATCGCCTGTATTTTTAAATCTGAAGTGGATCTGGAGTACCTGCCCTTCCGCTATCTTACCCAGGTTTTTGGATGGTTCGATCCATTGGATTGTTGTGAATTGTGCAGAATCTTGTTCGGAGGTGTTGGCGTTTGCCGTAGCCTTTCGATCTGTATCAGAACAGGCAATGAACCATATACTGAAAACGATTATTAAAAGAATTCTCATGACCCGAATATTTTTGGCAAAGCTACTTCAATCAATGGTATTCATGAAGGCTTAAATGCGACTTTATGCATTTTGTCTTCACGCACAAGTTCTTTATGAATGTTATCCAGAATGCCATTGATAAACTGCCCGCTCTGTTGTGTGCTGTACTCTTTGGCAAGATCAATATATTCGTTGATCGTTACTTTAGGTGGAATCGTTTCAAAAAAAAGGAATTCGCAAACGCCCATCCGCATAAGTAACATATCAAGCAATGCGATCCGGTCAGGCTCCCAATTCTTAAGCTTCGGACGGATGTAATCCAGGGCAAGTTCTTTTTTTTCCCGGGTGGTTTCCAGCAATTTTAGGGCAAAATCAAGTTTTTCCGGGCTGATGATCTGTTGAAAACTGAACGACTGCGGCTTTGCGATAAAGTTTGCAACGAGTCCCTGTACCATCTCTCCATCGTCGTCCCAATTGATAAATTTCTCTTCCAGGTGACTGGTAAAGGCTTCATTTGGCAGCAGAAGGTCTGTCATTATGTATTCAAGCATCTCTTTTTCATCTTTCTTTTCCCTTCCTTCCTTACTGATATACTGCTGATATTTATTTGTAGACACCAGTTCCTGGTATATTTTCTTTAATAATTCGTTATCAATGAGCAATTCAGGCTTTGCCAATTTTGTGGCCTGTACAAAAGAGGGGTTTTCTAGAATTATCCACAGCAGTTCATTCCCCGAGATCTTTGTATTGATCGTTAGGTCCTGTTTTGAGGGTAAGTGCTTGGCTGCTTTATTTTTAGCATCTGTTTCCGCATATCTGGCCACTTCTGTTAAAAAATAAACAAGATATAATACCAGCAGGCTGGTTTGATCGAATTGCTTTCTGAGCAGTTTTACCGGATCATCTTGTTTAAGAGTGTCTTCCTGGGCCTCTACCGCGTACAGGGTCTGCATTACTTTTACCCGGATGTTCCTTCTGCTTATCATAAATAAAGAACTGATTTGAAGGCGGCAAAGTTAGGGGAAGTTTGGGAGTTCAGGGAGAACGGGATTTGGAAGTTGGGAAGTTTGGAAGTTTAAAGTTTGGGAAGTATGATTCATGTATTCCACTTCCAAACGGTTAAACTTACAAACTCCCAA
>DATLDA010000097.1:0-2464 GCA_035526135.1 Flavitalea sp.
GGCTTCTCGGAAAAAGGATTATCAATTACAAACTGATGCTGGTTGCCATCATGAATGCGTGGTTGCACAATAATTTCATTATGCCCGAAAAAATCGCGGACGATAAATCGGATTCTGCCATCTTCATCACTGACGTCACTGTATAACCGAAGTTTACGTCCTGGCAGTGATAGGAAAGTAAGAACACCGGATTCACCCACGCCTGTTTTTGGATTAACTACTTTGCCGGTTATTATATGTCCTGCATACTCTGGCTGGTGCGCGAACGGAACACGATTGTTCCATAAAATATCTTCCCACCTGAATCGGGTCCACCCATGCGTTAACATCACGTTATCCAATGCTTCATCTGTATCCGGATCTTTTCCAAAATAATAATCAGCAGATTCCACATGGCCACGGATGTCCGAACTCAATAAGAGGTAGCTTTCTATTCCTTTCAACCCGCTTTCCTGAAGTGAATCAGTACGAAACACTGCGATGGACATATTTGAAAGTTGAGGTCTGGCTTCCTGATCTGTTGCCTGAATAGATATGTTGACTTTTGTTCTACGCTCATAAGCCTGCTTGTCCGTTACAGCGGCAATTTGTAATTTTCGTTTTGGTTTTAGAAAATATAATCTTTCACATACCGGCTTCTCACCATTGAAAAGTGTGAACTGTGAAATACCATCGGCCAACAGTTCTTTATCGATTCGGAAAACTGCGGTTCCATTAATAACCGGTGCTGATCTGACGATACCACGGATCTGACGCGTATGAACGAATAAGGACAACGATCCTGACTGGTCTGCTGCCGGCATTTTTACTGTAACTGTGATGGTGACCGTTGTTGCATCCTTTCCATCAACCGACATTACAAAACCTTGTTCATACACAGCAGGCAAAAGTTTTGATACTGTTACTCCATCTGCCGTTCTTGCAATCGCCTTATAAGTTTTTCCGCGGGAAGGAGTGAATGAAAAATTTCCCATCCCGAATTTTAAAGATTGAAAGGATGTAACTACAACATTACTTTCATCTACGATCGTGCCGGCACACTCGATTCCTCTATCATCATTGCCCGCCATCCGGAATGCAATTTTGCTTTTCACATCAGCCACCAGGTTGCCTCCTTCAGGAAAAAATTGCAGGTCAATGGCAAAAGATCTTGTTGTGGTTGTAGCTTCCGAATATCTGAGGGGATTTACGATGACTACAGGTTGCCGGAAGAAAAAATCCGGAGAAAAATTTTTCATCCAGTTGGTATATGCCCTGACTGTGTAATTGCCCGTAATCAAGCCTGCAGGCAGATTTAATGAGCCATTACCTTTTCCGCCAGATAAACCAACCTTGGTTTGCAAAACCGGCGTATTCTTGTCATCCAATACTTCAAGATAAACGACTTTGCTCAGGTCAAGCGCTTTATGGAAAGATCCATCTACATAATAAATTTTAAACCATAATGTTTCCCCCGTAACAAAAAATGATTTGTCTAAATGAACAAATAATTTTTCCTGAAGGGTATGGGATGCATAGTTTTGAAATTTTGCCTGCACAAAAGCCGCCTTATTATCCTGCGCGAAACAAATCGTACCAGCGACCAGGAATTGTATAACAAGCGATATAAAAAATTTCTTCATTTCAATACATTTTAAACGACTGATTCGCTACGATAGCTTTATTGCCAGAAAGGCGGCCTGACATTGGAACCCCGCAGCCTGCAATCAATACATTTTAATGTGGACGCTGGATACCCGGGTGGCATGAACTGAGAATACTGTGGAACCAATCCAAGGACACCGAAATAATAATGTACACTGTCTGGCGTAACAAATTTTTCTTCACAATCATTCGGTATCACCCAGGGTAATACTTCGGCTCGGGTGATAAAAATTCTTTTCTCTACAGCTGAACCTGCACTTATGAAACCGATGACAGTCTCCTGTGGATTTGTAATACAATGGATATTGCCCACAGTTTGCGAGGGAAGCGGGTCGAAAATGGTTCCTAACTGTTCAGAATTTTTTTTCACATCCTGCCAGAACTCAAATCCTTCTTTCGTAAGTGAATACTGCCTTACCATTACGCTGTATTTATCTTGAAACTTCCAGGAGCCATATGGTATATAGGTGATAGGAAGGGTTTTAATAATGTCACTTTCTAAATTCGCCGTTGTGCCTGTAATTACCCGCGATGATTTTTCAGAAGACCAACAGGTAAAAATATTTATCGTCGGATCCCTGTCCACAAAATTTCCATTGATGTATTCAATATTGGAATTGTATTTCGAATGAAAGATCCAGTCTTCCTGGTATTCAAAATGGTAGTAGGTTGAAGTTTTCAGCGGATCATGCGTATTCACGTAGGTGTGCACTCCATCATTTGTACGTTGCCAGCTGATGCTGTCAATCGGAGGCGTAATTTTTACCGGAACGAAATCGGATACATATTCTTGTCCAAATTGTGTTCTTATCCTTACCCT